>NZ_JAWDKL010000021.1:0-68125 GCF_032464675.1 Roseobacter sp. HKCCA0434
AGACATGGCAAAGGCAAAGTTCGAGCGCACGAAGCCGCACGTGAACATCGGGACGATCGGTCACGTTGACCACGGCAAGACGACGCTGACCGCGGCGATCACCAAGCAGTTCGGCGACTTCAAGGCGTATGACGAGATCGACGGCGCGCCCGAAGAGAAGGCCCGCGGCATCACCATCTCGACCGCGCACGTGGAGTATGAGACCGACAAGCGTCACTACGCGCATGTCGACTGCCCCGGCCACGCCGACTACGTGAAGAACATGATCACCGGTGCGGCGCAGATGGACGGCGCGATCCTGGTGGTGAACGCGGCCGACGGCCCGATGCCCCAGACGCGCGAGCACATCCTGCTCGGCCGCCAGGTGGGCATCCCCTACATGGTCGTCTTCATGAACAAGGTCGACCAGGTCGACGACGAGGAGCTGCTGGAGCTCGTCGAGATGGAGATCCGCGAGCTGCTGAGCTCCTACGAGTACCCGGGCGACGACATTCCGATCGTTGCGGGTTCGGCGCTGGCCGCACTCGAAGGCCGTGACGACAATATCGGTTCGGAGAAGATCGCCGAGCTGATGGCCGCGGTGGACGAGTACATCCCCGATCCCGAGCGCGCGATCGACCAGCCCTTCCTGATGCCGATCGAGGACGTGTTCTCGATCTCCGGCCGCGGGACGGTTGTGACCGGCCGCGTCGAGCGTGGCGTGATCAACGTGGGCGACGAGATCGAGATCGTCGGCATCCGCGACACCAAGAAGACGACCTGCACGGGCGTCGAGATGTTCCGCAAGCTGCTCGATCGCGGCGAGGCGGGCGACAACATCGGTGCGCTGCTGCGCGGCGTGGATCGTGAGGGCGTGGAGCGCGGCCAGGTGCTGTGCAAGCCCGGCTCGGTCAAGCCGCACACGAAGTTCGAGGCCGAGGCCTACATCCTGACCAAGGAAGAGGGCGGCCGGCACACGCCGTTCTTCGCGAACTACCGTCCGCAGTTCTACTTCCGCACGACGGACGTGACGGGCACGGTGGAGCTTCCCGAGGGCACCGAGATGGTGATGCCGGGCGACAACCTGAAGTTCAAGGTCGAGCTGATCGCCCCGATCGCGATGGAAGAGAAGCTCCGCTTCGCCATCCGCGAAGGCGGCCGCACCGTCGGCGCAGGCGTCGTCGCATCCATCATCGAGTGATCGGTAAGGGCGCCGCGCCCCCTAAGAGCCGCGCCCCCTAAGATATGCGAAAGGCCGCTCCGGGATGTCCGGGGCGGCCTTTTCATGTCGGGTCGGTTCGGTCAGCGGTGCTGACCATTTCCCCGCGGGGAAATCAGGAGCCGTTCGCCTCCAGCAGTTGCTTCACCTCAAGGGTGTCGAGCGTCAGCATCAGGCCGTCCTCAGTGCGGGTCGTCCCGCCGGCGGCGATCGTCAGCTGGTCGAGCGACTGGGTCAGGGACTGAGTGACGGTCTCGTCGAGATCGACGGTCAGTTGCGAAACGCTACCGTTCGAGATGCCGTCGACGCGCTCGATCTCCCCTATGCGGATGCCGTCGGAGGTCACCACCGGCTCCCCGATCGCGGCGAACGTCAGCGGCGCGGGGCGCTCGACCGGGTCAAGCAGGATCGGGCCATCCTCGGTCAGCAGTTGCGACGTCACACCCAGGACGGTGCGATCACGGCCCATCAGGTCGGAATCGACGCTCGTCGTCTGGGCAGCGGCGGCAGTGGCCACGAGGGCTGCGGCGCTCAGCGCCATCGGAAACTTCAACATGTCAAAAACCTTTCTCGCCGCGCGGGCGGCGTCGAATCACGCTCACTCTGCCTGATCAACGACGCGTCCCGGCAAAAGGTTGCCGATCGCGACTCGCGCGAATGCGGGCGCGGGGCGCGAAATGGGCGTCGCGGCCCCTTGCACCGCCCGCGCAAACCTCGTATTCGCACGTCTGTCGGGCGATGGCCCATAGGGGTATAGCTCAGTTGGTAGAGCATCGGTCTCCAAAACCGAGGGTCGCGGGTTCGAGTCCTGCTGCCCCTGCCAGCCCGACGAAGATGACGAGGAGAATGCGATGGCCCGGTCCAATCCCGCCGAATTCGTCCAGGAAGTGCGCAACGAGACCGCCAAGGTCGTCTGGCCGACGCGGCGCGAGGTCGTGCTGACCACGATCATGGTCTTCGTCATGGCGACCATCGCCGCGATCTTCTTCTTCCTCGTCGACCGCATCATCTCGTTCGGGCTGCAGCAGATTCTGTCGCTGGGTGGTTGATCTTCCCCGCGCGCGGGGGTAGAGGCAGGCGGACTTTCCCCATGAACGGCGCGCCTGACACAGACGGCGCGCCCGCTTTCGTTTCGGGAACATGGAAATAACGCCGGGCGAAAGTCCGGGAATCAAGGTGAACACGCGACATGGCTGCACGCTGGTACACGGTCCACGTCCTCTCGAACTTCGAGAAGAAGGTGAAGGAATCGATCCTGGAGCAGGCCGAACAGCAGGGCATGCAGGACGAGATCCTCGACGTGCTGGTCCCGACCGAGCAGGTCGTGGAGGTGCGTCGCGGCAAGAAGGTCGAGACGGAAAAGCGCTTCATGCCCGGCTACGTGCTGGTGAACATGGAGATGACCGACCGCGCCTATCACCTGGTCAACGACACGAATCGCGTGACCGGGTTCCTCGGCCCGCAGGGCAAGCCCTCGCCGCTGCGCCAGGCGGAGGTCGACCGGCTGACCCAGGCGGTGCAGGAGGGCGTGGACAAGCCGCGCACCCTCATCAGCTTCGACGTGGGCGAGCAGATCACGGTCACCGACGGGCCGTTCGAGAGCTTCGCCGGCATGGTCGAGGAAGTGGACGACGAGAACCAGCGCCTGAAGGTGACGGTCTCGATCTTCGGTCGGGCGACCCCGGTCGAGCTGGAATACACGCAGGTGCGCAAGGGCGCCTGATGTAGCGCGTGGGAGGCGAGGGGCGCGCGCGCCCCGGACCGGACCACATCACGAAGAGCCCGAGGGTCGCGACCCGACGGCGTGAGAGAAGGAGGCCATCATGGCCAAGAAGGTTGCAGGGCAGCTGAAGCTGCAGGTGCCCGCCGGCAAGGCGAACCCGTCCCCGCCCGTGGGCCCGGCGCTGGGTCAGCGCGGCATCAACATCATGGAATTCTGCAAGGCGTTCAACGCCAAGACGCAGGAGATGGAAGTCGGCGCACCGTGCCCGACCGTCATCACCTACTACGTGGACAAGTCGTTCACGATGGACATCAAGACGCCGCCCGCGAGCTACTACCTCAAGAAGGCGGCCAAGCTGAAGTCCGGCGCGAACAACCCCGGCAAGGAAACCGCGGGTTCCGTGACGCTCAAGCAGGTGCGCGAGATCGCCGAGGCGAAGATGACCGACCTCAACGCCAACGACATCGAAGGCGCGATGAAGATCATCCTGGGCTCCGCCCGGTCGATGGGCCTGGAGGTGAAGTGATGGCGAAGCTGGGCAAGCGCATGACGGCAGCCAAGGCTGCCTTCGAGGACAAGCACAACGTGACCGTGACCGAGGCGGTCGAGCTGGTGAAGGGCAATGCCTCCGCCAAGTTCGACGAGACGGTCGAGATCGCGATGAACCTGGGCGTCGATCCGCGCCACGCGGACCAGATGGTGCGCGGCGTGGTGACCCTGCCGAACGGCACCGGCAAGACGGTGCGCGTGGCGGTCTTCGCCCGCGGTCCCAAGGCCGAGGAAGCCGAAGCGGCAGGTGCGGACATCGTGGGCGCGGAAGATCTGATGGAGCAGGTTCAGGCCGGCAACATCAACTTCGACCGCTGCATCGCGACGCCGGACATGATGCCGATCGTCGGTCGTCTGGGCAAGATCCTCGGCCCGCGCAACCTGATGCCGAACCCGCGGGTCGGCACGGTGACGATGGACGTCAAGCAGGCGGTCGAGGCGGCCAAGGGCGGTGAGGTCCAGTTCAAGGCCGAGAAGGCCGGTGTCGTGCACGCGGGCGTCGGCAAGGCGTCCTTCGACGCGGACAAGCTGGTCGAGAACGTCAAGGCGTTCATCAGCGCCGTGAACAAGGCGAAGCCGTCGGGTGCCAAGGGCACCTACCTCAAGTCGATCGCGCTGACCTCGACCATGGGTCCGGGCGTCAAGATCGACGTGGCCGACGCGGTCGCCGAATAAGAGATTCCCCGTCCGCGAGGGCGGGGATGTTCCGGGGGACGGCCAAGGCCGACCCCCAGCCGTCCGAGACGGTGGGTGGGCAACAGGTGCGGATGTACCCGAGCCGTTAAATCCTGCCATAGACGGGGAACGTGTCGAAGTTCTGCCCTCGGGCAGGTCTTGGCGGTCCCCGGACGGGAACCCAAGGGACGGGCGTTCGCGCCCGTCAACGTGAGCCGGCGGGGGCAACCTCGCCAAAAAGGAGCAACACTGTGGATAGAGCCCAAAAAGAAGCGGTTGTGGCAGAGCTCAACCAGATCTTCACGGACTCTGGTGTCGTTGTGGTCTCGCACTACACCGGCCTTTCCGTTGCCGAGATGACCGCATTCCGCACCAAGGTCCGTGAGGCCGGTGGTGCGGTGCGCGTCGCGAAGAACCGGCTCGCCAAGATCGCCCTGGAGGGAACCCCTGCTCAGAGCATGGGTGACGTCCTGTCGGGAATGACGGTCCTCGCCTATTCCGAAGACCCCGTGGCTGCGGCCAAGGCGGTTCAGGATTTCGCCAAGGAGAACGACAAGCTCGTCGTGATCGGTGGCGCAATGGGCGACGAGATCCTCGACCCGGCCGGTGTGAAAGCCGTTGCAGCCATGCCGTCGCGCGAGGAGCTCATCGCTTCCGTCGTGGCGTGCCTGGGCGCACCTGCCAGCAACATCGCGGGCGCCATCGGCGCACCGGCTTCCAACATCGCGTCGATCCTGTCGACGCTGGAAGAGCGCGAAGCGGCGTAAGTCAAAGGCATTGGACGGGCCGGGGTGGCACGGGGTACGTGGCAAACCGGACCAACAGAACTGAAAGCATAGGAACAGACACATGGCTGACCTCAAGAAACTCGCAGAAGAGATCGTGGGCCTGACCCTCCTCGAAGCGGCTGAACTGAAGAACATCCTCAAGGACGAGTACGGCATCGAGCCGGCAGCCGGCGGCGCCGTCATGATGGCGGGCCCGGCAGGCGATGCGGGCGGCGCGGCTGCAGAAGAGCAGACCGAGTTCGACGTGATCCTGAAGTCCGCAGGCGACAAGAAGATCAACGTGATCAAGGAAGTCCGCGCCATCACCGGCCTGGGCCTCAAGGAAGCCAAGGAACTGGTCGAAGCCGGCGGCAAGCCCGTCAAGGAAGGCGTCGACAAGGCCGAGGCGGAAGAGCTCAAGAGCAAGCTGGAAGCAGCGGGCGCCGAAGTCGAGCTCAAGTAATCTCGATTACGAGACCCCCGGTCTTGCCGGGGGTTGAAAAGCCGGGGCTGGGCGCGCATATGAGCGTGTCCAGCCTCAACCGCTTCTTTTCCTGTGTCCGATTCGCCGAAACCTTCGCCGATCCATAAGCGGACATAGCAAAAGGTGCGTGGCATCCGGGTGCAGCGCGTGTGGGAGCGCGCTGACGGAATGGGATGCCAGGGCCGATACGGGCTTTCGCCGCGACCGCCGCCCAACGGTTCGCGCGCGAGAACAGCACGAGGACATCTCACGCATGGTACAGACGTTTTCCGGTCATAAGCGGATCCGCCGCTTCTATGGAAAAATCCGCGAAGTCGCGCAAATGCCGAACCTCATCGAGGTTCAGAAATCCTCCTACGATCTCTTCCTGGACAGTGGCGACGGGCCCGAGCCGATCGACGGCGAGGGGCTGATGGGCGTCTTCCAGTCCGTCTTCCCGATCAAGGACTTCAACGAGACGTCGATCCTGGAATTCGTCAAGTACGAGCTGGAAGCGCCGAAATACGACGTCGAGGAATGCCAGCAGCGCGACATGACCTATGCCGCGCCGCTGAAGGTCACGCTGCGCCTGATCGTGTTCGAGGTGGACGAGGACACGGGCGCGCGCTCGGTCAAGGACATCAAGGAGCAGGACGTCTTCATGGGCGACCTGCCGCTGATGACCGAGAACGGCACCTTCATCGTCAACGGCACCGAGCGGGTCATCGTTTCCCAGATGCACCGCAGCCCCGGCGTGTTCTTCGACCATGATCGCGGCAAGACCCATGCAAGCGGCAAGCTGCTGTTCGCGTCGCGGATCATCCCCTATCGCGGCTCCTGGCTCGACTTCGAGTTCGACGCGAAGGACACCGTGTTCGCGCGGATCGACCGTCGCCGGAAGCTGCCGGTGACGACGCTTCTCTATGCGCTCGGCCTCGACCAGGACGGGATCATGGAGGCCTATTACGATACGGTCACCTACCGGAACGTGAAGGACAAGGGTTGGGCGACCCCGTTCTTCCCTGACCGCATCCGCGGCACCAAGCCGACCCATGACATCGTCAACGCCGCCAATGGCGAGGTGATCGCCGAGGCCGGCAAGAAGGTGACGCCGCGCACCGTCAAGCAGCTGAAGGATTCGGGCGAGGTGAGCGAGGTTCTCGTTCCCTACGACATGATCTTTGGCCGGTTCGTCGCGCGCGACATCGTCAACCCCAAGACCGGCTACATCTATGCCGAGGCGGGCGACGAGATCACCGAGGAGATGCTGAGCGAGCTGGCCGAGGCCGGTCACGAGGAGATCCCGACGCTCGACATCGACCACGTCAATGTCGGCCCCTACATCCGCAACACGATGGCGGCGGACAAGAACCTGAACCGCGACACCGCGCTTCTGGACATCTACCGCGTCATGCGTCCGGGTGAGCCGCCGACCGTCGAGGCGGCGAGCACCATGTTCGACTCGATGTTCTTCGACAGCGAGCGTTACGACCTCAGCGCCGTGGGCCGCGTGAAGATGAACATGCGTCTCGACCTCGACGCGCCGGACACCATGCGCACGTTGCGCCGCGAAGACATCATCGCGGTGGTCAAGGCGCTGGTGGAACTGCGCGACGGCAAGGGCGAGATCGACGATATCGATCATCTCGGCAACCGCCGGGTTCGCTCGGTCGGCGAGCTGATGGAGAACCAGTACCGCGTCGGTCTCTTGCGGATGGAACGCGCGATCAAGGAGCGCATGTCCTCGGTCGAGATCGACACGGTGATGCCGCAGGACCTGATCAACGCTAAGCCCGCGGCCGCCGCGGTGCGCGAGTTCTTCGGCTCCTCGCAGCTGTCGCAGTTCATGGACCAGACCAACCCGCTCAGCGAAGTGACGCACAAGCGGCGCCTGTCGGCCCTCGGGCCGGGCGGTCTGACGCGGGAGCGTGCGGGCTTCGAGGTGCGCGACGTGCACCCGACGCATTACGGCCGGATGTGCCCGATCGAGACGCCGGAAGGGCCGAATATCGGCCTGATCAACTCGCTGGCCTCGTTCGCGAGGGTCAACAAGTACGGCTTCATCGAGACGCCCTACCGCGTGGTCAAGGACGGTGCCGTCACCGACGAGGTGCAGTACATGTCCGCCACGGAGGAGAGCCGCTACACCGTCGCGCAGGCGAACGCCGTGCTCGACGAGGGCGGCAAGTTCTCCGACGAGCTGATCTCCACCCGGACGGCCGGCGAGTTCGAGCTGAACCCGCCCGAGAACATCAACCTGATGGACGTGAGCCCCAAGCAGCTCGTCTCCGTCGCGGCGTCGCTGATCCCGTTCCTGGAGAACGACGACGCGAACCGCGCGCTGATGGGCTCGAACATGCAGCGCCAGGCGGTGCCGCTGGTGAAGGCGGAAGCGCCCTTCGTCGGCACCGGCATCGAGGAGGTCGTGGCACGCGATTCCGGCGCCGCGATCACCGCGAGCCGCGAGGGTGTGGTCGACCAGGTCGACGCCATGCGCATCGTGATCCGCGCGACGGGCGACCTGAACCCCGGCGATGCGGGCGTGGACATCTACCGCCTGCGCAAGTTCCAGCGCTCCAACCAGAACACCTGTATCAACCAGCGCCCGCTGGTGAAGGTGGGTGACCGCGTGCGCGCGGGCGAGGTCGTGGCCGACGGCCCGTCCACCGATCTGGGCGAGCTGGCGCTCGGCAAGAACGTGCTGGTCGCATTCATGCCGTGGAACGGCTACAACTACGAGGACTCCATCCTCATCTCCGAGCGGATCGTGAAGGACGACGTCTTCACCTCGATCCACCTGGAGGAGTTCGAGGTCGCCGCGCGCGACACGAAGCTGGGGCCGGAGGAGATCACCCGCGACATCCCGAACGTCGGCGAGGAAGCGCTGCGCAACCTCGACGAGGCGGGCATCGTCTATATCGGTGCCGAAGTGGGGCCGGGCGACATCCTGGTGGGCAAGATCACGCCGAAAGGCGAAAGCCCGATGACGCCGGAGGAGAAGCTGCTCCGCGCCATCTTCGGCGAGAAGGCGTCGGACGTGCGCGACACCTCGCTGCGCCTGCCGCCGGGCGACTACGGCACCGTGGTCGAGGTCCGGGTGTTCAACCGCCACGGCGTCGACAAGGACGAGCGCGCGCTTCAGATCGAGCGCGAGGAAGTCGAGCGCCTGCAGCGCGACAAGGATGACGAGCTCGCCATCCTAGAGCGCAACATCTACGCCCGCCTGCGCGAGATGATCTCGGGCAAGAAGGCGGTGAAGGGTCCCAAGGGCGTCAAGGCCGGGTCCATCATCGACGACACGATGCTGGACGAGACCCTGACCAAGGGCCTGTGGTGGCAGCTGGCGCTGGAAGAGGAAGAGGACGCGAAGGGTGTCGAGGCGCTGCAGGCGCAGTTCGAGGCCCAGAAGCGCACGCTCGACCGCCGCTTCGACGACAAGGTGGAGAAGGTGCGCCGCGGCGACGACCTGCCGCCGGGCGTGATGAAGATGGTCAAGGTCTTCATCGCCGTGAAGCGCAAGCTGCAGCCGGGCGACAAGATGGCCGGCCGTCACGGCAACAAGGGCGTCATCTCCCGCGTGGTGCCCGAGGAGGACATGCCCTTCCTCGGCGACGGCACCCCTGTCGATTTCGTGCTGAACCCGCTGGGCGTGCCGTCGCGCATGAATGTCGGTCAGATCCTCGAGACGCACATGGGCTGGGCCGCGCGCGGTCTGGGCGAGAGCGTCGCGAACGCGCTGGACGAGTATCGCCGCTCGGGCGACATGACGCCGGTCAAGGATGCGATGAAGATCGCCTATGGCGACGAGGTCTACAACGACGCCACCGCCGAGATGACGGACGAGGAATTCATCGAGGCGGCGGGCAACGTGACCCGCGGCGTGCCGATCGCCACGCCCGTCTTCGACGGTGCGAAGGAGCCGGACGTGAACGATGCGCTGCGGCGTGCGGGCCTCGACGAGAGCGGCCAGTCGGTCGTCTTCGACGGGCGCACGGGCGAGCAGTTCGCGCGGCCGGTGACGGTGGGCGTGAAGTACCTGCTGAAGCTGCATCACCTGGTGGACGACAAGATCCACGCGCGTTCGACGGGCCCGTACAGCCTCGTCACCCAGCAGCCGCTGGGCGGCAAGGCGCAGTTCGGCGGCCAGCGCTTCGGCGAGATGGAGGTCTGGGCGCTCGAAGCCTACGGCGCCGCCTACACCTTGCAGGAAATGCTGACGGTGAAGTCGGACGACGTGGCGGGCCGGACCAAGGTCTACGAGGCCATCGTCAAGGGCGAGAATGACTTCGAGGCCGGCGTGCCGGAATCGTTCAACGTCCTGGTCAAGGAAATCCGCTCGCTCGGCCTGAATGTCGAGCTGCTGGATTCCGAGATCGAAGAGGAGTGATCGGGGGCCGGGGGCGGATCGCCGCCCCCGTGCCGCGGCTTCGATGCCGCGCATTGCCACTGACAGATAGGATCACGAGATGAACCAAGAGCTTATCAACAACCCGTTCAACCCGGTTCAGCCGCTCAAGACCTTCGACGAGATCAAGATCTCGCTCGCATCGCCGGAGCGTATCCTCAGCTGGTCGTTCGGGGAGATCAAGAAGCCCGAGACGATCAACTACCGGACCTTCAAGCCCGAGCGCGACGGCCTGTTCTGCGCCCGGATCTTCGGCCCGATCAAGGATTACGAGTGCCTGTGCGGCAAGTACAAGCGCATGAAGTATCGCGGCGTGACCTGCGAGAAATGCGGCGTGGAAGTTACGCTGCAGAAGGTCCGGCGCGAGCGCATGGGCCATATCGAGCTGGCCGCACCCGTCGCCCATATCTGGTTTCTGAAATCGCTGCCCTCCCGCATCGGTTTGATGCTGGACATGACGCTGCGCGATCTGGAGCGGATTCTCTATTTCGAGCAGTACGTGGTGATCGAGCCCGGCCTGACCGAGCTGAGCAAGGGTCAGCTGCTGACCGAGGAGGAATTCCTCGACGCCGAGGACCAGTACGGCGCGGATGCGTTCCGTGCGGGCATCGGTGCGGAGGCCATCCGCGAGATGCTGGCCGATATCGACCTCGAAGCCGAGGCCGAGCAGCTGCGCGCCGATCTGGCCGAGGCGACGGGTGAGCTGAAGCCCAAGAAGATCATCAAGCGGCTGAAGCTGGTCGAGAACTTCCTCGACTCCGGCAACCGGCCCGAGTGGATGGTCCTGACCGTGATCCCCGTGATCCCGCCCGAGCTGCGCCCGCTGGTGCCGCTGGACGGTGGCCGCTTCGCGACCTCGGACCTCAACGACCTCTACCGCCGGGTGATCAACCGGAACAACCGTCTGAAGCGGCTGATCGAGCTGCGCGCGCCGGACATCATCATCCGCAACGAGAAGCGGATGCTGCAGGAATCCGTGGACGCGCTGTTCGACAACGGCCGCCGCGGCCGCGTCATCACGGGCGCCAACAAGCGCCCGCTGAAGTCGCTGTCGGACATGCTCAAGGGCAAGCAGGGCCGTTTCCGCCAGAACCTTCTGGGCAAGCGGGTCGACTTCTCGGGCCGGTCGGTCATCGTGACCGGGCCGGAGCTGAAGCTGCACCAGTGCGGTCTGCCCAAGAAGATGGCGCTCGAGCTGTTCAAGCCGTTCATCTACTCGCGCCTCGACGCGAAGGGCCTCAGCTCGACCGTCAAGCAGGCGAAGAAGCTGGTGGAGAAGGAGCGGCCCGAGGTCTGGGACATCCTCGACGAGGTGATCCGCGAGCATCCGGTCATGCTGAACCGCGCGCCGACGCTGCACCGTCTGGGCATCCAGGCCTTCGAGCCGGTGCTGATCGAAGGCAAGGCGATCCAGCTGCACCCGCTGGTCTGTTCCGCGTTCAACGCCGATTTCGACGGCGACCAGATGGCCGTGCACGTGCCCCTGTCGATGGAGGCGCAGCTCGAAGCGCGCGTCCTGATGATGTCGACCAACAACGTCCTGAGCCCCGCGAACGGCAAGCCGATCATCGTGCCCTCGCAGGACATGATCCTCGGCCTCTACTACATCACGCTGGCGCGCGATGGGCAGAAGGGCGAGGGCATGGTCTTCGGCTCGATCGAGGAAGTCGACCACGCGCTCGATCAGGGTCTTGTGCACCTGCACACCAAGATCACGGCGCGGATCCCGCAGATCGACGAGACCGGCGAGACCGTGATGAAGCGCTACGAGACGACGCCGGGCCGGTTGCGGCTGGGTGCGTTGCTGCCGCTGAACGCCAAGGCGCCGTTCGACATCGTGAACCGCCTGCTGCGCAAGAAGGAGGTCGGCGAGGTCATCGACACCGTCTACCGCCATTGCGGTCAGAAGGAGTCGGTCATTTTCTGCGACCAGATCATGACCCTGGGCTTCCGCGAGGCGTTCAAGGCCGGCATCTCGTTCGGCAAGGACGACATGGTGATCCCCGACAGCAAGTGGGACATCGTGGAGAACGTGCGCGACCAGGTGAAGGAATTCGAGCGCCAGTACATGGACGGCCTGATCACCCAGGGCGAGAAGTACAACAAGGTGGTCGACGCCTGGTCCCAGTGCTCGGATGTCGTGGCGGACGCGATGATGGCCGAGATCTCGGCCATGCGGAAGGACGACGCGGGCGCGGAGATGGAGCCGAACTCGGTCTACATGATGTCGCACTCGGGTGCGCGGGGCTCCCCTGCGCAGATGAAGCAGCTCGGCGGCATGCGCGGCCTGATGGCCAAGCCCGACGGCTCGATCATCGAGACGCCGATCGTGTCGAACTTCAAGGAAGGCCTGACCGTGGCGGAGTACTTCAACTCCACCCACGGTGCGCGTAAGGGTCTGGCCGATACCGCGCTCAAGACCGCGAACTCGGGCTACCTGACCCGTCGTCTGGTGGACGTCGCGCAGGACTGCATCGTCAAGATCGACGATTGCGGCACCGACAAGGCGATCACCGCGTCGGCCGTCATCACCGATGGCGATGTCGTCGCGTCCCTGGGCGAGCGTATCCTGGGCCGCGTTGCGGCGGAGGACGTGCTCGATCCCGCGGATGACAGCGTGGTGATCTGCAAGCGTGGCGAGCTGATCGACGAGCGCATGGCCGACACGATCGAGGCGGCCGCCGTGCAGTCGATGAAGATCCGCAGCCCGCTGACCTGCGAGGCCGAGGACGGCATCTGCGCCCAATGCTACGGGCGCGATCTGGCACGCGGCACCAAGGTGAACCCCGGCGAGGCGGTGGGCATCATCGCGGCGCAGTCGATCGGCGAGCCGGGCACGCAGCTGACGATGCGGACCTTCCACATCGGCGGCATCGCGCAGGGTGGCTCCCAGTCCTTCCTGGAGGCGACGCAGCCGGGCAAGGTGGAGTTCCGCAACGAGAACGTCATCACCAACTCCTCGGGCGACGTGATCGTGCTGGGCCGGAACATGGTGCTTGCCATCATGGACGAGAACGGCGTGGCGCGGGCGGAGTTCAAGATGACCTACGGCTCGACTCTGCTGGTGCAGGCGGGGCAGGAGATCGCGCGCGGCGACAAGCTGGCCGAGTGGGATCCCTACACCCTGCCGATCATCGCGGAGAAGGACGGCACGGCCAAGTTCGTGGACCTGACGCCCGGCATCTCGGTGCGCGAGGAGACGGACGACGCCACCGGCATCTCCCAGAAGATCGTGTCCGACTGGCGGGCGGCGCCGAAGGGCAACGAGCTCAAGCCCGAGATCATCCTCGCGGATGAGAGCGGCGAGCCCGTGCGCCTGGACAGCGGCAACCCTGCCACCTACGCGATGTCGGTCGATGCCATCCTGTCGGTCGAGGACGGGCAGGAGATGAAGGCCGGCGACGTGCTGGCGCGGATCCCGCGGGAAGGCGCGAAGACGAAGGACATCACCGGCGGTCTGCCGCGTGTGGCCGAACTCTTCGAGGCGCGCCGTCCCAAGGACCACGCCATCATCGCGGAGCAGGACGGCTATGTGCGCTTCGGCAAGGACTACAAGAACAAGCGTCGCATCACGCTCGAGCCTGCCGATGACAGCATGGAAGCGGTCGAGTACCTGGTGCCGAAGGGCAAGCACATCCCGGTGAACGAGGGCGACTTCGTGCAGAAGGGCGAGTACATCATGGACGGCAATCCCGCCCCCCATGACATCCTCGCCATCCTCGGGATCGAGGCGCTGGCCGACTACCTCATCAACGAGGTGCAGGACGTCTACCGATTGCAGGGCGTGAAGATCAACGACAAGCACATCGAGGTGATCGTTCGCCAGATGCTGCAGAAGTGGGAGATCTCCGAGTCCGGGTCCACGACGCTCTTGAAGGGCGAGCAGGTCGACAAGATCGAGTTCGACGAGGCGAACGAGAAGGCGATCGCCAAGGGCGGCACCCCGGCCAAGGGCGCGCCGATCCTCTTGGGCATCACCAAGGCGTCGCTGCAGACGCGCTCGTTCATCTCGGCAGCTTCGTTCCAGGAGACGACGCGCGTGCTGACCGAGGCATCGACGCAAGGCAAGCGCGACAAGCTGATCGGTCTGAAGGAGAACGTCATCGTCGGCCGCCTGATCCCGGCGGGCACCGGTGGCGCGACCCACGACATCAAGCGCGTCGCGCAGGAGCGCGACAACAAGGTCATCGCCCAGCGGCAGAAGGAGGCGAAGGCCGCCCTCGAAGCCGCCGAGGCGGAGGCCGCCGCCGATGCCCCCGAGGGCGACGCGGATTGATGTCCGCCTGACGTGAGAACTGGAAAGCCCCGGTCGAGCCGCTCGACCGGGGCTTTCTGCTTGGAAGGAACTGTGAATGCTGCGCGGATTGCTGAAACGGAACGCGGATTTGCGGGTGCTGGGGCTGATCCGCTTCTCCTATATGGGGCAGGGCGGCTACCGGCTGCATGATGATCCGACGATCCGGAGACGCGTGCTCTACGATCCCGCGCGGCTCGACATGCGGTTCGACCTGTTCGAGCAGGTCTGCCTGCCGGGTCTGCGCGCGCAGGAGGACGCCGATTTCCGCGTGGCGTTGCTGGTTGGGGACGACTTCCCGCAGCGCGACCGGCTCGACGCATTGGTCGCGGATGTTCCGCAGATCGAGGTCGTGGCGCTGCCGCCGTTGCCACATCGCGAGGCCTGTCATCTGGCAATGAAGCGGGTAGGCGCGGGGCCGGGCTGGCACATCCAGTTCCGGCTCGACGACGATGACGCGGTGGCGATCGACTATGTCGGGACGGTGCGTCAGCTGCTGTCGCGTCATATCGACCATGCGGGGCGCGTGGCGTTGAGCTTCGCCCGCGGGGTCTATGCCGAGGAGCGCGCGGGACAGGTCAGCTATCACGCGCGCCACTCGCCCTATCACTCGGCGGGGCTCGCCATGCTGCACCGGGGCGCGGGGTCGGTGATGAACGTGGCGCATCACAAGGTGCAGATCCGCATGAGCTCGATCTGCGACGTGCGGCCCTGGATGTACCTGCGCACGATCCATCGCCTCAACGACAGCATCGGCGGCGTGCCCGGCGGCTTCGAGCCAGAGGAGCAGGTGAGCGCGCCGATGCTCAAGGCCCGCTTCGGGATCGACCATGCGGCGCTGGAGGCGGCGATGGCGCGGGCCCGTGCGGCGGCGCCCACCGATGCCGAAATCAACCCCCAGGCCCGACGCCACGACGCAGACTGAATGCGCGGTTGACAGCCCGGCGAGTCGGGCGTAGGTATCGCCCACTTTCGACGGGCCTGCGTTTCGCGGGGCCGCGGACGACATAGCCGAATTGGCGATGCATGATCCGGGCACACTCGCCCCGATCCTCTGATTTTCCGCCATTGCGAGCCTGCAAAGGGGCTCGCGGTGGCTCGTGCGTGCCATGAGGCGCGCATTTGGGCGTTGAACGAACGATAGGGCGAGATGGAATGCCGACGATTCAACAGCTGATCCGCAAGCCGCGGCAGCCTAAAGTCAAGCGCTCGAAGTCGCAGCATCTGGAGGGTTGCCCCCAGAAGCGCGGCGTCTGCACGCGCGTCTACACCACGACTCCGAAGAAGCCGAACTCGGCCATGCGGAAGGTTGCCAAGGTGCGCCTGACGAATGGCTACGAGGTCATCAGCTATATCCCCGGTGAGAGCCACAACCTTCAGGAGCACTCCGTGGTCCTGATCCGTGGCGGCCGGGTGAAGGACCTTCCGGGTGTCCGTTACCACATCCTGCGCGGTGTGCTCGATACGCAAGGCGTCAAGGATCGTCGCCAGCGTCGTTCCAAGTACGGCGCGAAGCGTCCGAAGTAAGAAGGAGAGAGCGAGATGTCCCGACGCCATCGCGCCGAGAAACGGGAAGTGCTTCCCGACGCCAAGTACGGCGATACGGTTCTGACCAAGTTCATGAACAACCTGATGTATCACGGCAAGAAATCCGCTGCCGAGAGCATCGTCTACGGCGCGCTGACCCGCGTCGAGGACCGTCTGAAGCGCCAGCCGGTGGAAGTGTTCCACGAGGCGCTCGACAACATCAAGCCCGCGCTGGAAGTCCGCTCCCGCCGCGTCGGCGGTGCGACCTACCAGGTCCCCGTCGAGGTGCGCCCCGAGCGTCGCGAAGCGCTGGCGATCCGCTGGCTGATCAACGCCAGCCGCGCGCGCAACGAGAACACGATGGAAGAGCGCCTCGCGGGCGAGCTGCTCGACGCCGTGAACTCGCGCGGGACCGCGGTGAAGAAGCGGGAAGACACCCACAAGATGGCGGAGGCCAACAAGGCCTTCTCGCATTATCGCTGGTAATTCGAGCCTAGAGGACACTCATCATGGCACGCGACTATCCCCTCGAGCGCTACCGGAATTTCGGGATCATGGCGCATATCGATGCAGGCAAGACGACCTGCACCGAGCGCATCCTGTTCTACACCGGCAAGTCGCACAAGATCGGCGAGGTGCATGACGGCGCCGCGACCATGGACTGGATGGAGCAGGAGCAGGAGCGTGGCATCACGATCACCTCTGCCGCGACCACCACGTTCTGGGAGCGGACCGAGACCGGCTCCGAAGCCCAGACGCCCAAGCACCGCTTCAACATCATCGACACGCCCGGCCACGTCGACTTCACCATCGAGGTCGAGCGCTCGCTCGCCGTTCTCGACGGTGCCGTCGCCGTGCTCGACGCGAATGCCGGTGTGGAGCCGCAGACCGAGACCGTCTGGCGCCAGGCCGACCGCTACAAGGTTCCGCGGATCGTGTTCGTCAACAAGATGGACAAGATCGGCGCCGACTTCTTCAACTGCGTCGAGATGATCAAGGACCGGACCGGCGCGCGCGCCATGCCGATCCAGATCCCGATCGGTGCGGAGAACGAGCTGGAAGGCATCGTCGACCTGGTCACCATGGAAGAGTGGACCTGGATGGGCGAGGATCTGGGCGCGTCTTGGACCCGTCAGCCCGTGCGCGACAGCCTGAAGGACCGTGCCGAAGAGCTGCGGGCCGAGATGGTCGAGATGGCCGTCGAGATGGACGACGACGCGATGGAAGCGTATCTGGAGGGCAACGAGCCCGACATCGACACGCTGCGCAAGCTGATCCGCAAGGGGACGCTGGCGATGACCTTCGTGCCCGTGCTGGCCGGTTCGGCGTTCAAGAACAAGGGCGTCCAGCCCCTGCTCAACGCCGTGATCGACTACCTGCCCGGCCCCCTCGACGTGCCCGCCTATACCGGCTTCAAGCCGGGCGACGAGACCGAGACGCGCAACATCGAGCGTCACGCCGATGACAGCGAGCCGTTCTCGGGCCTCGCGTTCAAGATCATGAACGACCCGTTCATGGGTACGCTGACCTTCACCCGCATCTACTCCGGCACGCTGGAGAAGGGCGGTTCGATCCTGAACTCGACCAAGGGCAAGAAGGAGCGCGTCGGCCGCATGGTCATGATGCACTCCAACAAGCAGGACGAGATCACCGAGGCCTTCGCCGGCGACATCATCGCGCTGGCCGGTCTGAAGGACACCACCACGGGCGACACGCTATGCGCCGTCAACGCGCCGGTCGTGCTCGAGACGATGTCCTTCCCCGATCCGGTGATCGAGATCGCGGTCGAGCCCAAGACGAAGGGCGACCAGGAGAAGATGTCCCAGGGCCTCGCGCGGCTTGCCGCCGAAGATCCCTCCTTCCGCGTGGAGACTGACATCGAGTCCGGTCAGACCATCATGAAGGGCATGGGCGAACTTCACCTCGACATCCTCGTCGATCGTCTGAAGCGCGAGTTCAAGGTCGAGGCGAACATCGGTGCGCCGCAGGTGGCCTATCGCGAGACGATCAGCCACGAGGCCGAGATCGACTACACCCACAAGAAGCAGTCGGGTGGTTCGGGTCAGTTCGGTCGCGTCAAGCTGGTCATCACCCCGACCGAGCCGGGCGAGGGCTATTCGTTCGAGTCGAAGATCGTCGGTGGCGCGGTGCCGAAGGAATACATCCCCGGCGTCGAGAAGGGCATCGAGTCCGTCATGGACAGCGGCCCGCTGGCAGGCTTCCCGGTCATCGACTTCAAGGTCGCGTTGATCGACGGTGCCTTCCACGACGTGGACTCCAGCGTGCTGGCGTTCGAGATCGCGGCGCGGATGGCCATGCGCGAAGGCATGCGCAAGGCCGGTGCGAAGCTGCTCGAGCCGATCATGAAGGTCGAGGTCGTGACGCCGGAGGAATACACCGGCTCGATCATCGGCGACCTGACCTCGCGTCGGGGCATGGTTCAGGGGCAGGACACCCGCGGCAACGCGATCGTCATCAACGCCTTCGTGCCGCTGGCCAACATGTTCGGCTACATCAACAACCTGCGCTCCATGTCCTCGGGCCGCGCGCAGTTCACGATGCAGTTCGACCACTACGAGGCCGTGCCGTCGAACATCTCGGAAGAGATCCAGGCGAAATTCGCATGATGCGCCGGGCGGCCTGAGGGTCGCCCGCCCCACCCATTCCGGCGGCACGCCGCCGAGCACTGACATCAAGGAGGCCAGACATGGCAAAGGCAAAGTTCGAGCGCACGAAGCCGCACGTGAACATCGGGACGATCGGTCACGTTGACCACGGCAAGACGACGCTGACCGCGGCGATCACCAAGCAGTTCGGCGACTTCAAGGCGTATGACGAGATCGACGGCGCGCCCGAAGAGAAGGCCCGCGGCATCACCATCTCGACCGCGCACGTGGAGTATGAGACCGACAAGCGTCACTACGCGCATGTCGACTGCCCCGGCCACGCCGACTACGTGAAGAACATGATCACCGGTGCGGCGCAGATGGACGGCGCGATCCTGGTGGTGAACGCGGCCGACGGCCCGATGCCCCAGACGCGCGAGCACATCCTGCTCGGCCGCCAGGTGGGCATCCCCTACATGGTCGTCTTCATGAACAAGGTCGACCAGGTCGACGACGAGGAGCTGCTGGAGCTCGTCGAGATGGAGATCCGCGAGCTGCTGAGCTCCTACGAGTACCCGGGCGACGACATTCCGATCGTTGCGGGTTCGGCGCTGGCCGCACTCGAAGGCCGTGACGACAATATCGGTTCGGAGAAGATCGCCGAGCTGATGGCCGCGGTGGACGAGTACATCCCCGATCCCGAGCGCGCGATCGACCAGCCCTTCCTGATGCCGATCGAGGACGTGTTCTCGATCTCCGGCCGCGGGACGGTTGTGACCGGCCGCGTCGAGCGTGGCGTGATCAACGTGGGCGACGAGATCGAGATCGTCGGCATCCGCGACACCAAGAAGACGACCTGCACGGGCGTCGAGATGTTCCGCAAGCTGCTCGATCGCGGCGAGGCGGGCGACAATATCGGCGCGCTGCTGCGCGGCGTGGATCGTGACGGCGTCGAGCGCGGCCAGGTGCTGTGCAAGCCCGGCTCGGTCAAGCCGCACACGAAGTTCGAGGCCGAGGCCTACATCCTGACCAAGGAAGAGGGCGGCCGCCACACGCCGTTCTTCGCGAACTACCGTCCGCAGTTCTACTTCCGCACGACGGACGTGACGGGCACGGTGGAGCTTCCCGAGGGCACCGAGATGGTGATGCCGGGCGACAACCTGAAGTTCAAGGTCGAGCTGATCGCCCCGATCGCGATGGAAGAGAAGCTCCGCTTCGCCATCCGCGAAGGCGGCCGCACCGTGGGCGCAGGCGTCGTCGCATCCATCATCGAGTGATCGGTGGACTGATTTGATCCGTGGCCGGGGGCCGACCCCCCGGCCATGCTCTTTGAAACTGTGATGAATGAGGCGACCCAATGACCGGTCAGAACATTCGCATCCGGCTCAAGGCCTTCGACTACCGCGTTCTGGATGCCAGCACGCAGGAGATCGTCTCGACCGCCAAACGTACGGGTGCAACGGTGCGCGGGCCGATCCCGCTGCCGAACAAGATCGAGAAATTCACCGTCCTTCGCGGTCCGCACGTGGACAAGAAGAGCCGTGAGCAGTTCGAGATCCGCACGCATAAGCGGCTGCTCGACATCGTGGACCCCACCCCGCAGACCGTGGACGCGCTGATGAAGCTCGACCTCGCCGCGGGCGTGGACGTCGAAATCAAACTCTGAGGGGGCAAGAACCATGCGTTCCGGAGTGATTGCAAAGAAGCTGGGCATGACCCGGCTGTTCATGGAGGACGGTCGGCAGGTTCCTGTCACCGTGCTTCAGATGGATGGATGCCAGGTGGTGGCACAGCGCACCGCCGACCGCGACGGCTACACCGCCGTCCAGCTCGGCGTCGGTGCGGCCAAGGCGAAGAACGTCAGCCAGCCGATGCGCGGCCATTTCGCCGTGGCGAAGGTCGAGCCCAAGCGCAAGCTGGCCGAGTTCCGCGTTTCCGCCGACAACATGATCGACGTGGGTGAGGAAATCACCGCCGACCATTACTTCGCGGGCCAGTACGTGGACGTCGCCGGCACCTCGATCGGTAAGGGTTTCGCCGGTGCCATGAAGCGGCACAACTTCGGCGGTCTGCGCGCCTCGCACGGCGTGTCGATCTCTCATCGCTCGCACGGCTCCACCGGTCAGTGCCAGGACCCCGGCAAGGTGTTCAAGGGCAAGAAGATGGCCGGTCACATGGGTGCCGCCCGCGTGACGACCCAGAACCTGGAGGTCGTCAAGACTGACAGCGCGCGTGGCCTGATCATGGTCAAGGGTGCGGTTCCGGGCTCCAAGGGTGGCTGGGTGACGATCAAGGACGCGGTGAAGAAGCCGACGCCCGAAGGCGTGATCCTGCCCGCGGCGCTGAAATCCGCAGCCGAGGCCGCGGCCAAGGCCGCCGAGGAAGCCGCCGCAGCAGCCGAGGCCGAAGCCGCCGCAGCCGCAGAGGCCGCAGCAGCCGAAGCCGCAGCAGCCGAGGAAGCCGCACTGAAGGAAGCCGAAGCCCAGATCGAGGCGGACAAGGCGACCGAGGGCGGGGCAGAGGATGCCGCACCCGAAGGAGGTGAGGACAAATGAAACTCGACGTGATCAACCTCGACGCGGATGCCGCGGGCTCGATCGAGCTCGACGACGCCGTCTTCGGGCTGGAGCCGCGCGCGGACATCCTGCACCGCGTCGTGCGCTGGCAGCGTGCCCGTGCCCAGCAGGGCACCCACGCGGTCAAGGGCCGGTCGGAGGTCAGCTACTCGACCAAGAAGATCTATCGCCAGAAGGGCACCGGCGGCGCACGCCACGGCTCCCGCAAGGCGCCGATCTTCCGCAAGGGTGGTGTCTACAAGGGCCCGACCCCGCGCAGCCACGAGCACGAGCTGACCAAGAAGTTCCGCAAGCTCGGCCTGCGCCACGCGCTCAGCGCCAAGGCGAATGCCGGTGAGCTGGTGGTGATCGAGAACGCGGCCCTGACCGAGGCGAAGACCAAGGAGCTGACCAAGCGCCTGGACAAGCTCGGCTGGAAGCGCGCACTCGTGATCGACGGCTCGGACGTGGACGAGAACTTCGCCCGCGCCGCGCGCAACATCGCAACCATCGACGTTCTGCCGAGCGTGGGTGCCAACGTGTACGACATCCTCAAGCGGGACACGCTGGTGCTGACCAAGGCGGCCGTCGAAGCACTGGAGGCTCGACTGAAATGAGCGCCAAGGCAGAACTCTACGACGTGATCCGCCGCCCGGTCATCACCGAGAAGTCCTCCCTCGCGGGTGAGACGAATGCGGTGGTGTTCGAGGTCGCGATCGACGCCAACAAGCCCCAGATCAAGGAAGCGGTCGAGGGCCTGTTCAACGTCAAGGTGAAGGCGGTCAACACCACCGTCACCAAGGGCAAGGTCAAGCGGTTCCGCGGGCGCCTCGGCACCCGCAAGGACGTCAAGAAGGCCTATGTCACGCTGGAAGAGGGCAACTCAATCGACGTGACGACCGGCCTCTGATCCGCCCGGATCGGTGAGAATTTTAGGAAAGGCCCCCGCCGGTTGGCGGGGGCCTTTTCGCGTTCCGGAGCGAATGGTTAACGGCCGAAACGGGGGGCTGCGATGCGTATGGCATGCGTATGGCAGATTGTCGGGCGGGGCCGGGCGTTAAGGATTGGGGGTGGGGCGGTAGCCCGAACTTCCCTTTACCGCCTTGTAATGAATGACGTCCTCCCTTGATCAGTGTCGAGCATTGCATTGAGCATGTGGACGAGTAAGGAGGCCTCGAATGAAACGTGACATGGATCTGATCCGTGACCTTTTGCTGAAGATTGAGAACGGGAGAACTTCTTTTCAGGCCCTGCCCAAGAGTCATGCGGAGGCCTTGGGAATATCGGAGGAAGAAGCATTAGACGACACCGAGGCGGAAGAGTTGGCCCGCCATCTGGAGCTGCTGGAAGAAGCTGGTTTTGCTAAGTTTGAGCGGACGCTGGACGGCGAGTGGTTCGACGCGAACATCACATGGTCTGGCTATGAATTTCTGGACAACGTCAGAGACCCAGAGATTTGGGAAATGGCTAAGCGTGGTGCCTCGAAGGCTGGTGGAGCTGGCTTGGAGCTTCTGGGACAGCTGGCTAAGGGTTTACTCAAAACGCAGATAGAGAAACACACTGGAGTCGATATCGGCTGAACGACGTGCATCTTGCAGCATCGTTTGTCGCGTCTTCCCGCGCGGAGTCAAGCCGAAGGCGCCGCGCATCGCCGGGCCGCCCCCCCGGCCCGGCGATTTGGTTGATGTCGCGCGCGGCGGTGAGGTTTTGCGGACTTGGCTGATATAAAGTGCCATGCTCGGGCCGAGGATCGCCGCACCGCGGCCCGGCGATGCGCGGCTTGCGGGCGAACTGACCTCTGGTGGCATCTGTCATGGTGAGTTTGTCGCGGAGGAGGGTGGGAGCGGATCGTTTGCCAGCCATGCTCGGGCCGCGGATCGCCGCGCTGCGGCCCGGCAATGCGCGGCTCGTGGGTGGTGCGACGCGAGCCACGGCAGTATTCCGCCCGCCGCCCTTGACCCTGCAGCCGGTCTCCCCTACACGACCCCATCGGAAGCAGCCCCGGATTCGTCCGGGGCTTTGTTTTCGTGACGAATCATCGGGGACCTTCGGGGCCCTATAAAGCGGAGGGTCGCCGTACATCGCGCGGGCCTCTCAACCATAGCGGGGCCACGCGCCCCGCATTGCTAGACGGAAGACAGAAAGCATGGCACTCAAGTCGTATAAGCCGACGACGCCGGGCCAGCGCGGGCTGGTGCTGATCGACCGTTCGGAGCTGTGGAAAGGCCGTCCGGTCAAGTCCCTCACCGAGGGTCTGACCAAGAACGGTGGCCGGAACAACACCGGACGTATCACGATGCGCCGCAAGGGCGGCGGGGCGAAGCGTCTCTACCGGATCGTGGACTTCAAGCGTCGCAAGTTCGACGTGTCCGCCGCGGTCGAGCGGATCGAGTACGATCCCAACCGGACCGCGTTCATCGCGCTCCTGAAATACACCGATGGCGAGCAGGCCTACATCCTGGCCCCGCAGCGCCTCGCGGTCGGCGACATGGTCGTCGCGGGTGCCAAGGTCGACGTGAAGCCCGGCAACGCGATGCCCTTCACCGGCATGCCGATCGGCACCATCGTCCACAACATCGAGCTGAAGCCCGGCAAGGGCGGCCAGATCGCGCGCTCGGCAGGCACCTATGCCCAGTTCGTCGGCCGTGACGGCGGCTACGCGCAGATCCGCCTGTCCTCGGGCGAGCTGCGGATGGTGCGCCAGGAATGCATGGCGACGGTGGGCGCGGTCTCGAACCCCGATCACTCGAACCAGAACCTCGGCAAGGCAGGCCGCAACCGGCACAAGGGCATCCGCCCCTCCGTCCGCGGCGTCGTCATGAACCCGATCGATCACCCGCATGGTGGTGGTGAAGGCCGGACCTCGGGTGGTCGCCACCCGGTGACCCCGTGGGGCAAGCCGACCAAGGGTGCCCGCACCCGCACCAACAAGACGACCGACAAGTACATCCTGCGGTCGCGCCACCAGCGCAAGAAATAAGGAGGCCTGACACATGGCACGTTCAGTCTGGAAAGGCCCGTTCGTCGACAGCTACGTCCTGAAGAAGGCCGAGAAAGCGCGCGAATCCGGTCGCAACGACGTCATCAAGATCTGGTCGCGTCGCTCGACCATCCTGCCGCAATTCGTCGGCCTGACCTTCGGTGTCTACAACGGCAAGAAGCATATCCCGGTGTCCGTCACCGAGGAGATGATCGGTCAGAAATTCGGTGAGTATTCCCCCACGCGGACCTATTACGGCCACGCGGCGGACAAGAAAGCGAAGCGGAAGTAATCATGGGACAGTCCAAGAACCCCCGCCGCGCGGCGGATAACGAGGCGATCGCGATCTCCTCGATGCTGCGCACCTCGCCGCAGAAGCTCAACCTCGTAGCCCAGATGATCCGGAACAAGCCGGTCGACAAGGCGCTGACGGACCTGACCTTCTCCAAGAAGCGCATCGCCGCCGACGTGAAGAAGACCCTTCAGTCCGCGATCGCCAATGCCGAGAACAACCACGGCCTCGACGTCGACGAGCTGATCGTCGCGGAAGCCTATGTCGGCAAGAACCTGGTCATGAAGCGCGGTCGCCCGCGTGCGCGTGGCCGTTTCGGTCGGATCCTGAAGCCGTTCAGCCAGGTCACGATCAAGGTGCGCCAGGTCAGTGCAGAAGAGGAGCAAGCCTGATGGGAAACAAGGTAAACCCGATCGGCCTGCGCCTGCAGGTCAACCGTACCTGGGACAGCCGCTGGTACGCGGACACCAAGGAATACGGAAACCTGCTGCATGAGGATATCGCGATCCGCGAGTACATCCACAAGCACCAGACCGCCGCCGGCATCAGCCGCATCATCATCGAGCGCCCGCACCGCAAGTGCCGCGTCACGATCCATGCGGCCCGTCCGGGCGTCATCATTGGCAAGAAGGGCGCGGACATCGAAAGCCTGCGCCGCGAGCTGTCGAAGCTGACCGATAGCGAGCTGCACCTCAACATCGTCGAGGTCCGCAAGCCCGAGATCGACGCACGCCTGGTGGCCGAGAACATCGCCCAGCAGCTCGAGCGTCGGGTGTCCTTCCGCCGGGCGCTGAAGCGCGCGGTGCAGAACGCCATGCGCATGGGTGCGCTCGGCATCCGGATCAACGCGGCCGGCCGTCTGGGCGGTGCCGAGATCGCTCGGACCGAGTGGTATCGCGAGGGCCGCGTGCCCCTGCACACCCTGCGGGCCGACATCGATTACGCGCATGTCGAGGGCATGACCGCCTACGGCATCATCGGGATCAAGGTCTGGATCTTCAAAGGCGAGATCATGGAGCACGATCCCTCCGCGCGTGACCGTCGTCACGAAGAACTGCAATCCGGTGGCCGCCCCGGCGGTCGTCCCGGCGGTCGCGACCGCTGAGTAGGCGTAGAGGAGAGACGAGATGCTTTCGCCAAAGCGCACGAAGTACCGCAAGCAGCAGAAGGGCCGGATCCACGGCGAGGCGAAGGGTGGCTCCACCCTGACCTTCGGCCAGTACGGCCTGAAGGCGACCACGCCCGAGCGTGTCACCGCCCGCCAGATCGAAGCCGCCCGTCGGGCCATGACGCGCCACATGAAGCGTCAGGGCCGCGTGTGGATCCGCATCTTCCCCGACGTGCCCGTCACGTCGAAGCCCACCGAGGTCCGGATGGGTAAGGGTAAGGGCTCGGTCGATTACTGGGCGGCCAAGGTGAAGCCCGGCCGCGTGATGTTCGAGATCGACGGCGTGAACGAGGAAATCGCCCGCGAGGCCCTGCGCCTCGCCGCGATGAAGCTCCCCGTGAAGTGCCGCTTCGTCGAGCGCGAAGACTGGTAAGGCCGGACGGCTTGCATGAGAATGAGGCCCTCGCCATCGGCGGGGGTCTTTTCGTTTGGAGGTGCAGACAAGCGCGGAATCAAGGGCGTAGCCCGCCGCGCATCGCCGGGCCGCCCCCCGGCACGGCGATTTGGCTGATGGAGGCATGACGCCGATAGGTGTCGCGGGCTTTGCGGGCATAAAGTGCCATGCTCGACGGTAGGATCGCCGCACCGCGGCCCGGCGATGCGCGGCTTACGCCACTGGCGCGGGGAAAAGGGTTGCGCCAGCGCGCAATCCCCCGTATTGGGGCCGCTCTATCACCTACTCCATCGGAATCAGGGTGATCCGGCGCGGCCGGAGCTCTCCGATGATTGTTGAAAGGAAATGGCGATGAACGCCGCTGAACTTCGCGACAAGACGCCCGACGAGCTGCGTGAGCAGCTGGTCGCGCTGAAGAAGGAGGCCTTTAACCTCCGCTTCCAGGGGGCCACGGGCCAGCTGGAGAACACCGCACGCATGCGCACCGTCCGCCGCGACGTCGCCCGCGTGAACACCATCCTGAACGAGAAAGCCGCAGCCGCGGCCAGCGAGGAGTGATCGATGCCTAAGCGTATTCTCCAGGGCACCGTGACCAGCGACAAGAACGACCAGACCATCACGGTCCTCGTCGAGCGTCGCTACACCCACCCGCTGCTCCACAAGACCGTGCGCGCGTCCAAGAAGTACCGCGCGCATGACGAAGACAACGCCTACAAGGTCGGCGACACGGTCCGCATCATCGAATGCGCACCGCGGTCCAAGACCAAGCGTTGGGAAGTGTTCACCGAAGCCTCCGCTTCGGCCGAATAAGACTTAGCGAAACCGAGGGGCCGCGTCCCCTCAGGTCGGGAGAAACCAAATGATCCAGATGCAGACGAATCTGGATGTCGCTGACAACTCCGGCGCGCGCCGGGTGCAGTGCATCAAGGTTCTCGGCGGCGCCAAGCGTAAATACGCGAGCGTCGGCGATATCATCGTGGTGTCCGTGAAAGAGGCCATTCCGCGCGGTCGCGTGAAGAAGGGTGACGTCCGCAAGGCCGTCGTCGTTCGCACCGCCAAGGAAGTGCGCCGCGAAGACGGCACCGCCATCCGCTTCGACCGCAACGCCGCGGTGATCCTGAACAATTCGAACGAGCCCGTCGGCACCCGTATCTTCGGGCCGGTCGTGCGCGAACTGCGTTCGAAGAACTTCATGAAGATCATCTCGCTCGCACCGGAGGTGCTGTGATGGCTGCGAAACTCCGCAAGGGCGACAAGGTCGTCGTGCTCGCCGGCAAGGACAAGGGCAAGGAAGGCGAAATCACCGCCGTCATGCCCAAGGATGGCAAGGCCACCGTGTCCGGCGTGAACGTCGCGATCCGCCACACCCGCCAGACCCAGAACACGCAAGGCGGCCGGATCTCGAAAGAGATGCCGATCCAGCTGAGCAATCTGGCCCTGGTCGACCCGAAGGACGGCGGCCCGACCCGCGTCGGCTTCCGCATGGAAGACGGCAAGAAGGTCCGCTTCGCCAAGAAATCCGGGGAGAAGCTCGATGCTTGATGCCGCGTCCTACACCCCGCGTCTGAAGACGCAGTACCGCGAGACGATCCGCCCCGCTCTGAAGGAGGAATTCTCCTACAAGAACGACATGCAGATCCCGCGCCTCGACAAGGTCGTCCTGAACATGGGCGTCGGCGAGGCCGTCGCGGACAGCAAGAAGATCAAGTCCGCACATGACGATCTGATGAAGATCGCGGGCCAGAAGCCGGTCATCAACAAGGCCAAGAAGTCGATCGCCGGCTTCAAGGTCCGTGAAGAGATGCCGCTCGGCACGAAGGTCACCCTGCGCGGCGACCGCATGTACGACTTCCTCGATCGCCTGATCACCATCGCGCTGCCGCGCGTGCGTGACTTCCGTGGCGTCTCGGGCAAGAGCTTCGACGGTCGTGGCAACTACGCCATGGGCCTGAAGGAGCACATCGTGTTCCCCGAGATCAACTTCGACCAGGTCGACCAGATGTGGGGCATGGACATCGTCATCTGCACCACCGCGGAGACCGATGCCGAAGCCAAGGCGCTGTTGAAGCATTTCAACATGCCCTTCACCAACTAAAGCCGCGAGGAAGAGTTATGGCGAAGAAATCCATGATCGAGCGGCAGAAGAAGCGCGAGCGTCTCGTCGCGAAATATGCCGCCAAGCGCGCTGAGCTCAAAGAGCGCGCGAATGACGAAAACCTGGACCGGGCCGAGCGTTTCAAGGCGCGGATGCAGCTTGCCAAGCTGCCCCGCAACTCCTCGCCCACCCGTCTGAACAACCGTTGCCAGGTGACCGGTCGTCCGAAGGCTTACTACCGTAAGCTGAAGATGAGCCGGATCGCGCTGCGGGATTATGCCTCGATCGGGCAGATCCCCGGCATGGTCAAGTCGAGCTGGTAAGGAGGATTACGATATGTCGATGAACGATCCTCTCGGCGATATGCTGACCCGCATCCGCAACGCGCAGATGCGCGGCAAGACCTCGGTGGTCTCGCCCGCGTCCAAGGTCCGGGCCTGGGTGCTCGACGTGCTCGAGTCCGAGGGCTACATCCGCGGCTACGAGAAAGTCGACGGTGCCGACGGCCACCCGGCCCTGCGCATCGAGCTCAAGTATTTCGATGGCGAGCCGGTGATCCGCGAACTCAAGCGCGTCTCCACCCCCGGCCGTCGCGTGTACTCGGGCGTCAAGGACATCCCGCAGGTCCGTCAGGGCCTGGGCGTGGCCATCGTCTCCACCCCCCGCGGCGTCATGTCCGACGCGCAGGCACGCTCCGCCAATGTCGGCGGCGAAGTGCTCTGCACCGTATTCTGAGGGAGGACAGGCAATGTCTCGTATCGGAAAGAAGCCGATCGACCTGCCCGGTGGCGTCTCCGCCTCCGTGTCCGGTCAGACCATCGAGGTGAAGGGGCCCAAGGGCACCCGCAGCTTCACCGCCACCGACGATGTGGACCTCAAGGTCGAGGACAACACCGTCACCGTGACGCCGCGTGGCAAGTCCAAGCGCGCGCGCCAGCAATGGGGCATGTCCCGCACGCAAGTCGCGAACCTCGTGACCGGCGTGACGGACGGGTTCTCCAAGGAGCTGGAGATCAACGGTGTCGGCTACCGTGCGCAGGTCCAGGGCAAGACCCTGAAGCTGGCGCTCGGCTACAGCCACGACGTCGACTTCGAGATCCCCGACGGGGTCACGATCACCGCGGCCAAGCCCACGGAACTGAAGGTCGAGGGCATCGACCAGCAGCTCGTCGGGCAGGTTGCCGCGAATATCCGTGAATGGCGCAAACCCGAACCTTACAAAGGTAAAGGCATCAAATACAAAGATGAATTTATCTTCCGTAAGGAAGGGAAGAAGAAGTAAGGAGCGCGACAGATGGCGAACAGCAAACGTGAACTGTTCCAGAAGCGCCGCCTGCGCGTCCGGAACAAACTGCGGAAGACGGCGAACGGCCGTCCCCGCCTGAGCGTCCACCGCTCGTCCAAGAACATCTCGGTGCAGATCATCGACGATGCGCAGGGCGTGACCCTGGCCTCCGCCTCCTCGCTGGAGCCGGGCCTGGGTGTCGTGGGCAAGAATAATGTCGAGGCGTCCGCGAAGGTCGGCGCCGCGATCGCCGAGCGGGCGAAGGAAAAGGGCGTCGAAGACGTCTATTTCGACCGCGGTGGCTTCCTGTTCCACGGGAAGGTCAAGGCGCTCGCGGATGCGGCCCGCGAGGGCGGCCTGAAGTTCTGATAGGAGGCGATAATGGCACGTGAAGACAATCGCCGGGGCGGTCGCGATCGCGACGAAAACCCGGAATTCGCCGATCGCCTCGTCGCGATCAACCGGGTCTCGAAGACGGTGAAGGGCGGTAAGCGCTTCGGCTTCGCGGCTCTGGTGGTCGTGGGGGATCAGAAGGGCCGTGTCGGCTTCGGCAAGGGTAAGGCCCGCGAGGTTCCCGAGGCGATCCGCAAGGCGACCGAGAGCGCGAAGCGCGCGATGATCCGCGTTCCGCTGCGCGAGGGCCGGACGCTGCACCACGACATGCAGGGCCGTCATGGCGCGGGCAAGGTCGTGATGCGCACCGCACCGCAAGGTACGGGCATCATCGCGGGCGGCCCGATGCGCGCCGTGTTCGAGATGCTGGGCGTCCAGGACGTGGTGGCCAAGTCCACCGGGTCCCAGAACCCCTACAACATGATCCGCGCGACGCTCGACGGGCTTCGCAAGGAATCGTCCCCCCGCTCGGTCGCGCAGCGTCGCGGCAAGAAGGTGGCCGACATCCTGCCCAAGGCGGACGACGCGGCAAACAGCTCGACCCAGACGGTCGAAGAAACCGCGGAGGCCTGAGATCATGGCAACCATCGTCGTCAAGCAGATCGGCTCCCCGATCCGCCGCCCGAAGGATCAGCTCGCCACACTCAAGGGCTTGGGGCTGAACAAGATGCACAAGACGCGCGAGCTGGAAGACACCCCGGCCGTGCGCGGCATGATCGCGAAGATCCCCCACATGGTGGAGATCGTCGAAGAGAAGGCGTGAGCTTTCGCACAGATCGATAGTCGAACGGGCGGTACCAAGGTGCCGCCCGTTTGGTTTTTGGAGGACGAGTCGCGTGAAAACGAGAGCCGCAGGACTGCTGCACAACCCTCTTGCGGCGCTTGTCATTGCCGCAGTCTTCTTCTTCCTGAGCCAAGGCGGTAGCGAGTGGATCAGCTCCAAGTTTCGATCCAAACCAACTGTGACTTGGTTCGTAGAGGGAAATATCACGACCGAGATCCCCTTCTATGCAGGACACGCCATTCTCGAAGAGGATGACTTCGACAGCGATCTGGAAGATCCAATGTCACCCGATGTGTTCGTCTTGATCTACGACGAGGCGCATGGGGATGAATTGGTCGAGTTCGCTGAATCGCTGGGAGCGCCCTCGAGCTGGGCCGAAAACCTCCAGTACGTCGCGCAAGCTGAGCTTACGTCATCGGGGAGCGGCAAGCGGACGCTTCGTATCGTTATTATCAATCCCGCAAATTTTTCCGGAAGCCGAAATTCGGTGGAGGGTCGGCTGTCATCGATGCGTGCGCGCATACTCGGCAACAGCTAGGATGCCATTTCTGATTGCCGTAAAGGCCATTTCTGATTGCCGTAAAGGCGTAGGAGGCTTGCAAGATCGGGGGCGCTTACGTATAGCCCCCCGGTGGCGTCAGCCGCTTACGAATCTGTAGACAAGCCGTGGTCCCCGCATATCGCTCGGTGGGCGCATCCGGCAAAGGAGAGCGACATGAAACTCAACGAACTGCGCGACAATCCCGGCGCGACCAAGAAGCGGACCCGCGTGGGTCGCGGCCCCGGCTCCGGCAAGGGCAAGATGGGTGGCCGTGGTATCAAGGGTCAGAAATCCCGTTCGGGCGTGGCGATCAACGCCTACGAGGGCGGCCAGATGCCGCTCTACCAGCGGCTGCCCAAGCGCGGCTTCAACGTGCCGAACCCCAAGAAATACGCCGTCGTCAATATCGGCCTGATCCAGAAATTCGTGGATGCGGGCAAGCTCGACGCGAAAAATGACATCGACGAGGACGCGCTGGTCGCCTCCGGTCTCGTGCGTCGCAAGCGCGACGGCGTGCGCCTGCTGGCCAAGGGTGAGCTGAGCACCGCGGTCAAGCTGGCCGTCACCGGCGCCTCCAAAGGCGCCGTCGAGGCGGTCGAGAAGGCGGGCGGTTCCGTCACCATTACCGCCCCCGCGGCGGACGCTGCGGCGGAATGACGGTTGTGGGGGCGGTCCCCGCCCTCTACATCTAGCACCTGAACTTTCGCGCCGCCTGAGCCATCCGGTTCGGCGGCGCTCTCATGGAGGGGCCCCATGGCATCCGCAGCGGAACAGATGGCCGCGAACATGAGCTGGAGCACCTTCGGCAAGGCCAAGGAACTGCAACAGCGCATCGTCTTCGCCCTCGCGCTACTCATCGTCTATCGCATCGGCACCTACGTCCCCGTTCCGGGGCTGGATATCGTGCAACTGCGCGAATTCTTCCAGAGCGCGCAGGCCGGGATCGGCGGGCTCGTCAACATGTTCACCGGCGGCGCGATCAGCCGGGGCGCGGTCTTCGCGCTCGGCATCATGCCCTATATCTCCGCCTCGATCATCGTGCAGCTTCTGACGGCCATGGTGCCGAGCCTGGAGCAGCTGAAGAAGGAGGGCGAGCAGGGACGCCGCAAGATCAACCAGTACACCCGCTACGGCACGGTGCTGCTGGCGCTGTTCCAGGGCTACGGCATCGCCGTGGGGCTGGAGACGAGCGGCATCGCGCTCGATCCGGGCTGGTTCTTCCGCGCCTCGACCGTCATCACGCTGGTTGGCGGCACCATGTTCCTGATGTGGCTGGGTGAGCAGATCACCGCGCGCGGCATCGGCAACGGGATCTCGCTGATCATCTTCGTGGGCATCATCGCCGAGCTTCCGGCGGCGATCGCGCAGTTCCTCGAAGCGGGTCGGACCGGCGCAATCTCCACCCCGGTGGTGCTGGGCGTGATCGTCATGGCGATCGCCGTGATCGCCTTCGTCGTGTTCATGGAGCGGGCGCTTCGGAAGGTTCACATCCAGTATCCGCGCCGCCAGGTCGGTAACAAGATGTATGGCGGCGAGAGCTCTCACCTGCCCATCAAGCTGAACCCCGCAGGCGTGATCCCCGCGATCTTCGCCTCGTCGCTGCTGCTGCTGCCGCAGACCGTCGCGACCTTCTCCTCCGAGAGCGGGGGCGGTGCGCTGAGCTACGTGTCCGCCTATCTGGGCCGGGGGCAGCCGCTGAACCTCTTGTTCTTCGGGTCGATGATCGTGTTCTTCGCCTATTTCTACACGGCGAACGTGGCGTTCAAGACCGAGGACGTGGCCGACAACCTCAAGAAGCAGGGCGGCTTCGTGCCCGGCATCCGGCCCGGCAAGCGGACGGCGGAATATCTCGACTACGTCGTGACGCGCCTGCTGGTCATCGGCTCGGCCTACCTGACCGCGGTCTGCCTGCTGCCCGAGCTGCTGATCTCGCAACTGGCGCTGCCGTTCTACTTCGGAGGCACCTCGCTGTTGATCGTCGTGTCGGTCTCGATGGATACGGTCAGCCAGGTGCAGAGCCATCTTCTCGCCCACCAGTACGAAAGCCTCATTGAAAAATCGAAGCTGGGTGGTAAAGGTGCACGCAAGAAAAGAACTCTGGGACGTCACTGATGAATATTATCCTGCTTGGCCCGCCGGGCGCCGGTAAAGGCACCCAAGCCCGAACCCTGGTCGAGGAGCGGGGTCTCGTCCAACTCTCCACCGGCGACATGCTGCGCGCGGCGAAGAGCTCGGGCACCGAGATGGGCAACCGCGTCGCCGACGTGATGGCGCGCGGGGACCTCGTCACCGACGAGATCGTCATCGGCCTGATCGGCGAGCAGATCGAGGCGCACGGGGCTGGCACCGGCTTCATCTTCGACGGCTTCCCCCGCACGCTGGCCCAGGCCGACGCGCTGACCGAGTTGCTCGACAAGCATGGCCGCACGCTCGACGCCGTGGTCGAGATGAAGGTCGACGACGAGGCGCTGATCGCGCGCGTCACGGGCCGCGCGACCTGCGCCAATTGCGGCGAGGTCTATCACGACGTGACGAAGCCGATCCCGGCGGACGGCAAGTGCGTGAAGTGCGGGCATACCGAGTTCACGCGGCGCGCCGACGACAACGAGAGCTCGATGCGCAATCGTCTGATGACCTATTACCGCGAGACCTCGCCGCTGATCGGGTACTACTACGCCAATGGCAAGCTGCGCTCGATCGACGGTCTGGGCGCCATCGACGAGGTGAAAGCCCGCGTGGCCGAGGCCATCGGAGGCTGATCCCGAGGGGCATTGACCACCGGCGGAAATCCGCTATAAGGCACGCCTCCCCGACGAATTGGGAGAATCAGGTACGGCACTCGTCGCGCCTAACGGACCATCGGCAATCCTGGCGATGGTCCTTCGTTGTGAAAAAAGGTTCTGGCGTTACGGAACCGCAACCGGACTGGAGACTATCCTTGGCGCGTATTGCAGGCGTTAACATCCCCACGAACAAGCAGGTGCAGATCGCTCTCACCTATATCCACGGCATCGGCCGCAGCGCCGCCGTCGAGATCTGCGAGGCGACCGGCGTCGAGCCGACCTCCCGCGTGAACGAGCTGAGCGACGCGGACGCGCTCAAGCTGCGCGAGCACATCGATGCGAACTACACCGTCGAGGGCGACCTGCGTCGCGAGAACTCGATGAACGTGAAGCGTCTGATGGACCTCGGCTGCTATCGCGGCCTGCGCCATCGTCGCGGCCTTCCGGTGCGCGGTCAGCGGACCCACACCAATGCACGCACGCGCAAGGGCCCCGCACGCCCGATTGCCGGCAAGAAGAAGTAAGGGAGGACCGTATCAATGGCACGTGACAAGATTCGCGCGAAGAAGAAGGTCTCCAAGAACATCTCGGCAGGCGTCGCGCATGTGAACTCTTCGTTCAACAACACCAAGATCCTGATCTCGGACGCGCAGGGCAACGCCATCGCGTGGTCCTCCTCGGGCACGATGGGCTTCAAGGGATCGCGCAAGTCGACCCCCTATGCCGCCCAGGTTGCCGCGGAGGATGCCGGCCGCAAGGCGCAGGAGCACGGGATGCGCACGCTCGACGTCGAGGTGCAGGGCCCCGGCTCCGGCCGCGAGAGCGCGCTGCGTGCGCTGAGCGCCATCGGCTTCACCATCACGGCGATCCGTGACGTGACCCCGATCGCGCACAATGGCTGCCGCCCGCCGAAGCGCCGCCGCGTCTGATCTTCGGACAGTGAATGACGGGTGCGAGCGGGGTTTCCCGCCCGCGCCCATTCCCGTTCGGGCCCACCCCCCGGACTTTGTGACGACCTCGGGCGTTCCCGGCAGCGGATCCCGCCGGAAACTGGCATGGAGGATACAATAATGATCCACAAGAACTGGCAGGCCCTCATCCGGCCCAACGCGCTCGACATCAAGCCGGGCAACGATCCCAAGCGTTTCGCCACCGCCACCGCCGAGCCGCTGGAGCGGGGCTTCGGCCTGACGCTGGGCAACGCGCTGCGCCGCGTGCTGATGAGCTCGCTGCAGGGTGCGGCGATCACCTCCGTCCAGATCGACGGCGTGCTGCACGAGTTCTCCTCCGTCGCCGGTGTGCGCGAGGACGTGACCGACATCGTGCTGAACCTCAAGGGCGTGGCGCTGCTGATGGAAGTCGACGGGCCCAAGCGCCTGTCGATCTCGGCCAAGGGGCCGGGCCTGGTGACGGCTGCGGACATCTCCGAGAGCGCGGGCATCGAGGTTCTGAACAAGGACCACGTGATCTGCCACCTCGACGATGGCGCCAGCGTCTACATGGAACTGACCGTGGAGAACGGGAAGGGCTACGTCGCCGCCGACAAGAACCGCCCCGAGGACGCGCCGATCGGCCTGATCTCGGTCGATGCGCTCTACTCGCCCGTGCGCAAGGTCTCCTACAAGGTGGAGCCGACGCGCGAAGGGCAGGTGCTCGACTATGACAAGCTGACGCTGAACGTCGAGACGGACGGCTCGATCACCCCCGAGGACGCGATCGCCTATGCCGCGCGCATCCTGCAGGACCAGCTCAACGTCTTCGTCAACTTCGACGAGCCCGAGGCCGCGACCCGCGCCGAGGAAGAGGACGATCTGGAGTTCAACCCGCTTCTGCTCAAGAAGGTGGACGAGCTGGAACTGTCGGTCCGGTCGGCGAACTGCCTGAAGAACGACAACATCGTCTATATCGGCGACCTGATCCAGAAGACCGAAGCGGAGATGCTGCGCACCCCGAACTTCGGCCGCAAGTCGCTGAACGAGATCAAGGAAGTGCTGACCGGCATGGGTCTGCACCTCGGCATGGACATCGTCGACTGGCCGCCCGAGAACATCGAGGACCTGGCCAAGAAGTACGAAGACCAGTTCTGATCGGGTGATCCCGGATTTCCCCGCGGGGAAATCCGGAAGCCCACGGGCAATCCCGCCCCACCAAGGAGAGCGTCCCGCACGCATGGGTCGCCGGACAAAGTATTGAAAAAGGATACGAAAAATGCGTCACGGTAATGGTTACCGCAAGCTCAACCGCACTCACGAGCACCGCAAGGCGATGTTCGCGAACATGGCCGCGTCCCTGATCGAGCACGAGCAGATCAAGACGACCCTGCCCAAGGCGAAGGAGCTCAAGCGGATCATCGACAAGCTGATCACGCTCGGTAAGCGCGGCGACCTGCACGCGCGCCGTCTGGCCCATTCGCAGATCAAGCAGGACGCCGCCGTCGCCAAGCTGATGGACGTGCTGGGCGAGCGCTACAAGGACCGCTCGGGCGGCTATTCCCGCGTGCTGAAGGCCGGTTTCCGCTATGGCGACATGGCGCCGATGGCGATCATCGAGCTGGTTGATCGCGACGAGAGCGCGAAGGGCGCGGGCGACCGTGCGCGCGTGGCCGAGGAGGAAGCGGCGGAGGAGTGATCCTTCCCGACTTGCCTGAATTTCGCAGAAAGCCCCGGCCGCCGCGCCGGGGCTTTTTCGTTGGTTAACGCCGAAAAACGCGGTCTGCGATGCGTATGGCACGCGTATGGCACGCGTATGGCAGATGGCGGGCGCCGCGCGGATCGTTAACCTTTCGCGTGAGGCGGGGGCGGACGAGTATTTGAGCCAATCCGAAGGCGGGTTTCGATGAGAGCCCCGGTTCCGGCCGCGCGGGAAGGGCGGGACGTGCTTCGCGTTGGGGCGGGCGATTGGCTTTCTACGTGCGGGAAGGGCGGGCGCGTATCAGGCTGTCCGAAGGCAGGTTTCGGGCCGGACGACGATTCTTGCTGCGAACGGGGTTCGGTGGGACGGGTGGGGTGCCCTCTGGACCACGACCGAGCGATTTGCATTTTGTGCCTGACCGGGGGCGGACGGGTCGCCAGGGCAATCGAGAGCAGGTTCGGGAGCTCTACGTATTTGAATGGAGGGGTGAGTTGCCGGCGAGGCGCGGTGCCGTCGTTCCTCTCGACTGAATGACAGGCTGTCCGAGCGATCCCTTCCGTTGGTGCAGTATGAAGGTCGATGCGTATGGGTTTCGGCGCGGTCCGGGAATGTCGGCCGGGACGGGTGCAGCGATCTGGGGCGCGACGTTCTCCGCGCGTCGGCGCGGCTCGGCCCAACGGGAGGGAGGGGCGTGAGCCCCGAGCGACGGGCAGGAGTGTTCCGGGTCTGTACGCGGTGCCCTGTGCCGACTATTTGATGGGCATGGCCGATCTTTTCGACACCGAACCCCGATCCGATGCGTCCGAGCGCCCCGCGCCGCTGGCCGACCGGTTGCGGCCACAGAGCCTCGGCGAGGTCATCGGGCAGGAGCATGTGCTGGGCGACGACGCGCCGCTCGGCGCGATGCTGGCGGCGGGGCAGCTCGGCTCCGTCATCTTCTGGGGGCCGCCGGGGGTGGGCAAGACCACCATCGCGCGGCTGCTGGCGGATGTGACCGACCTCGCCTTCGTGCAGATCAGCGCGATCTTCACCGGCGTGCCGGAACTGCGCAAGATCTTCGAGGCGGCGAAGCTGCGGCGGCGCAACGGGGGTGGGACGCTGCTGTTCGTCGACGAGATCCACCGTTTCAACAAGGCGCAGCAGGACGGGTTCCTGCCGCATATGGAGGACGGGACCATCGTGCTGGTGGGCGCGACCACCGAGAACCCGTCTTTCGAGCTGAACTCGGCGCTGTTGAGCCGGGCGCAGGTCATCACGCTCAAGCGGCTGGACCTCGTGGCGCTGGAGAAGATGCTGCAACGGGTGGAAAAGGCCGAAGGGGCATTGCCGCTCGACGGAGAGGCGCGCGAGGCGCTAACCGAGATGGCCGACGGGGACGGGCGGGCGCTGCTCAATCTGGCCGAGCAGGTGCTGGGCTGGCGGCTCGACGCGCCGATCGGGCGCAAGGCGCTGTCGGAGCGGCTGATGCGGCGGGCGAGCCAGTACGACAAGTCGGGCGATCAGCATTACAACCTGATCTCGGCCCTGCACAAATCGGTGCGCGGGTCGGACCCGGACGCGGCGCTCTACTGGCTGGCGCGGATGCTGAAGGGGGGCGAGGACCCGCGCTACCTCGCGCGGCGGATCACGCGGATGGCGGTGGAGGATATCGGGCTGGCCGATCCCGGCGCGCAGCGGCTGTGCCTCGACGCCTGGCAGACCTATGAGCGGCTGGGGAGCCCCGAGGGCGAGCTGGCGCTGGCGCAGGCGGTGGTCTACCTGGCGCTCGCGCCGAAATCGAATGCAGCTTACGTCGGCTACAAGGCGGCGATGCGGGCGGCGAAGGAGCACGGCTCGGACGCGCCGCCCAAGCACATCCTGAACGCCCCCACCCGTCTGATGAAGGAGGAGGGTTATGGCGCGGGCTATGCCTATGACCATGACGCGGAGGACGGGTTCTCGGGTCAGGACTACTTCCCCGACTCCATGAAGCGCGGGGTCTACTACGTGCCGGTGGAGCGCGGGCAGGAGCGGGAATTGAAGAAGCGGGTCGAGTATTTCGCCAAGCTGCGCGCCGCGCGGCGCGAAACTGGCGCTGACACGAAAAATTGAGTGGCGAAACGAGATTGGTGGTCTAGATCCTTCCGCATGCTGGAATCCGGTCCCGAAAAAATCTACAGTCTCGCCTATCGCTCCTTCGCCCGCCCGCCCTGGGTTGGGCCGGACGTGCTGGACGAGATCGCCGCCGAGGCGGCCGAGCACAACGCGCGCCACGGCATCACCGGCATCCTGCTGGTGCATGACGGGATGTTCGTGCAGATCCTCGAAGGCGGGGCGGCGGACGTGACCTCGCTGGTCGCGCGGATCGCGGCGGACCGGCGCAACGAGCGGCTGGAGGTGCTGTGGCACGGCCATGTCGAGCAACGGACCTTCCCGGATTGGGCGATGGGGTGCTTCCGGCTCGACCGGGAGGATCCGCTGAGCCGCTACGCGGTGCGCATCCTCGACGGGGTGGGGCAGTCGGCCCGCTGGATGGAGGCGGCGTACCGGGACCTCGCTACCTTCTACATGGTGAACAAGGGGCTGGGCTTGTCGCCGCGGTTCAACCAGCCGACGGCGACCGCCTGACCTTGCCCTCCCGCCGCATCGGGGCGTAGAAGGCGCCATGAGCGGACGGGATTTCGAGACATGATCTGGGCGGTGCCCCTGGGCGGCGCGATCGGCGCGTCGCTGCGCTACCTCGCGGGCCGGGCGGCGATCCGGGCGGGCGTGTCCGATTTCGCGAGTGCCACGCTGGCGGTGAACGTCGCGGGCTCGCTGCTGATCGGGCTGGTCGCGGTGTGGCTGGTGCGGCGCGGTGCGGGCGACGCGCGGCTGTCGCTGTTCCTGACGACGGGCGTGCTGGGCGGGTTCACGACCTTCTCGACCTTCTCGCTCGACACCATGCGGCTGATCGAGGGGGGGCGCTTCGGGACGGCCGGGCTCTACGTCATCGGGTCGGTCGGGCTGGGGCTTCTGGCGGTGTTCGCCGGGGCGGCATTGGGGCGGAGTATCTGGCCATGAGCGGTGTGGACAACGTGACGCTGGATGCGGAGGCGGAGGGCCAGCGGCTCGACCGGTGGTTCCGCAAGACCTATCCGCAGGTGACGCAGGGCCGGATCGAGAAGATGTGCCGCAAGGGCGAGATCCGGGTCGATGGCGGCCGGGTGAAGCCCAACACGCGGCTGGAGGCGGGGCAGGTGCTGCGCGTGCCGCCCTTGCCCTCGGCGCCGGCCCCGTCGGTGAACCGGGTCGAGATCTCGGAGGCGGATGCGCGGATGATGCGCGACGCGGTGATGTGGAAGGACGATCATCTGATCGTGCTGAACAAGCCCGCGGGCCTCGCCGTGCAGGGCGGGTCGGGTCAGGTGCGCCATGTCGACGGGCTGTCGGAGGCGATCCGCTTCGATGCGGATGCGCCGCCGCGGCTGGTGCACCGGCTGGATCGCGACACCTCGGGCGTGCTGGTGATGGCGCGCACGGGGCGGGCGGCGGCGGCGCTGGCCAAGGCGTTCCAGTCGCGGCGGACGCGCAAGATCTACTGGGCGGTGGTGCCAGGGATGCCGAGCCCGCGTGTCGGCACGATCCGCTACGGGCTGGTCAAGGCGCCGGGTCATGGGCCGCACGGCGCGGGCGAGAAGATGATCGCGGTGCACCCCGATGCGGTCGACGCGACCGAGGGCGCGAAGCGGGCGGTGAGCGACTACATGGTGATCGAGAGTGCGGCCAAGCGCGCGACCTGGGTGGCGTTGAGCCCGATCACGGGGCGCACGCACCAGCTACGCGCGCATATGGCCGAGATCGGGCATCCGATCGTGGGCGACGGGAAATACGGCACCAACAGCCAGACCAACGAGGGCGACGGCTGGGGCGCGCAGCTGGGCGGCGATGTCAGCCGCAAGCTGCATTTGCACGCGCGGTCCTTGCAGATCGCGCATCCCGAGGACGGGCGGGTGCTCGACTTCACCGCGCCGCTGCCGGGGCACATGGCGCGGACCTGGGAGATCTTCGGCTGGGAGGCCAAGGGCCAGCCGCTCGACCCGTTCGCGGAACTGGAATGAAGCTCGCCATCTTCGACATGGACGGCACGCTGATCGATTCGCAGGCGATGATCGTCGACGCGATGGGGCGGGCCTTCGCCGCCGAGGGGCTGGACGCGCCCGAGGCGGCGGCGGTGCGCGGCATCATCGGAATGAGCCTGCCACAGGCCATCGACCGGCTGCTGCCGCGCGGGGCGGGGCCGGAGGTGCTGGACGCGCTGGTCGAGGGCTATCGCCGGGAATTCGTGGCCCTGCGCGCCGAGCGGGGCGAGGGGGCGACGCCGCTCTATCCGGGTGCGCGCGCGGCGCTGGACCGGCTGGAAGGCGCGGGCTGGACGCTGGGGATCGCGACGGGCAAGTCGATGCGCGGCGTGCGGCACGCCGTGGCCGCGCACGGGCTGGAGGGCCGGTTCGCCACGATCCAGACGGCGGACGGGCATCCGTCGAAGCCGCATCCGAGCATGATCGAGACGGCGCTGGCCGAAACGGGCGCGCCGCGCGCCGTGATGATCGGTGACACCACGTTCGACATCGAGATGGCGGTGGCGGCAGGCGTGCCGGGGATCGGCGTGGACTGGGGCTATCACCCCGTTCAGGCATTGGCCGCCGCCGGGGCCACGCGGATCGTCGCCAGCTTCGACGCGCTGGTCGCGGGATTGACTGAGGAGATCGCATGAGCGGGTGGCAGGCGAAACGCTTCTGGAAACAGGCCGCGGCGGTGGAGAGCGAAGGCGGCTTCGCCATCGAGCTCGACGGGCGGCCGGTGCGCACCCCGGCCAAGGCCGCGCTGGTGGTGCCGACGCGGACGCTCGCTGACGGAATCGCGGCGGAGTGGCAGGCGCAGGACGACCAGATCCGGCCCGAGACCATGCCGCTGACGCGGGCCGCGAACTCCGCGCTCGACAAGGTGGTGCCGCATCGCGCGGCGGTGGTGGAGATGCTGGCCGAGTATGGCGACACGGACCTGCTGTGCTATCGCGCCGACGGGCCCGAGAGCCTGGTGGCCGAGCAGGAGGCGCGCTGGGACCCGTGGCTCGACTGGTCCGAGGAGGTGCTGCGCGCGCCGCTGACCCGCGTGATCGGCGTGATCCCGCAGCCGCAGCCCGCCGCCTCGCTCGCCGCGCTGCGGGCGCGGGTCGAGGGGGAGGGGCCGTTCGCGCTCGCCTCGCTGCATGATTTCGTGACGCTGACCGGCAGCCTGGTGCTGGGCCTCGCGATGCGGGCGCGCGCGCTCGACGCGACGGAAGCCTTGGCGATCAGCGAGCTGGATGCACTGTGGCAGGAACGGCTGTGGGGCACCGATGCCGAGGCGGCGGAGCTGCGCGCGAAGAAGGGCGCGCAACTGGCCGAGGCGGCGCGGTTCCTCGATCTGGCAGAGGGGAAAGAGACATGAGCCTGTTCGTCGACCGCGTCGAGGATCTGCCGGGGCGCGAGACCATCGCGTCGATGAGCGGGCTGGAGTTCATCACCGCCATCGCGGAGGGCCGCCTGCCCGCGCCGCCGATCGCGCGCACGCTCGATTACGGTATGGAGAGCGTCGAGGAGGGGCGGGTTGTGTTTCGCGGCAGGCCGTCCTTCGAAGTGATGAACCCGATCGGCACGGTGCATGGCGGCTGGTTCGGCACGCTGCTCGACAGCTGCATGGCCTGCGCGGTTCAGACCTGCCTGCCGAAGGGGCAGGGCTACACCACGCTCGAATACAAGGTGAACGTGATCCGGCCGCTCTTTGCCAATTCCGGCGAGGTGCGCGCGATCGGGCAGGTCAGCCATGTCGGGCGCCGCACCGGCATCGCCGAAGGGCGGATCGAGGGGGTGGAGGACGGCAAGCTCTACGCCACCGGCTCCACGACCTGCATGGTGTTCGACCTCTGACCCGTTCAGTCGGGCGGGGGCAGGAAGCCGAACTCCGCCAGGATGGCCTGCGCCGCATCGCCTGACAGGAAGGTCGCGATGCGGGCGCCCTCGGGGGTGAGGGGCAGCGCGACATAGTCGATGGACGGGTGGGTGTCGGCGGGGATGGCGCGGGCGTGCAGCCCCGGCACGGCCTGCGCATCGGTGGCATAGACGATCCCGGCGGCGACGTCGCCGCGCGCGGTCCAGGCGAGCGCGTCGCGCACGTTGCGTGCGTAGAGCAGGCGGCCTGCGAGGCTGTCCCAGGCGTCGATGGCTTCGAGATGGGCGCGGGCATAGCGGCCCGCGGGGACCGAGGCGGGATCGGCGATGGCGATGCGGCCCGAGGGCGGGGCGTCGCCTTCGGGCAGCGGGTCGAGGCTGGCCCAGACGAGGCGGTTGCGCGCCACGACGCGCGGGGCGTCGCCGATGTCGCGCGCGCGCAGCCACTCCACCCAGTCGGCATTCGCGCTGAGGAACAGGTCGCCCCGCGCGCCCTGGTCGATCTGCCGGGCGAGCGTGCCGCTGCCGGCGAGGACGAGGGTCAGCTCGTCCTGCGGATGGGCCGCCTCGTAGGCCTCCGCCAGGGGGACGAGCACGTCCGTCAGGGAGGCGGCGGCGAAAATTCGGAGCGATTCGCAACGGGCCGGAAGGGCGGCGAAGAGCGTCAGGAGGGCCAGGATCGCGGCGCGCGCGGCGCGTGGAAGGCTCGAAGACAACATTTTTTGGTCCGTGCGACAGGTCGGTTCACCACCGACGATCCCCGCTCTCGCCGTCGGCTGCAAGCTCGGCGCGCGATATAGGTCAGCACAAATGACGTTTCTGTGAAGGGGCGGTGAGCCGGGCGACCCGGTCCGCGCCGATCCCGCGAGGCAGGGCGATGGTCGGGCGGTGGCGATGCCGCAGCCGCGGCGATCGGACACGCATAAGGCGAGCGCGCAATTATATACCCCGACCAAATCCGATGAATCGGGGTCGTTACGTCAAAATTGCTGACATATCCCATCACGGGGCGCGATGGCCTTGACGACACGGCGCACGACTGTCCAAACTTTGCCCCGGTCCCTCGCACGGGGGCTGAGAAAGAACGAAACCGGTCGAACCGACCGGTGCCGCAGGCTTTTGTCCGCGGTTTACCCAGGGAAGAGGTATTCAATGAAAAAATCCGTATTCTTCGGCGCGCTGGCAGCCGCAGGTCTGGTGGCGGGTGCCGCATCCGCCCAGACGCTCGCGGAAGTTCAGGACCGCGGAACGCTGCGTTGCGGCGTGACCACGGGCCTCGTCGGCTTCGCTGCTCCGAACGAGAACGGTGAGTGGGAAGGCTTCGACGTCGCGGTCTGCCGCGCGGTCGCGGCCGCCGTGCTCGGCGATGGCGACGCCGTCGAGTTCATCCCGACCACCGGCTCCACCCGCTTCACCGCTCTGGCCTCCGGCGAGATCGACATGCTGGCCCGGAACACCACCTGGACCTTCAGCCGCGACGTCGACCTCGAGTTCGAATTCGTCGGCGTCAACTACTATGACGGTCAGGGCTTCATGGTCCGCGAGGACCTCGGCGTGACCTCCGCGACCGAGCTCGACGGCGCAACCGTCTGCATCCAGACCGGCACCACGACCGAGCTGAACCTCGCCGACTTCTTCCGCGCCAACGACATGAGCTACGAGCCCGTGCCGATCGAGACCAACGCGGAAGCCCAGCAGCAGTACCTGGCCAATGCCTGCGACGTGTACACCACGGACGCATCCGGCCTGGCCGCGACCCGTGCCTCCTTCGAGGATGCGGATGCGCACATGCTGCTGCCCGAGATCATCTCGAAGGAGCCGCTCGGCCCGCTCGTGCGTCACGGCGACAACGCCTGGGGCGACGTGGTGCGCTGGACGCTCAACGCGCTGATCGCGGCGGAAGAGTACGGCGTCTCCCAGGAGAACCTGGAAGAGATGCTGGCCGGCACCGACAACCCGGAGATCAACCGTCTGCTGGGCACCGAGGGTGACCTCGGCGCGATGCTCGGCCTCGAGGCCGACTGGGCCGCGAACGCCATCGGCGTCGCCGGCAACTACGGCGAGATCTTCGACGCCAACATCGGTGAGAGCACCGATATCGGCCTGTCCCGCGGGCTGAACGCCCAGTGGACCGACGGTGGCCTGCTCTACGCACCGCCGTTCCGTTGATCTGACCAAACAGGCGAAGGGCGCGCATCGGGCGCGCCCTTCGACCATCCGGGGGAAACCCGCGGACCTGCGGCACCAGATCGCGGGCCAAGGCACCACCAACGTATGCCCGGCGTAAGCGGGCCTCACCAGGGAAGAGGGGCGGGCAATGACCGCGTTAACCGATCATCAGCAGGACGAGGGATTCCGCCTCAGCCAGCTGATCTACGATACCCGGTATCGTTCAATCACAATCCAGACGATCGCGCTGATCCTCGTGCTCATGGGCATCGGGTTCCTGATCAGCAACGCCGTCACCAACCTGGCCCGCGCGGGACAGGATTTCGATTTCGGCTTCCTCGGCAACACCGCGGGCTACGATATCGGCCAGCGGCTGATCCCCTATGACAGCCAGGACACGCACCTGCGCGCGAGCATCGTGGGCCTGCTCAACACGCTGCTGGTCGCGGTGCTGGGCTGCATCGCCTGCACGATCATCGGCGTCGTCATGGGCGTGCTGCGCCTGTCGCCGAACTGGATCGTGCGCAACCTCGCCGCGGTCTATGTCGAGGGCTTCCGCAACGTGCCGGTCCTGCTGTGGATCATCCTGATCATGGCGGTGCTGACCGAGACCACGCCTGCGCCGCGCGCGTTCCGGGGCGACGATCCGGCCTCCTCGATGCTGCTGTGGGATTCGGTGGCGATCACCAACCGGGGCATCTACATCCCCTCGCTCGTCTTCGGCGACGGAGCCTGGACGGTGGTGGCCGTGTTCGTCCTGTCGATCCTCGCCATCATCGGCCTGCGGATCTGGTCGCGTCAGCGGCAGATGCGCACCGGCCAGATCTTCCCGATGCTGTGGGTCGGCCTCGCGCTGTTCTTCATCCCGGCGCTGCTCGCCTTCTTCGCGCTGGGCAGCCCGATCGGGTTGGAGAAGCCGGAGCTTGCGGGCTTCAACTTCTCGGGCGGGTTGCAGATGCGCTCGACCTTCGCGGCCCTGTGGATCGCGCTGTCGCTCTATACCGGGGCCTTCGTGGCCGAGAACGTGCGCGCGGGCATCCTGGCCGTCAGCAAGGGCCAGACCGAGGCCGCGGCCTCGCTGGGGCTGCGTCCGAACCGGATCATGAATCTCGTGGTCCTGCCGCAGGCGCTGCGCGTGATCGTGCCGCCGATGATCTCCAACTACCTCAACCTGACCAAGAACTCGTCGCTGGCCATCGCCATCGGCTATCAGGATCTGGTCGGGACGCTGGGCAACATCACCCGCAACCAGACCGGGCGGGAGATGGAGTGCGTGCTTCTGCTCATGCTGATCTACGTGACGCTGTCGCTGATCATCTCGGGCATCGGCAACCTCTACAACCGCAGCGTCACGCTGAAGGAGCGTTGAGATGAGCGATACGCATTCCCAGATCATCCCCTTCGTGCGCGAGAACCAGATTCCGCCCGCCCCGCCACCCGCGGGCCAGACCGGCCTGATGCTGTGGCTGCGGGAGAACATGTTCTCCTCCGTGCTCAACACCATCCTGTCGGTGCTGTCGATCATCGCGATCATCTTCCTGATCTACGAGATCGGGCCGTGGTTCCTGCACGCGGTGTGGAACGCCGACAGCGTGTCGGAATGTCGCGAGATCATCCGCGCGGCTTACGGCGAGGACGCGCATGGCGCCTGCTTCGCCGTCCTCAAGGAGCGCTGGCGGCAGCTGCTGTTCGGGTTCTACCCGCGCACGGAATACTGGCGGCCGGTGCTGGCCTTCGTTTTGCTGTTCGTGGCGCTGGCGCCGATCCTGTTCGAGAAGGCTCCGCGGGCGCTGTTCGTCTTCACCGGGCTGTTCCCGTTCCTGGCCTACTGGCTGATCTGGGGCGGCTCGATCTGGGGACCGGTCGTGGCGCTGCTCGGCTTCGTCGTCGCGGGGCTGGTGTTCCGCTACGTGGCCCGCTTCGGCGCGCCGCTGGCGATGGGCGTGGCGATCCTGGTCATCGCGATCTGGATGCTGTTCATCCTCGGCCCGCTGGCCGGTGAGCTGTCGGGCCTCGCGCAGCTGGAGCTGGAGGAGGTGCAGTCGCGCAATATCGGCGGCTTCCTGCTGACGGTGATCCTGGGCGTGACCGGCATCAGCTTCTCGCTGCCGCTGGGCGTGCTGCTGGCGCTGGGGCGCCGGTCGGACCTGTTCATCATCAAGTCGCTGAGCGTGATCTTCATCGAGTTCATCCGCGGCGTGCCGCTGATCACCTTGCTGTTCACGGCAAACGTGCTGCTGGCCTACTTCCTGCCGCCGGGCACGACCTTCGACCTGATCCTGCGGGTGGTCATCATGATCACGCTGTTCGCCTCGGCCTATATCGCCGAGGTGATCCGGGGGGGCCTCGCCGCCCTGCCGCGCGGGCAGTACGAGGCGGCGGACAGCCTGGGCCTCGACTACTGGCAGGCGATGCGCCTGATCATCATGCCGCAGGCGCTGAAGATCTCGATCCCCGGCATCGTCAACGTGTTCATCGGGCTCTACAAGGATACCACGCTGGTGGTCATCATCTCGATGTACGACATGCTGGGCCTGACCAACGCGATCCGTGCGGACAGCGACTGGAACGGCCTGATCTGGGAGCTCTACGGCTTCATCGCGCTGCTGTTCTTCATGAGCTGCTTCGCGATGTCCCAATATTCGCAACATCTCGAGCGCAAGCTGCGCACCGACCATCGTTAAGGAGGCCGTTCACATGGCAATGGCAGAGACCAACACCAGCGGCATGAACGTGAGCGACGAGGTCGCCATCTCCATCCGCGACATGAACAAGTGGTACGGGGATTTCCACGTGCTGCGCGACATCGACCTGACGGTGAACCGGGGCGAGCGGATCGTGATCTGCGGGCCCTCGGGCTCGGGCAAGTCGACGCTGATCCGCTGCATCAACGCGCTGGAGGAACACCAGCAGGGCGAGATCATCGTGGACGGGACGCTCCTGTCGTCGGACCTGAAGAACATCGACAAGATCCGGTCCGAGGTCGGGATGTGCTTCCAGCACTTCAACCTGTTCCCGCACCTGACGATCATGGAGAACTGCACGCTGGCGCCGATCTGGGTTCGCAAGATGCCCAAGAAGGAAGCCGAAGAGATCGCGATGCACTACCTGACCAAGGTGAAGATCCCCGAGCAGGCCAACAAGTATCCCGGCCAGCTGTCGGGCGGTCAGCAGCAGCGGGTCGCCATCGCGCGCAGCCTGTGCATGCAGCCGCGCATCATGCTGTTCGACGAGCCGACCTCGGCACTCGATCCCGAGATGATCAAGGAGGTGCTCGACACGATGGTCAGCCTCGCCGAGGACGGGATGACCATGCTGTGCGTGACGCACGAGATGGGCTTCGCCCGGCAGGTCGCGAACCGCGTGATCTTCATGGACCAGGGCCAGATCGTGGAGCAGAACGAGCCGGAGGAGTTCTTCAACAACCCCAAATCCGAGCGGACGCAGCTGTTCCTGAGCCAGATCCTCGGCCACTGAGCCTGCGGACCTGCGACAAAAGGGGGCGTCGGAGCGATCCGGCGCCCTTTTTCGTGCCTGATGGCTGCGATTCCGCGCCGGCCGGGGTGGAGCGGCGCGCGGCATGTCGCTATATGACCTAGCAAATCCACGAATGACGAACGGGAAATCACGCGTGCGCGAGGACAAGACCTATCAGGCCGGGTTCTGGCGGCTGATCCCGGCTGCGGTGCAGTTGCTGCTGTTCGGCTGGTTCTGCACCTTCCTGCCCTCAATCACCGGCGGCGACACGGCCGAGGTCGCGTGGGACTGGGTCCCGGCGCTCGGCATCGAGGCGGCGTTCCGGGTCGATGCGCTGTCGCTGCTGTTCGCAATGCTGATTACCGGGATCGGGGCGATCTGCTTTGCCTATGCGGCGGAGTATTTCCGGGCCGACCGGCGGCTGAAACGTCTCCTGACGCTGATGAGCCTGTTCGCGCTGTCCATGCTGGGTCTGGTGCTGGCGGACGATGCGATCACGCTCTTCGTGGCGTGGGAATGCACGACGATCACCTCCTTCCTGCTGGTCGGCTTCGATCATCAGAAGGTCGATGCGCGGCACAAGGCGCAGCAGGCGTTGCTGGTGACGGGGATCGGTGGGCTCGCGCTGATGGCGGGGCTGATCGTCATGGGACAGGTGGCGGGCACGTTCCGGCTGAGCGAGATGGCGGAGGCGGGCGGCTTCATCGGGCATCCGCTTTACCTCTTGATGATGGGGCTGGTGCTGATCGGGTGCTTCACCAAGTCGGCGCAGTTTCCGTTCCATTTCTGGCTGCCCGGCGCGATGGCGGCCCCGACGCCGGTGTCGGCCTATCTGCATTCGGCGACGATGGTGAAGGCGGGCGTCTACCTGATCGCACGCATGACGCCGATGCTGGGCGGCACCGAGGTCTGGACCTGGGTGCTGACGCTGACGGGGGCCGTAACGATGGTGCTGGCGAGTTTCTGGGCGCTGCGGCAGACGGACCTGAAGCTGATGCTGGCCTGGACCACGCTGATGGGGCTGGGAGCGCTGGTCATGGGGCTGGGCGGCGGCAGCTATTACGCAGTCGGGGGCGCGCTGAGCTTCATCGTGGTGCACGCGCTTTACAAGGCGGCGCTGTTCCTCGCGGTCGGGCTGCTCGACAAAGGGGCGGGCAGTCGGGAGGTGGACGCGCTGGGCGGGCTGCGGCGCGCGATGCCGATCAGCTTTGCCGTGACGGCGCTGGCGGCGGCGAGCATGGCGGGGCTGCCGCCCTTCGTCGGCTTCATCGGCAAGGAGATGATTTACGAGGGCGCGCTGAACGCCCCGACCGAGGAGATCTTCGTCGCGACCGTGGCGGTGCTGGCCAATGCGCTGATGGTCGCGGCGGCGCTGATGGTCGCGGTGCGCCCCTTCTTCGGGGCGCGCAAGGCGGTGAAGGAGGCGCCGGCCGATCCCTCGCCCTGGATGTGGGGCGGGCCCGCGATCCTCGCCGTGCTGGGCTTCGTGCTGGGGCTGGTGCCCGGCCTGCTGGGCGCGCTGGTGACGCCGATGATCGAGACGGTGCGCGCGGCGGAAGGCGCGCCGTCCTTCGCGCTGTGGCACGGCATCAACGGGGCGCTGTTCCTGTCGCTGCTGACCTTCGGGCTGGGCGCGGTGCTCTACTGGGGGCTCGACGCGCTGCGCAGCTCGCTGGCCGAGGAGGAGAAGCGCGTGCCCGACAGCGCCGCCGTCTATGACGTGCTGCTGGATGCCATGCGGTCGAGTGCGGCCTGGGTGGCGCGGACCGTGCAGGACGGGCGGATGATGAGCTATCTGCGCGTGACCTTCGCGACGCTGGCGCTGATGGTCTGGGCCGCCATCTTCGTGGGCTCGGGGGCGGTGGCGACCATCGACCCGGCGATCCCGTTGCTGCATTGGGGGCTGGTGGGGATCGTCGTCGCCTGCACGATCACCATCATCTTCACCGGCTCGCGGCTGGTCGCGATCACCGCGCTGGGTGGCATCGGCTCGGCAATCGCCGTGATCTTCGTGCTCTATTCCGCGATCGACGTGGCGATGACGCAGCTGCTGACCGAGATCCTGATGGTCGTCTTCGTCTCGGTCGCCTTCATGAAGCTGCCCCGCGCGGGCACCGGCGCGCTGCGCATCGGGGATGCGATCGTGGCGGGCGTGCTGGGGCTGGGCGTGACCTTCGCGCTGCTGGCCGTGCTGGGACAGGGGCTGGAGCGGGACGTGACGCAGTTCTACGAGCAGGCCGCCTATGCGGAGGCGGCGGGGCGCAACATCGTCAACGTGATCCTCGTCGATTTCCGCGCGCTCGACACGCTGGGCGAGGTGGCGGTGGTCGTGATCGCCGGGATCGCGGCGCTGGCGGCGCTGCGCGCGGGCAAGGAGGTGAGGAAATGAACTCCCTGATCCTGCGCACGGGGACCAAGGCGCTGGTCCCGGTCTTCCTCATCGTGGCGGTGCTGACGCTATGGCGCGGACATAACGATCCGGGCGGCGGCTTCATCGGCGGGCTGATCGCGGCGATCTGCTTCGCGCTCATCGAAAAGGCCTTCGGCGTCGAGGAGGCGCGGCGGCAGCTGCGCGTGCCGCCGATGGTGCTGGCGGGCATCGGTCTGCTGTTCGCCATCGCGGGCGGGGTCTGGGGTCTGATCGCGAACGGCGTATTCCTCAGCGGCGTGTGGCCGTTCTACGCGCCCATCGATGGGTCGTGGCAGGGGCTGGCCGTCGGCTCGATCCTGCTGTTCGACACGGGCGTCTTCCTCGTGGTGGTCGGTGTGGTGAGCGCGATCCTGTTCGCGCTGGAAGAGGCTGGTATCCCGGAAAACCGCGAGGAGGATAGCTGATGGAGAGCATCGTCGCCGTTCTCGCGGGCGTGCTGGTGGCCGCGGGCGCCTACCTCATGCTGTCGGGCAATCTGGTGCGCTACATCCTGGGGCTGTCGATGCTGTCGAATGCCGCCAACCTCGTGATCTTCGCCGCCGGGCGAATGACGAAGGCCAACCCGCCGCTGACGGGCTATGGCGAGAAGGCCCCGCTGGAGGGGGCGGCGAACGCGCTGCCGCAGGCGCTGATCCTGACGGCTATCGTCATCGGGTTCGGGCTGTTCTGCTTTGCCCTGACGCTGGCCTACCGGGCGTTCTACGCGATGGGGACGGCGCGCATGGACGCGATGCGCGTGGCCGAGCCGGTGGAGCGGGCGGAATGATCCTGATCCTGCCGATTCTGATCCCGCTGTTCGGTGCGGCGATCCTCCTGGTGCTGCGCGGCCTTCCCAACGTGGTGCGCTGGGGCGGGGTGATCCTGTCCGCGGCGCTGCTGGCCGCCTCCGTCTGGCTGCTGGTGGAGGTGCTGGAGGGCGGCCCGGTCGCCACCCAGATCGGCGGGTGGGAGGCGCCGTTCGGGATCACGCTGGTCGCGGACCTCTTGTCGGCGGCGATGGTGCTGATCACCGGGATCGTGGCGCTGGCGGTCAGTATCTACGCCTTTGCCGAGATCGACGACAGCGAGGGGTGGAACGGCCACCACGCGCTGGTGCAGGCGCTGCTGGCGGGCGTGTGCGGGGCGTTCCTGACCGGCGACATCTTCAACCTCTATGTCTGGTTCGAGGTGATGCTGATCGCCTCCTTCGGCCTGCTGGTCGTGAACGGCACGCGCAAGTCGGCGGATGGCGCGGTGAAATATGTCGGCCTGAACCTGATCGCCACGCTGGCGCTCTTGTCGGGGATCGGGCTGCTCTACGGGGTGGCGGGCACGCTCAACATGGCGGACCTCGCCTTGCGGCTCGACGGGCGGCAGGAGGAGGTCGCGGTGCTGGTCAGCGCGATGATGCTGCTGTTCGCCTTCGGGGCGAAGGCCGCGATGTTCCCGGTCTTCAACTGGCTGCCGGCGAGCTATCACACGCCGTCGGTGACGACCTCGGCGCTGTTTTCGGCCCTGCTGACCAAGGTGGGGGTCTATGCGCTGATCCGGGTGTTCACGCTGATCTACGATCTTGAGGAGCCGCTGATCCGGCAGGTGCTGCTGTGGGGCGCGGTCGCGACGATGGTGGTGGGCGTGCTGGGAGCGGCGGCGCAGAACCATTTCCGCCGCATCCTCGGCTTCCACATCATCAGCCAGATCGGCTACATGGTTCTGGGCTTGGCGATGGCGACGCCCGCAGCGCTGGTCGGTGCGATCTTCTACCTGTTCCACCACATCATCGTGAAGGCCAACCTGTTCTTCGTGGCGGGGGCGGCGCGGCGGCTGACCGGGTCGGAGGAGTTGAAGGAGATCGGCGGGCTCTACGCCGCGCGGCCCCTGCTGGCGGTGCTGTTCCTCGTCCCGGCGCTGAGCCTCGCGGGCATCCCGCCGCTCTCGGGCTTCTGGGCGAAGTTCATCATCGTCGCGGCGACGCTGGATGCGGAGGCCTGGCTCCTGACCTTCGCCGCGCTCGCGGTCGGGCTGCTGACGCTCTATTCCATGTCGAAGATCTGGCTGGAGGCGTTCTGGAAACCGCATCCCGACGGGCCGGATGCCGTGGTGGGCCGGGTGCCGCTGGCGATGCTGGTGCCGATCGCGGGGCTGGCGGCGCTGACGGTGTTCATCGGCCTGGGGGCAGGGATCTTCATGGACGCGGCGCTGGTCGCGGCGGGGCAGATCCTCGACCCCGCGGGCTATATCGAGGCGGTGCTGGGAGAGGCGCGATGAGAGTTCTGCTCAAGCCGATCTGGCTGATCGGGCTGATCGGCTATTTCCTCTACGACCTGTGGCGCTCCTCGATCGAGGTGGCGTGGGACGTGCTGACGCCGACCGATCGTTCGCGGCCCAAGATGATCCTGCTGCCGCTCGACGCGAAGACGGATGCGGAGATCATGGCGACGGCCAACCTGATCTCCCTGACGCCGGGGACGCTGACCATCGACGTGAGCGAGGATCGGAAGTTCCTGCTGATCCACGCCATGTTCGGCGCGATCGACGCGGAGGCGACCAAGGCGGGGCTGAAGCGGGGAACGGAACGCCGGGTGCTGAGGGTGCTGCGATGATCGTGCTGGGATTGAGCCTGTCGGGCCCGTTGGGCTGGGCGCTGATGATCGGGGCGGCGATGATGTCGCTGGCCGGGTTGCTGATCGTCTGGCGGCTGCTGACCGGCCCATCGCTGAGCGACCGGGTCGTGGCGCTCGACGCGCTGTCGCTGCTGCTGGTGGCGTTCCTGGTGCTCTTCACGCTGGCGAGCCGGGTGGGCGCCTATCTCGACGCGGCGATCGTGCTGTCGCTGGTCGCGTTCCTGGGCACCGTGGCCTTCGCCCGGTTCATCGAGCGGACGGTGGTAGAGGACGAGCAATGATGGAGTGGATCGCCGCCGCCTTCGTCCTGATGGGATCGGCCTTCACGCTGATCGCGGCCATCGGGCTGGTGAAGATGAAGGATGTCTACACGCGGATGCATGCGGCGACCAAGACGGGGACGCTGGGGCTGGGGCTGATCTGCCTCGCCGCACTGCTGCTGGCGCCGAGCTGGACCGCGCGGATCGAGGTCGTGCTGATCTTCGTCTTCATGCTGGTCACGGCCCCCATCGGCGCGCACCTGATCGGGCGTGCGGCGTTTCGCGCGGGCGTCCCCTTCGCCGAGCGGACCCGGTTCGAGGAAGGGTGCGGCGATTTCGGCCGTCTGCCGCATGTTCACGAGATCGAAGAATGACTTGAAACCGGGGCGAAGGCGCATATTTCCAAGCGGATCGGGTGAACGGGCCGTGACGTGACGGCATGTTTACCGACCACCGTTCACATGCGTTGATTGCAATGCAGCAATGCCCTAAACGGGGCTTCTGTGAATTATTTGCGAACCTATATTCCGCACGTTCGATACGCGGTTAGTGAGAAGAGACGGGGCAAGGATGTTCGACGATTTCGACGGGCAGGCATGGTCCAATGACCAGGGAAGCCGGGCGCAGAAGCTGTTTGCGGCCGTGGTTCTGGCGGCGCTGGACGACGCCATCGCCGATGACAAGAAATACGGCAACGGGCCGGACGTGATCGCCCGCTGGGCGCGGTCGCGCGACGGGCGCGAGGTGCTGATGTGCGCGGGCATCGACCCGACCGAGCGCTGCGTGCAGGGGCTGATGGAATTCGTGAAGAAGGGGGTCCGCACCTCCGTCGCGCTGAGCCGCGAGGAAAGCGAGCGCCGCGCCGCGGCCTGATCCCTTTCGGAGCGATCCGATGCATGAGGCCGCCCTTCGAGGCGGCCTTTCGCGTTTTCAGGCGGCAGATACCGGGCTTCAGCGGTCGACCATCTCGCGCGCACGCTCGCCTGCGAAGGTCGCGGCCCCGATCTGGTCGAAGCCGATGGCGCCGCCGAACTCGAACCAGGTGGACTGCATCGCCAAGCGCCAGTCGAAATACTGCTCGGGGTCGAGCGCGTCGATTTCGATGCCGTCGCGGCGGGCCTCCAGCTTGGCGATGTTGGCCAGCTCGAAGGCGAATCGGTTCCGTTCCTGCGTGACGATGTCGATCATCAGCTCCAGCTCGGTGCGCAGATCCGGGTCGAGGCCGTTCCAGAAGGCAGGATCGGTGACGACCATGTACTGCACCAGCCCGTGATTGCTGTCGAGGATCTGGTCGTGCCGGGTCGCGAGCCCGCGGGCGGAGATGTTGGTCCAGGTGGTGTTCTGCGCGTCCACCCGGCCGGTGGCGAGCGCGTCGGCGAGATCGGAGAGGGGCACCGTTTCGGTCTCCGCCCCCATCGCATCGAAATAGAACCGCTCGATCACCGCGTTCTCGGTACCGACGGTCAGGCCCTGCAGGTCCTCGGGGCTGCGGATGGGGGTGTCGGCGGACATGGCCTTCATGCCGTCGGTCCAGAAGGCGAGGCCGAGGAGGCCTTCGTCTTCGGCTTCGGTCAGGAGGCCGCGGCCGAGGTCGCTGTCCTGGTATTCGAGCACGACCGACAGGTCGCGGAACAGGAAGGGCAGGTCGAAGACGAGGAAACGGGCGGAGATGTCGCCGAGATTGCCCATCGCGGGGGCGGCCATGTTGTAGCGCCCCTCGGCCAGCCCCTCGACCACCGTGGCGTCGGAATAGCCGGGCGCCTCGGCCACGACGGTCATGCAGGCCTGCCCGTCGAGCGAGGAATTCACGAACTCCGCCAAGAGGTTAGCGGCCTCCCCCTTCGGATGGCCCATGGCGGGGGCGTCGTGGTGGAAGATCAGCTCCACCTCCCCGGCCTGGCAATTCGCATGGGCGGCGGTGGCCGCAAGCAGAGCGCAGGCGACAGCGGTCCTGAACATATTCCCTCCCGTTGAAATATTGTTTCGGGAAGGATGCCACGGAGAGTGACGTGGGGTAAAGGGGGTCTGGTGTGCGGCGGTATGCGGTGGGTTAACGCGCGAAACCGGGGGGCTGCGATGCGTATGGAAAGCGTATGGCACGCGTATGGCGACTGAATGGCTCGGGTATTGGGGTTAAGGTTTTTGTGGGTGCGCGATGGGGCGAGTATGCACAGGCGTGAAAAGCCGCACGTTGAGGTGGCATCGCCATCAAAACTCATCCGGATGGCCTACGCCTCCCGCCCGCCGGAATGGACATTGCAGCCGCTGCTATCAATAGTGACACGGATCGACCGGATTTCAAGAAAGGATGCGGATTCGGCGTCGCATGCGCTCAAAAAGAGGGGCGGTTAGTAGGAGTCAATCACGCATGCGGCGAGCGTCGTGTGAGATTAAATTCGCGTAGGTAATCTGACTATCTGATGCAATTTACGTACAAATTTTTTCGGTCAAAATTTCTCGAATAATCTACCAGTCTTTTATAAATCAATACGATGAGGAGGCTGTATTTTATTTATTGAAGGGAAATCTGGGCAGAAAGGGAAGGGCTTCCCTCATTTTTTCATAGTACTTTTGAATCAATCCCGGACTGGCAGTTTCAGCTAGCCCCAATATAGATGCAATAGATCCCGCTGTATTTACAGCAACTCCTGGATCAACAATTATAAATAGACTAGAGAATATTAAAAATCTGCCAATAAGTATAGCGCCAGTTTTTACCGCGTGCGATTTTCTCTTTTTAATTGTTTCGCGCTTTATTTCACTTTCTGCAAGTATTTCTTCGCCTTCAAGATCGGCAATTTCGTTTCCGATATCCCGGAGGATAATTGATATCTCAGGATCAAAGATCTTATTTCCATCTTTATCGACTGCCTGATCGATCTTGTCGGCAATCGATAAAAAATCGTGAGATGCGGGTAACTCAAATTTATTCGAAACCGTAAGGTCGTCAATCTCCTGAACTTTCAAGAGAGCTTCTCTATAGTAGAGTCGCATAAGCTCTTGATGATCGGAGACGAATCCATCAATCTCTATTCTATCGTAGTCGGGTAAGAGGGCAATGATATCTTCTTTAAGACTCGCGCGACCAATTATCGTCCCGAGGCGGTAAAGCTTCCGCGGATTTGGCCGTGTTTTTTCACACTCTCTTCTGTATTTTTCAATTGTTTCTGCTAGTCGTGCTGCGGAGCCGATATTGGTTTTTGACAAAGATTCGCAAATACTTTTTGCCTGATCTTCTAGGGACTCGGTTAGATCCTTTCGATCTTGCTCCATTTCAGCGATGGTACTTGGCTCGACATCCTTGCTAAAGGGAACTGCAATTACCTGCTGTGATTTGCTGTCGAACTTGAAGTCAGTCAGCGCTGCGCTGAGAGCGCTTTCCCCGAGATCCTTATTTGCCTCGGCAACATCAACGTTAAGGCCAGAAATATTTGATGTTTGCCCGAGTCGTTCCTGCTCTCGCAGAATGAAGTGATGGATGGCGTCGGAAATTTGTCGCCGTATCTGACTGTTTGGATATGTCCTGCTACGCTCATAGTTTCCGATAGTGGCTTGCGACACTCCAACCTTTTCAGCCCATTCTACCTGTGGACCGACTATTGATCGGATGGACCGAAAGAGCCCATGATCAAAGATATCACGATTGTCCAGATCGTCTTTAAGTGCACGTAAGTTTTCAATAGTGTTTAAAATTCGGCTCCGGCGCCATTTTTCGATCTCTTGAAAAATATCCGCTCCACGTTTGGACCAATCTGGTTGATATATTTCCATCTACCCATCCATCTTCAGCGCATTGATGAACGCCTCCTGCGGGATTTCCACCCGGCCGAATTGGCGCATCTTCTTCTTGCCCGCTTTCTGCTTGTCGAGCAACTTTCGCTTTCGGGTGGCGTCGCCGCCATAGCACTTCGCCGTCACGTCCTTGCGCAGGGCGGAGATCGTCTCGCGGGCGATGATGCGGCCGCCGATGGCCGCCTGGATCGGGATCTTGAACATGTGCTGGGGGATCAGCTCCTTGAGCTTTTCGCACAGCACACGGCCGCGCGCGTCGGCGCGGGTGCGGTGGACCATCATGGAGAGCGCGTCCACCGGCTCCTCGTTCACGAGCACCTGCATCTTGACGAGCTGGTCCTCCTGATAGCCGGTCATCTGGTAGTCGAAGCTGGCATAGCCCTTGGTCACGCTCTTCAGCCGGTCGTAGAAGTCGAACACCACCTCGTTGAGCGGCAGGTCGTAGACCACCATCGCGCGGGAGCCGGCATAGGTGAGGTCGAGCTGCACGCCACGCCGGTCCTGGCAGAGCTTGAGCACGTCGCCGAGATACTCGTCGGGCACCAGGATCGTCGCCTTGATCCGCGGCTCCTCCACCCGGTCGACCTTCACGGGGTCGGGCATGTCGGCGGGGTTGTGCAGCTCGATCATCGTGCCGTCGGTCAGGTAGACATGGTAGATGACGGACGGCGCGGTGGTGATGAGCTCGATATCGTACTCGCGCTCCAGCCGGTCGCGGATGACTTCGAGATGCAGCAGCCCGAGGAAGCCGCAGCGGAAGCCGAAGCCGAGGGCGGCGGAGGTCTCCATCTCCGACGAGAAGGAGGCGTCGTTGAGGCGCAGCTTGTCGATCGCGTCGCGCAGGTCCTCGAACTCCGCCGAATCGACGGGGAAGAGGCCGCAGAAGACGACGGGGACCGACGGGGCGAAGCCGGGGAGCATGTCCTCGGTGCCCTTCTTCTCGGTCGTGATGGTGTCGCCGACGGAGGTGTCGCGGACCTCCTTGATGGAGGCGGTGAGGAAGCCGATCTCGCCCGGCCCCAGATGGTCGACGGGCTGCATGCCGGGGCGGAAGACGCCGACGCGGTCGACGGGGTGGATCGAGCCGTTGGACATCATCTTGATGCGGTCGCCCTTCTTGAGCTTGCCGTCGACGATGCGCACCAGGACGACGACGCCGAGATAGGCGTCGTACCAGCTGTCGACCAGCATGGCCTTGAGCGGCGCGTCGGGGTTGCCCTCGGGGGCGGGCAGGCGGGTGACGATGGCCTCCAGCACGTCGGGAATGCCGAGGCCGGTCTTGGCCGAGATCATCACCGCCTCGCTCGCGTCGATGCCGATCACGTCCTCGATCTGCTCCTTCACGCGGTCGGGTTCGGCGGCGGGCAGGTCGATCTTGTTGAGGACGGGGACGATCTCGTGATCGGCGTCGATGGCCTGGTAGACGTTGGCGAGGGTCTGCGCCTCGACTCCCTGGCTCGCATCGACGACCAGCAGCGACCCCTCCACCGCGCGCATGGAGCGGCTGACCTCATAGGCGAAGTCGACATGGCCGGGCGTGTCGATGAGGTTGAGGACATAGGCCTCGCCGTCCTGGGCCACGTAGTCGATGCGCACGGTGTTGGCCTTGATGGTGATGCCGCGCTCGCGCTCGATATCCATCGCGTCGAGCAGTTGCTCCTTCATGTCGCGATCGGCCACGGTGTGGGTGGACTGGATCAGCCGGTCGGCCAGCGTCGACTTGCCATGGTCGATATGGGCGACGATGGAGAAGTTGCGGATGCGGGAAAGCTCGGTCATCTGGATACGCCTCGGGTGGGTGCTGGCGCATGACGTGCCAAGAAATGCGGGATTTGTCCATGCGGCTTGATGGAAACGGGAGGGGAGAGGCGATGCGGATCACGATCCTGACGGGGGCGGGAATCTCGGCGGAGAGCGGGCTGGGCACGTTCCGCGATGCGGGTGGTCTGTGGGAGCGCTACCCGATCGAGGAGGTGGCGACGCCCGAGGGCTTCGCCGCCGATCCGGGCAAGGTGCACGCGTTCTACGACATGCGCAGGCGCGATGCGGCGCGGGCGGAGCCGAACGTGGCGCACCGGGCGCTGGCGGAGCTGGCGGCGGCGCGCGACGTGGTGGTGGTGACGCAGAACGTGGACGACCTGCACGAGCGGGCGGGCGTGCAGGCGCTGCACATGCACGGCTCGCTGTTCGAGGCGGCCTGCACTGCCTGCGGGGCCACGGCGGAATGGCGGGGCGACATGGGGCTGGAGGCCCGCTGCCCCAGCTGCGGAGCGGCGGCGCTCAGGCCCGCGGTGGTCTGGTTCGGGGAGGTGCCGCGCCATCTCGACGCGATCGCCGACCGGCTGGCGGTGACGGACCTGTTCGTCGCGATCGGCACCAGCGGGCAGGTCTGGCCCGCGGCGGGGTTCGCTCAGGAGGCGGCGGCGCACGGGGCCGAGACGCTGGAGATCAGCCTGGAGCCGTCTGGCGGCACCTTCGACGAGGTGATCGTCGGCAAGGCGAGCGAGGCGGTGCCGGATTGGGTGCGCGCGCTGCTCTGACCCTCGGATTGGCCAAAAATACTCATTCCACGCGAAAACGCCCCGCGCGCGGGTGGCGGCGGGGCGTCGAATTCGTCGGATCGGGGAAGGATCAGGCGGTCGCCTGGGCCGCCTCGATCTCCTTCTTCACCTTGGCGGCGGCGGGCGACAGGGTGTCGGCCTTCGCCTTTGCCAGGAAGTTGTCGAGACCACCGCGGTGATCGACGCTGCGCATCGCGGCCGCGGAGACGCGGAACTTGAAGGACCGGCCCAGCGTGTCGGAGGTCAGCGTCACGTCGTTCAGATTCGGCAGGAACCGACGACGGGTCTTGTTGTTCGCGTGGCTGACATTGTTGCCGGTCAGCACGCCCTTTCCAGTCAACTCGCAACGACGAGACATGGTCGAGCCCCTTGTTTCCTTGGTCCGCGCGATCTGGCGGCGGACCCTTGCACCTTTGGATGGACGCCGCGCACACGAAAGGGCGGGCCGACGCCGTCAATCAATTTCGAGCCGCTTCCTTAGCCACGTCGCGGGAGGGCGTCAAGGGGTGTGGGACGCGGTGCCCAACAGCGCGTCGAGCGCGGTCTCCGCCGCCGCCTCGGCAGGCAGCGTGCCGCCCGCCACGCGCGCGCGCAGGTCGGGCATCAGGTCGGCGAGGCGCGGGTCGCGGGCGAGGCGGGCGTGCAGGCCGGCCTCGATCTCCCGCTCCAGCCAGGTGACGGCTTGCGCCGCACGGGTGCGGGCGAGCACGCCTTCGTCGCGACGCCAGTCGTAGAGGGCGGAGAGCGCGGTCCATGCCTCGGCGAGGCCCTGCGCGTCGAGCGCGGAGACGGGCAGCGCCTGCGGCCAGCCCTCGGGATCCTGATTGCGCTTGCGCAGGAGGCGCAGCGCCCCCGCATAGTCGGCCACGGTGCGGATGGCGGTGGCGCGCAGGTCGCCATCGGCCTTGTTCACGAGGATCAGGTCCGCGATCTCCATGATGCCGCGCTTGACGCCTTGTAACTCGTCCCCGCCGCCGGGGGCGAGCAGCAGGACGAAGAGGTCGGTCATGTCGGCGACCATCGTTTCGGACTGGCCGACGCCGACGGTCTCGACCAGCACGACGTCGTGGCCCGCCGCCTCGCAGAGCCGGATCGCCTCGCGCGTGCGGCGGGCGACGCCGCCGAGCTGGCTTTGCGAGGGGGAGGGGCGGATGAAGGCGCCAGGGTGGCGCGACAGGTGCTCCATCCGCGTCTTGTCGCCGAGGATCGAGCCGCCGGAGCGGGCGGAGGACGGATCGACCGCCAGCACGGCGACGCGGTGCCCGGCCTCGACCAGCATCAGGCCGAAGGATTCAATGAAGGTGGACTTGCCCACGCCGGGCGTGCCCGACAGCCCGATGCGCATGGCAGGACGGTCGGGCAGGGCGGTCAGCAACTCGCGCGCGGCCTGCCGGTCGGCGGGGCGGGACGATTCGATCAGGGTAATGGCGCGGGCGAGCATCCGGCGGTCGCCACGTGCCACCGCCTCGGCCATCGCGGGGATGTCGATCTCTCGCCTGGCCATGATGTGCCCCCTCGTCGTGCCGCCCGTCTCACGCACTGGTGATGGCGTCGTGTGTTCAACGGGCCGCGGGCCCTATTATCATCCGGGTGCGGAGATTAGCCGCGCGGGAACGGGAGTGTAAGGGTGCGTATCATCTGGATGGGAATGGTGGCGGCGCTGGTGGCGTCGCCGGTCTGGGCCGAGCGGATCAGCCACCGCTACGACATGAGCGTGGCGGGGATCCGGCTCGCCTCCGCCGCGATCGCGGGCGAGGTGACGCCCGAGGGCTACGCGCTCGCTGCGCGGGTCGAGGCGCGGGGGCTGGCGGGATTCTTCGCCGGCGATCTCGACGCGCAGGCGCGCGGGCGGCGGTCGGGCCAGGTGTTCACTCCCGCGCGGTTCGAGCAGGAGAGCGAGGAGCGCGACGGGCCGGAGCGGCTGGTGCTGGGCTATGTGCAAGGGGTGCCGGTCTCGGCCGATTACACGCCAGCCCGCGGGCCGGACGAGAAGCCGATCCCGCCGCTCGGCCGACAGGGCGGGACGGTGGATTACCTGACGGCGATCCTGACGCTGACCTTTCCCGGCACGCCCGAGGAGATCTGCGCGCGGCGCGTCGATGCGTTCACCTTCACCAAGCGCACGCGGATCGTGGGCGAGGGCGTGGTGATGCAGGGCGGCGTGCCGACCTGCCGGGTGAGCTACCGCGATGTGGACCCCGAGACGCTGGTGCCCGATGACGACGTGGACAGCTACACGCTGACGCTGCGGCCCTTGGGCGACGGGCGGCACGAGGTGGCGGAGATCAGCGGCCCGACCGAGTTCGGGCGCGCGCGGATCACCCGGACGGATTGAGTGTCGCGGGCTGAGTGGTGCGGCCTGAGTGTTGCGGGGCGCGGGCGGCGGCGCTAGTCAGGCGGCGAGCAGAGGAGCCCCGCGCCATGACCGACCACGCCACGACCGACCATCGCCTGATCGTCGCCCTCGACGTGCCCAACGCCCTCGCCGGGCTGGAGATGGTCGAACGGGTCGGGCCGCAGGTCGGCTTCTGGAAGATCGGCCTGGGGATGTTGACCGGCGGCGGGCTGGCGCTCGCCAATGAGCTCAAGGAGAAGGGGCAGCGCGTCTTCCTCGACATGAAGCTCTACGATATCGGCGCGACGGTGGAGGCGGCGGTGCGGGGGCTGGCGCAGTTCGACCTCGATTTCCTGACGGTGCATGGCGACCCGCATGTGGTGCGCGCGGCCAAGGAGGGGGCGGCGGGGTCCGCCACCAAGATCCTCGCCGTAACGGTGCTGACCTCGCTGGACCGCGACGATCTGGATGCGGCGATGGTGAAGGACGGGGCGATCCCCGATCTGGTGGCGGAACGCGCGGGGCGAGCCTTCGACGCAGGGGCCGACGGGGTCATCGCCTCGCCGCAGGAGGCGGGGATGATCCGGGCGCTGCCCGAGGCGGCGGGCCGGTTGATCGTGACGCCGGGCGTGCGGCCCGCGGGGGCGGAGAGCGGCGATCAGAAGCGGATCGCCACCCCGCGCGAGGCGATCGCGGACGGGGCCGATCATATCGTCGTCGGTCGCCCGATCTGGCAGGCGGCGGACCCCGCAGCGGCGGCGGCGGCGGTGCTGGCCGAGCTGCGCGACGCGGGCCACAACCGCTAGGTTCCAGGGACGCGGTTTCGCCCTGCCGGGCGAGGATATTTTCGACGAAGCAGAAGGCGTGGGCCCGTGACTTGTGGCGGGCCGGGGGAAGGCGCATCTTGATCCCATGTCAGCCCTGTGCCGCACCTGTCTGAGCCTCGATCCCGGCCCCGGCCGGTGCCGCGCCTGCGGATCGCCGCGGGTGCAGCGGCATGACGAACTCTACGATCTGAGCGTCGCGCATATGGATTGCGATGCGTTCTATGCGAGCGTGGAAAAGCGCGATCATCCGCATTTGGCCGAGCAGCCGGTGATCGTGGGCGGTGGCAAGCGCGGTGTCGTCTCGACCTGTTGCTATATCGCGCGCATCCGCGGCGTGCGCTCGGCCATGCCGATGTACAAGGCGTTGGAGCTGTGCCCCGAGGCGGTGGTCGTGCCGGGGCGGATGGATGTCTATGTCGAGGTGTCGCGCAGCATCCGCGCGATGATGGAGGAGCTGACGCCGGCGATCCAGCCGATCAGCCTCGACGAGGCGTTTCTCGACCTGACGGGGACGCGGCGTCTGCACGGCGCGCCGCCTGCCCTGCTGTTGGCGCGGTTGGCGAAGCGGATCGAGGAGGAGCTGGGGATCACGATCTCGGTGGGGTTGAGCCACAACAAGTTCCTGGCGAAGGTCGCCTCCGACCTCGACAAGCCACGTGGATTCTCGGTGATCGGACGGGCGGAGACGCTGGATTTCCTCGCCACGCAGCCGGTGGGGGTGATCTGGGGCGTCGGGGCGGCGATGCGCGCGCGGCTGGAGCGGGACGGCATCCGCACCATCACCGATGTCCGCCGCTACGCCGAGGACGACATGATGCGCAAATATGGCGGGATGGGGCGGCATGTCTGGCGGCTGGCCCACGGGCTCGACAGCCGGAAGGTCAGCGCGCGCGAGCCGGTCAAGTCGATCTCGAACGAGCGGACATTCAACGAGGATATCGGCGATGTGGACCTGCTGGACGGGCACCTGTGGCGGCTGTCGGAGAAGGTGGCGGACCGCGCGAAGGCCAAGGAGCTGACGGGCGCGGTGGTGAACCTGAAGCTGAAGACGAAGGATTTCCGCACTCTGAGCCGTCAGACCCGGTTGGGCGAGGCGACGCAGTTGGCGGACGTGATCTACGCCACCGCGCGGCCCCTGATGGAGCGGGAGCTGGGCAAGGGGCCGTTTCGGCTGATCGGCGTGGGGATCAGCCACCTGGAGCCCTATGGCGGGGCGGACCCGGCGCCGGACCTGCTGGACCCGAGCGCGCCGCGCAGGCGGGCGGCGGAGCGGGCGAGCGACGCGATTCGCAATCGATTCGGGACGGATGCGATCCTGAAGGGGCGTGCCCTGCGGTGAGCGCATCGCGCCATGCGTGCGGTGCAATACGCCATGCTGGCTAGGTTTTGCGAGGCGCGCGTGCGTTAACCACTGTTACAGACCGTTCAAATTGCTGCACCGCAGCTTGCAACCTGTGCAATGCAACATATACTCAATCCCACAACGCTTCGGTGTTGTCGCCCTTCATGGGCGTTTCCTCCCTAGACTTGGGCCGTGTCTTCGGACACGGCCTTTTTTTTCGTGTCCAGGGCGGGCGACGCTCCATATCGAGCGGGGTGAGACGGGAAGGGCCAAGATGAAGATCACCGCGCTGGCGAGCAAGATCGTGCAGGATGTGCGGGCGTCCTACTGGTTCATCCCCACGCTGATGGTCTTCGCGGCCATCGCGCTGGCCTTCATCACCGAGGCGATGGACCATGCGGGCTGGTCGGACGTGCTGCCCCGGCGGCTGCGCGACACGCAGGCCGATCCGGCCCGCGCGCTGCTGTCGGTGATCGCGCAATCCTTTATCGGGGTGGTGGGGGTCATGTTCTCGGTCACGATGGTGGCGGTGTCCTTCGCGTCGAGCAATTTCGGGCCGCGGCTGATCGGCAACTTCATGCGCGACCGGGCGAACCAGACCAGCCTCGGCATCCTGATCGCCACCTTCGTATACACGATCCTGATCCTGCGCGCGGTGCAGGACCCCTCGGGCGAGGACGCGTCCTTCGTGGTCGAGGAGTTCGTGCCGCACCTGTCGATCCTGACGGCGATCGTGCTGGCGCTGATCAGCGTGCTGACGGTCATCTATTACGTCCACCACATTCCCGAGGCGATCAACATCGCCAACATCACCTCGGGCCTGGGCAACCGGCTGGTCGCGGCGATCGCGCATGACCGGGGCGTGCCGAGCGACAGCGGTTCGACCTGGCCTGAGGGGCTGGAGACGCAGGACATCCATGCGGGCGGGGCGGGATACGTGCAGACCTTCAGCTTCGCCACGCTCGACGGGGTGGCGCGGGACCACGACGCCTGGGTCGAGGTGCTGCGGATGCCGGGCGATTTCGTGGACGAGAAGATGCCGGTGCTGCGGGTCGTGGGCGGGCCGGTGCTCGACGACGAGATGCGGGAAAAGTACCGCACCTGTTTCGCGCTGGGCGAGGGACGGACCGAGAACCAGAACATGATGTTCATGATCTCGCAGCTGTGCGAGATCGTGGCGCGCGCGCTGTCGCCCGGGATCAACGACCCGTTCACGGCGATCAACTGCATGAACTGGCTGCATGTGGGGCTGCGGCTGGCGCTCGACGATCCGCCGGACCGGATGGCGGGGCGGTTCGACCGGCTGAGCATGCCGCCGATCACCTTCGGCGACCTGTTCCGGGAGGCGCACCTGACGACGCGGCCCTATATCGCCGCCGATCAGAACGCGGCCGTGCATGTGCTGGGGCTGCTGGGCGAGCTGGCCGATCGCTGCGCGCCGGGGCCGCGACGCTCGCTGATCGAGGCGGAGTTCCGGGCGACGCGGGATCTGGCGCTGCGGCTGCAGCCCGATCCGGTCAGCCAGGCGGTGCTGATGGACGCGGTGCGCGACGCCTGGCCCGATTTCGACGGCTGATTACTCGGCGGCCAGCTGACGGCGGACGTCGAGCGCGGTGGCGAGCGTCGCGATCACCGGGGCGAGGCGGGCGCGCAGGGCGTCGAAGCCGGGCAGGGGGCGGATGCGACGCTCATCCATGTAGAGGCTGCGGTCGATCTCGATCTGGAGGGCGTGGAAGCCTTGCGACGGGCGGCCATAGGTCTCGGTGATATAGCCGCCGGCGAAGGGCATGTTGCGTGCGACGACGAAACCGGCGCGGGTGAACGCGTCCTGCGCGAGATCGGTGATCCACGGGGCGCAGGCGGTGCCGAAGCGGTCGCCGAGGACGATCTGCGGGCGCGGCGCGGCGTTGCGATCGCGGTGGCGCAGCGCGCCCCGCGGCATGGAGTGGCAGTCGATCAGCAAGGCAGCACCTTCGCGCAGCCGCGCGGCCTCGAGCAGGTGGCCGAGTGCGATGTGGTAAGGGTGGTAGACCCGGTCGAGCCGGTCCTGCGCGGTGGCGAGGGGGATGCGGCCCGAGCGGATGGCGCGGCCCTCGGCCACGACGCGGGGGATGACGCCGAGACCGGCGGCGACGCGCGGGTTGAGGCCGGGGCGGCGGGGCACGTCGATCAGGGCGGGGTCGAGTTCGCTGGCCGCGCGGTTCAGGTCGACATAGGCGCGGGCGTAATTGGCGGACAGAAGCGGCGCGCCGTGGCGCGGGGCGGAGGCGAAGAGCCGGTGGACGAAGGCATCTTCGGAAGAGCGCAGGGTCAGCGGGTCGAGCTGGCTGCTGCGCAGGAAATCGTCGGGATAATGCGCGCCGGAATGGGGCGAGGAGAACACCGTCGCGCCGGGTCGCCCCTCGCTGCCTGTCAGCTCGTATGGCTCCACGCGCGGGGCCTCCCTCGGATCGTTTTTCCTGATCTTAACGCGCGGTGCGCGCGCGTCCATGTCGCTTAGGTGCCCCGCGGCTTGGCCCGGCGGGTCGGGTCGGCATCGGCCGGGTTCTCGGGCCAGGGATGCTTGAGGTAGCGGCCGCGCAGGTCGCGGCGCACGTCCGCGTAGGAATTGGCCCAGAAGCCGGGCAGGTCGGAGGTGGTCTGAACGGGGCGGCGCGCGGGGCTGAGAAGCTCGATGCGCAGCGGCACGCCATTGACGGTGGGATGGGTGGTGGTGCCGAACATCTCCTGCAGGCGCACGGCGATGGTGGGGTGCGCGGGGTCGGACCAGTCGATCGGGCAGCGCGTGCCGGTGGGGGCGGTAAAGCTGTCGGGCGCGCGGGTGTCGAGCATCTGGCGCTGCGACCAGTCGAGCAGGGAAAGGAGCGGCTCGTAGGGGTCGAGGCGGGCGAGATCGGCGGCGGTGCGCTGGGCGCCGAGATGCGGGGTCAGCCAGTCGTCGAGCCGGTCGAGCAGGGTGGCGTCGTCCATCGCGGGCAGCGGATCGCCCGCGAAGGCGACGCGGGCGCGCAGCAGGCGGGCGCGGGCCGACCAGCCGAGCGCATCGAGGCCGAGGTCGCGCACGCCGTCGGCCATCGCGGCGGCGATGCGGGCGGGGTCGGCGTCCTTCCAGTGCCGTTCCTCCAGCACCAGCGCGCCGAGCATCTGGCGGATGCGCGGCTCGACCCGGCGGTGGCGGGGGGACCAGTCGCAGCTATGGACCTCGGCGATGCGCGGGCCGTGGACCTCGCGGATCTCGGGCAGGGTCAGGGGGGCGGCGAGGCGGATGGTCGCCTCGGTCGGGTGGCCGTCGGTCTCGGCCACGGTGAGAAAGAGTTGCGGGGCGAGCGGGTCGTCGGCGGGCAGTTTCGCGCCCTTGCCGCCCGACAGGTGATAGCGCGGATCGTCGCCGGGACGCCGCTTCGCGATCCGGTCGGGAAAGGCGAGGGAGAGGAGCGCGCCGGGGGACAGGTCGCGGTCGGGGCCGGAGAAGCGGGCGAGGCGCTTGGCCTCCTTCGCGATGTCGCCTTGCAGGGCGCGCAGGCGAGCGGTGATGTCGCTGCCCGCGCCCAACATCGGGTCGCGCGCGTCGAGAAGGGCGGCGAGGCGCGGGGCGAGCGGCCCGCCGCCGGTCGACAGCATATGGGCGAGGCGCGGATGGGTGGGGGCCTTGGCCAAGCTGCGGCCATGCGCGGTGATCCCGTGCGCGTCGAGGCAGCCGAGATCGTGCAGCAGGGCGCGCGCCTCGGCCAGTGCGCGCTCGGGCGGCGGGGTCAGGAAGGGGAGGTCGGCGGCCTCCGCCCCCCAGGCGGCGAGCTCCAGCGCCAGCGGCACGAGGTCGGCATCGGCGATCTGCGGCAGGGGGTGGGCGGCGAGCGCGCCGTGTTCGCCGCGGGTCCAGAGGCGGTGACAGACCCCTGGCGCGGTGCGGCCCGCGCGGCCCCGGCGCTGGTCGGCCTCTGCCTTGGTCACGCGCTCGGTCACGAGGCGCGACATGGAGGAGGCGGGATCGAACCGCGCGCGCCGGGCGAGGCCTGCATCGACGACGATGCGCACGCCCTCGATGGTCAGGGAGGTTTCGGCGATGGAGGTGGCGAGCACGACCTTGCGACCCGTGCGAACGGGCGCGATGGCGGCGCGCTGGGCGGCGAGGGGCAGCGCGCCGTAGAGCGGGCGGACCTGGATGTCGCCCGGCAGGCCCGCGAGGCGCTGTTCGACGGCGCGGATCTCGCCCTGACCGGGGAGGAAGACGAGGGCCGAGCCGTCGTCGCGGGCGAGCGCCGCGCGCAC
>NZ_JAWDKL010000022.1:0-59895 GCF_032464675.1 Roseobacter sp. HKCCA0434
GGCGCTGCCGCGCGTGCGGGCGGCACTGCTCGACTGGCAGCGCGCCTTCGCGCGGCGCGGCGGCGGGGCCGTGCTGGACGGGCGCGATATCGGTACGGTGGTCTGTCCCGATGCGGAGGTGAAGCTGTTCGTCACCGCTTCGGACGACGAGCGCGCGCGGCGGCGCCATGCGGAACTGGTCAAGACCCGGCCCGATCTGACGGTGGACGAGGTGCTCGACGACCTCAAGGCGCGGGATCGGCGCGATGCCGGGCGCGACACCGCCCCGCTGCGCCCGGCCGAAGATGCCGTCCTGCTCGACACCACCCACATGAGCATCGAGGCCGCCGTCGCCAAGGCCATCCGCCGGGTCGGGATGGTGCGCCGCTGACGGCCTGGCGCCCCGGCTGCTCTTCTGCTTCGTCAAAATAGCCCCGCCGGAGGCTCCGTCAGCAGCGAAAGGCGGCTCGGGTTGCCTCCTCGCACCAAAGGGCGTATAGCCCCGCCTGTCGCCCGGACTCCGGCAAGCGGCGCGATTCCCTATGGCATCGTGCGGTGTCCGCCACCGGACGGCATCCAGCGAAAGACCGGCGGAGCCAACCGCCTGGCCAGTGAAATCGACCCCTTAGGAGAAACTGCCAGTATGGCTACTGAAACAAGCATGGAAGATTTCGAAGCCCTCCTGAACGAGAGCTTCGAGCTGACGACCCCCGAAGAGGGCACGGTCGTCAAGGGCACCGTCATCGCGATCGAAGCGGGACAGGCCATCATCGACATCGGCTACAAGATGGAAGGCCGCGTCGAACTCAAGGAATTCGCAAAGCCCGGTGAGGAAGCCGAGCTCGCCCCCGGCGACGAGGTCGAGGTCTATCTCGAGCGCGTCGAGAACGCGCGTGGCGAGGCCGTCATCTCCCGCGACAAGGCCCGCCGCGAAGAGGCATGGGACCGTCTGGAAAAGGCCTACGACAAGGAAGAGCGCGTCGAGGGCGCCATCTTCGGTCGCGTCAAGGGCGGCTTCACCGTCGATCTCGGCGGTGCCGTGGCCTTCCTGCCCGGCTCCCAGGTCGACGTGCGCCCCGTGCGCGATGCGGGCCCGCTGATGGGCCTGCCCCAGCCGTTCCAGATCCTCAAGATGGATCGCCGTCGCGGCAACATCGTCGTGTCCCGCCGCGCCGTTCTGGAAGAGAGCCGCGCCGAGCAGCGCGCCGAGATCGTCGGCAAGCTGACCGAGGGTGACGTCATCGAGGGCGTCGTCAAGAACATCACCGAGTACGGCGCCTTCGTCGATCTGGGCGGTGTGGACGGCCTGCTGCACGTGACCGACATGGCCTGGCGCCGCGTCAACCACCCCTCCGAGATCCTGTCGATCGGCGAGACCGTGAAGGTCCAGGTCGTCAAGATCAACAAGGAGACGCAGCGCATCAGCCTCGGCATGAAGCAGCTGCAGGCCGATCCGTGGGACGATGTCGAGAGCAAGTTCCCGATCGAGTCCAAGCACACGGGCCGCGTCACCAACATCACCGATTACGGTGCGTTCGTGGAGCTGGAGCCGGGTGTCGAGGGACTCGTCCACGTCTCCGAGATGTCCTGGACCAAGAAGAACGTCCATCCGGGCAAGATCGTCTCTACCTCCCAGGAGGTCGAGGTCATGGTGCTGGAGATCGACACCGCGAAACGTCGCGTGTCGCTCGGCCTCAAGCAGACCCAGGGCAACCCGTGGGAGAACTTCGAAGCCGCCTTCCCGCCGGGAACCGAGGTCGAGGGCGAGGTGAAGAACATCACCGAGTTCGGCCTGTTCATCGGTCTCGAAGGCGACATCGACGGCATGGTGCACCTCAGCGACATCGACTGGGACCGCCGTGGCGAGGATGCGATCGAGGACTACAAGAAGGGCGACATCGTCCGCGCGAAGGTCACCGAGATCGACCCGGACCGCGAGCGGATCTCCCTCTCGATCAAGGCGCTCGACGACAGCTTCGACGGTGCCGTGGACGGCATCAAGCGTGGCCAGGTCGTGACCGTGAATGTCACCTCGATCGAGGATGGCGGGATCGAGGTCGAGTATGACGGCATGAAGGCCTTCATCCGCCGCTCCGACCTCAGCCGCGACCGGTCCGAGCAGCGCCCCGAGCGTTTCTCGGTCGGCGACAAGGTCGATGCGCGCATCACCCAGATCGACAAGAACGCCCGCCGCCTGGGCCTGTCGATCAAGGCGCGCGAGATCGCAGAGGAGAAGGAAGCGGTCGAGCAGTACGGCTCCTCCGACTCCGGCGCGTCGCTCGGCGACATCCTCGGTGCAGCCCTGAAGGGCCGCGACGACGAATAAGTCGTCGCTTCGATGAACTGAACGGCGTCGCCAACCAACTGGCGGCGCCGTTTTTCATTCTGCGGGATAGGAGGCGGTCGACGGGTCGTTTCGGCCCGAAACCCCCTTGTTTTATTGCATTGGCAGCGTTCGAGCGGTCGTTTGCGGGTTGCCCTCGGCGCGCTGCGCCCTATCCTGCATTGCAAATTCGGTTTGCCACGCAGGTTCGTGACATGCCAAAAAGAGAGATCGGCTTAAAGCGGGCATCCGGCCCGAAGGAAATAAAACAGTGATCAAGTCCGAACTGATCCAGAAGATCGCCGACGAAAATCCCGAACTCAGCCACGCTGAGGCCGAGCGGATCGTCAACACGGTATTCGATATGATCACCGATGCATTGGCACAGGGGAAGCGGGTGGAGCTGCGCGGCTTCGGCGCCTTCTCGGTCAAGAAGCGGGACGCGCGCCTCGGTCGCAATCCGCGGACGGGCGAAGCGGTTGACGTTGACGAAAAACACGTACCTTTCTTCAAGACGGGCAAATTGCTGCGGGATCGCTTGAACGGCAAGTGAGCCCTGCCGAAGGAAAGGGTTCTTCCATGAGATTCGTGAAACTGGTGCTCCTCGTGCTGCTGGCGATCATCGTGATCTTGCTGGCCATCGCGAACGGTCAGCTGGTGACGGTGCAGCTGATGCCGAGCCAGTTTGCCTTCCTGACCGACTGGTCGATCCAGATGCCGCTCTTCGTCGTGATGATCGGGATGGCGACCGCGGGCTTCGTGATCGGCTATTTCCTGGAATATCTGCGCGAATACCGGGTCCGGGCGATCGCCCGCCGTCGCAAGCGCGAGATCGGCAAGCTGGAGCGTGAGGTCTCGACCCTGCGCTCCGAGACCGGGCGGGAGGAGGACGAGGTCCTCGCCCTGCTGAAGTGATCCGCACCAAGATCTGCGGTCTGAGCGACCGCGCCGGGTTGGATGCCGCCATCGCGGCCGGTGCGTCCTATGTCGGCTTCGTCTTCTTCGAGAAATCGCCGCGCAACGTGGATGTGGAGACGGCGCGCGAGCTCGCGGCGTCCGTCCCGCCGGGTATCTGCAAGGTGGCGCTGACCGTGGACGCCGACGACGCGACGCTGGACGCCATTACCGACCGCGTCCCGATCGACATGCTGCAACTGCATGGGAGCGAGACGCCCGAGAGGGTGTCCGAGGTTCGGACGCGCTACGGTTTGCCGGTGATGAAGGCCGTGGGTCTGTGTGATCGCGACGACCTGCCCCGGATCGACCTCTATGCCGGGGTAGCCGACCAGATCCTCGTCGACGCGAAGCCTCCGAAGGGGACGGACCTGCCCGGCGGCAACGGTCTGGCCTTCGACTGGTCGCTGCTGTCGGGCCGCCGCTGGCCGGTGCCGTGGATGCTGGCCGGGGGACTGATGCCCGAGAACGCCCTGCGCGCGGCGAACCTGACTGGGGCGACCCAGCTCGACGTGTCGAGCGGGGTGGAGAGCGAGCCGGGGCGAAAGGATCCCGAGCGCATCGCGGCCTTTTTGAAGGCGACCGAAAGCCGGCCGGTCAGTCTCTGAAGCCCGAATTGGGGTGGCATGGTGCGGAATACCGGGCCGACCAAAAAAAAACGCCGCTCATTCCCGTGGAATGAGCGGCGTAAGGGTCATGCAGATAATCTACACGCAGCAGGACGCACCACCGACCTGCCTGTCGAACGATGAGGGTTGTTTCAGGGACAGATTGAAACAAGCGTCATGTGCCGTTCGATGCTTAAATAACTAGTGACGCCGGAAATGGTTTCATCCCCGCCTCACTTTTTTTTGTCCCGTGGTTACGGGGCGGTAAATTCGCCGTATCGACGCGGGGATCGCGGGGCGATAGACAGGGCCAAACGCCAAGCAGGATTGACCGAAATGACCGATCACACGCCCAACGCCTTTTCCGCAGGTCCCGACGCGCAGGGTCGGTTCGGCCAGTTCGGCGGGCGCTTCGTGTCCGAAACCCTGATGCCGCTGATCCTCGATCTGGAGGCGGAATACGAGCGGGCCAAGACGGATGACGGCTTCTGGGCCGAGATGGACGATCTTTGGACGCATTATGTCGGCCGCCCCAGTCCACTCTATTTCGCCGAGCGACTGACCGAGCGGTTCGGCGGCGCGAAGATCTACCTCAAGCGCGACGAGCTGAACCATACCGGCGCGCACAAGATCAACAACGTGCTCGGCCAGATCCTGCTGGCACGCCGCATGGGCAAGAAGCGCATCATCGCAGAGACGGGCGCGGGCCAGCATGGTGTGGCGACCGCGACGGTCTGCGCGCGCTTCGGTCTGGAATGCATCGTCTTCATGGGCGCGACGGATGTGGAGCGGCAAAAGCCCAACGTGTTCCGCATGAACCTGCTGGGCGCCAAGGTCGTGCCCGTGACATCGGGTCGCGGCACGCTGAAGGACGCGATGAACGAGGCGCTGCGCGACTGGGTCACCAATGTGGACAGCACGTTCTACTGCATCGGCACGGTCGCCGGGCCGCATCCCTACCCGGCGATGGTCCGCGACTTTCAGTCGATCATCGGCAAGGAGGTGAAGGCCCAGATGCAGGAGCGGGAGGGCCGCCTCCCCGACAGCCTGGTCGCCTGCATCGGCGGCGGGTCGAACGCGATGGGCCTGTTCCACCCGTTCCTCGACGACGAGAGCGTGCGCATCATCGGGGTCGAGGCCGGGGGCCACGGCGTCGACGAGAAGATGGAGCACGCGGCCTCCCTGACCGGGGGGCGCCCCGGCGTGCTGCACGGCAACCGTACCTATCTGCTGCAGGATGCGGACGGGCAGATCATCGAGGGGCATTCCATCTCCGCCGGGCTCGATTACCCGGGCATCGGGCCCGAACATGCCTGGCTCAACGATATCGGTCGGGTCGAGTATGTCTCCGCCACCGATCGCGAGGCGCTCGACGCCTTCCAGATGTGCTGCGTGACCGAAGGGATCATTCCGGCGCTGGAGCCGTCGCACGCGCTGGCGCACGTGGCCAAGATCGCGGGCGATCTGCCCTCCGATCACCTGTTGGTGATGAACATGTGCGGGCGCGGCGACAAGGACATCTTCACCGTCGCCGATGCGCTGGGTGTCGATATCTGACCGGAAATTTGCTTCCGGAGACTGGTCATCCGGCGCCCGCGCGTTAACTATTCCTAATGTGAGGAAGTGTGGAACGTTCGGGGTCTCGTGGGAGTCGCGAAGAACATCGCAATTTGTCTGCTGCTTTGCATCGGATCCGGTGCGGTGCAGGCCGAGACGTCGCCTGACGTCGCGGCGGCATTCCTGCGTGGGCAGGGCTACGAGGTAGTCTCAGTCCAGCGCACCTGGCAGGGGCACACCGTCATCATCTCCACCGATGAACACGGCACGCGCGAGACGCTGTTCGGCGCGGGCTCGGGCATGATCCTGCGCGATCGCTACACCCGCTTCGGTGACGAGATCCGGCCCGTCGCGCGCCCCGACGAGATCGAGCCGGCCCCGCGCCGCCAGACCAGCAGCGCCGTTACACGCAGGCTCGACTCCGCGTCGCAGCGCCTCGGGGGCAGTTCGGCCCAGACTACCTCCCGCGGCAATGCTGGTTCGAGCGGAAACAGCAGCGATCGCGGTGCCGAGAACGGCAACCGTGGCGGCAACGGCGGCGGCAACGGCGGCGGCAATGGCAATGGCGGCGGGAACGGCAACGGCAACGGCGGCGGCAACGCCGCATCGTCCGCGCGGGACGCAGTCGACCGCGCCGCGGGTGCCGCCAGCGACGCCCTGTCGCGCGACTGACGCCGCGAAGCGATCCACGAAACAGCTTGCGCCCGGACGGAATTGAGCGCAAAGCACGCCCGATCCGGTGGAGACGCCACCGGCATGGATACAGGATTCTACCGATATGGCTGACTATTCGATTGGCGACATCGTCGTGCTCACCGCAGGCTCGATGCGCATGGCGGTCGAGGCGACCGACGGGGACATGATCTCTACCGTCTGGTGCAACGAGGGCGTAATCGGGCGCGACACGTTCGACGCGCGCCTGCTCAAGAAGTGGGAGCACCGCGAGGACAATCGCGGCGGCGACCGTGGCGGCTTCAAGGGCGGCGATCGCGGCGGCAAGGGCGGCTTCGACAAGCGTGGCGGCGGCGGTGATCGTGGTGACCGGGGCGATCGCGGTGGCTACCGCGGGGATCGCGGCGACCGTGACGACAAGCCTCGGGGCAAGCCCGGCTGGGACGGCAAGCCGCGCGAGAACAAGTTCTTCCGCAAGGACTGAGCCGGAACCGGCGTCTGCTCCGGATCGTTGGTCTCGCCAGAACGCGTAAACAACCTGATGGAGTCGAACATGCGTATCCTCATCGCTACCGCCATCGCGGCGACCGCTCTCGGCGGTGCCGCGACCGCCCAACCCGACCATTGCCCGCCGGGCCACGCCATGAAGGGCTGGTGCGAACTCGGGGAAGGACGGGTCGGCAACCGCGACCACGACCGCTATGACGATCATGACGGCGAGCGCGATGTCGTGATCCTCCAGAACCTGGAGGATTACCGCCTGCCGCCGCTGCCCGCGGGCGAGCGCTACGCGGTCGTCGACGACCGCATCGTGCGGGTGTCGAGCGATACCTACGCGACGATCGCCGTCGTCGGCGCGCTGTCCGACCTGCTGCGCTGAGGCGACGCATCGCGCGAACCATGACGGGCCGCATCCTCATCGGGTGCGGCCCGTTTGCTGTCCGGCACCCACGCCGACTGGTCAAAGCGACGGAGCTTCGCTAGACCGGGGCGAGCGCAAGACAGGACTTCCCATGACCCGCATCGACGCCAGATTCGCCGAGCTTTCGCGTGAGGGCCGCACGGCCTTCGTCTCCTTCATCATGGCGGGTGATCCCTCGCCCGAGGCCAGTGCCGAGGTGCTGGCGGGCCTGCCCGGCGCGGGCGTGGACGTGATCGAGATCGGGATGCCCTTCACGGACCCGATGGCCGACGGCCCGGCGATCCAGCTCGCCGGTCAGCGCGCGCTCGAGGCGGGCATGACGCTCGACAAGACGCTCGACATGGTGCGGACCTTCCGGCAGGGCGACGATACCACGCCGATCGTGCTGATGGGCTATTACAACCCGATCTTCTCCAAGGGGGTGGAGCGGTTCCTGGCCGAGGCGTCGGAGTCCGGTGCGGATGGGTTGATCGTCGTAGACCTGCCGCCCGAGGAGGATGCGGAGCTCTGCATCCCCGCGCAGGAAGCGGGGCTGAACTTCATCCGTCTGGCCACGCCGACCACCAACGACAAGCGCCTGCCGACGGTGCTGCAGAACACCTCTGGCTTCGTCTACTACGTCTCGATCACCGGGATTACCGGCTCGGCCGAGGCCAATGCGGCCAGCGTCGGGCCGGAGATCGCGCGCATCAAGTCGGCGACCGACCTGCCGGTCTGCGTCGGCTTCGGCATCAAGACGCCGGAGGCCGCGGCCGAAATGGCGAAGGTCGCGGATGGCGTCGTCGTCGGCTCGGCCATCGTCGAGCGGCTGGCGCGTGGGGACGATGCGGCCTCGGTGCTGGCATTCGTCAAGGACTTGGCGGACGCGGCGCACGGCTGATCCGAGATCTTCGCTTCGACATGCAAAGGGCGTCCCGATCGGGACGCCCTTTCTCGTTCTGTCGCCTTGAGTGAGTCAGGCGTGGATCGCACCGTCGCCGCAGGCGAGCGCCGCCTCCCGCATCGCCTCCGAGAAGGTCGGATGCGCGTGGCAGGTCCGGGCAAGATCCTCTGCCGAGGCCCCGAATTCCATCGCGACGCAGACCTCGTGGATCAGGTCGCCCGCCATCGGGCCGATGACGTGGCAGCCGAGGATGCGGTCGGTCTCCGCATCGGCGAGCAGCTTGACGAAGCCGTCGCCTTGGAAATGGCTCTTGGCGCGCGCGTTGCCCATGAACGGGAACTTGCCGACCTTGTACTTGCGGCCTTCCTCCTTCAGCTGCTGTTCGGTCTTGCCGACATTCGCGACCTCGGGATGCGTGTATATCACGCCCGGAATTACCGAGTAGTTAACGTGGCCTTTCTGGCCCGCGATGGTCTCGGCCACGGCCATGCCCTCGTCCTCGGCCTTGTGCGCGAGCATCGGGCCCGCGATCACGTCGCCGATGGCGTAGATGCCGTCCAAGTTGGTCTTCCAGTGCGCGTCGGTCTTGACCATGCCGCGCTCCATCTCGACGCCGAGCGCGTCGAGGCCCAGCTTGTCGGTATAGGGGCGGCGGCCGGTGGCGAGCAGGACGATATCGGCGTCGAGGCTGTGCTCGCTGTCATCCTTGCGGCTCTTGTAATTGACCTTGGCCTTGCCGTTCTTGACCTCGGTGCCGGAGACGGCGGCGTTCAGCTCGAACTTAAGGCCCTGCTTCTTCAGCATTTTCAGGAAGGTCTTCTGAACCTCGGCATCCGCGCCGGGAATGATGTGGTCCATGTACTCGATGACCGTGACCTCGGCGCCGAGGCGGGAATAGACCGAGCCGAGCTCCAGCCCGATCACGCCGCCGCCGATGACGATCATCTTGCCGGGCACCTTCTTGAGCTCGAGCGCGCCGGTGGAGGTGACGACGACCTTTTCGTCGATCTCGACGCCGGGGAGGCTTGCGGCTTGCGAACCTGTTGCAATCACGATGTTTTTCGCGGTGTGGACCTCGTCACCGACCTGGACCTTGCCCTTTTCGGGGATCGAGCCGTGGCCCTTGAGCCAGTCGATCTTGTTCTTCTTGAACAGGAACTCGATGCCTTGCGTGTTGCTGTCCACGGTGGACTGCTTGTACTCGAGCATCTTGGGCAGATCGACCGACGGGCTCTTGCCCATCAGGCCCATTTTCGCAAAGTTCTCAGTGGCTTCGTGGTAGAGCTCGGAGGCGTGCAGCATCGCCTTCGACGGGATGCAGCCGACGTTGAGGCAGGTGCCGCCGAGGGTTTCGCGGCTTTCGACGCAGGCGGTTTTCAGGCCCAGTTGCGCGCAGCGGATGGCGCAGACATAGCCGCCGGGGCCTGCTCCGATAACGATGACGTCGTAGTCAGCCATGGGGGTCTCCTGAATTGGTTAATGCCCGAATTTGGGGGCTGCGATGCGTATGGCAAGCGTATGGCACGCGTATGGCACCTGTCGGGCCTGCCCGATTTGGTTAACGCCGCTCACGGCAGCACCGCGAGAACGAGAAGGAGGAGCGTGGCGACGAAGCCGACGCCCCAGACGAGGCTGCGCAGGCCCGGAATGCCCGAGAGATAGGCGGGCAGGTAGGCCACGCGCGCGGCGAGGTAGATCCAGCCGAGATTGGCGGTCAGGCCGCTGGTCCGGTCGGCGAGGTAGAGCGCGACGGTCGCGGCGGTGAACAGGATCAGACTGTCGAGATGATTGCGCTGCGCCCGGTCCGCCCGCGCGGCGAGGCCGTGCAGCCGCATGTCGTCGCGGGGGCCAAGGGTCTTGCTCATGCCGACCTGCGCGGTGGCGAGCCCCGCGAAGGTCGCGAGGTAGACGGTCCAGAGCAGGGCGGAGAGGGCTAGGGGGGTCATCGTCCTTCAATCCCAGCCACGACTGCATGGACCCCGGAGAAGAATAACGCGGTCGAACCAATGGCGACGACGAGGTTCAGAGGAATGATCCACTCAGCCCAGAATATCGACCATTTTTGACCCGGCGCACTTGCCGTATATGAGTAAGACAGCGCCAGCGCTATCAGTACGAGAGCAGTCCCCACTGAGAAATATGTTATTGCTGAGATAATCGCTTCAGTTTGGATCGCAATCGCACTTTCCCGTGAATTGCCGCCAATATAGGTAAGCATCGCGAGCATCGCTCCGCTATGTAGAACGATGAGAGTTCGCGCAGTTGCCAAACCTAGGGCATCAGCCCTTTCAAGGCGCGAGTCTTCTGAGATCTCGTTAGACATGCGCTCTCCACCTTACATCTTCGTTGCTTGGTAAGCGTCGCCCGGCATCGCCGGGCAGCCCCCTACCGCCCCCCCGGGCGGGGGCTTCACCCCCACCCGCGGTCGGGGGCTGCCCTATGTGGCGAGGGGCTTTCATCGCGGTCTCCGGTTCGGCGCGGCCCCGGATCAAGTCCGGGGCGGGGCTCGGCTTTAGAGGTCCATCAGCAGGCGGCGGGGGTCTTCCAGCGCTTCCTTGACGCGGACGAGGAAGGTCACGGCGCCCTTGCCGTCGACGATGCGGTGGTCGTAGCTGAGCGCGAGGTACATCATCGGGCGGATCACGATCTCTCCGCCGACGACGACCGGGCGGTCCTCGATCTTGTGCATCCCCAGGATCCCCGATTGCGGCGGGTTGAGGATCGGCGAGGACATGAGCGAGCCGTAGACGCCGCCGTTGGAGATGGTGAAGGTGCCGCCCTGCATCTCGGCCATCGAGAGCTTGCCGTCGCGGGCCTTGCGGCCCTTCTCGGCGATGGCCTTCTCGATCTGGGCGAAGCTCATCTCGTGCGCGTCGCGGATCACCGGCACGACGAGGCCGGTGGGGGTGCCCGCCGCAACGCCCATGTGGACGAAGTTCTTGTAGACGATCTCGTCGCCGTCGATCTCCGCGTTGACCTCGGGCACTTCGTTCAGCGCGTGGACGCAGGCCTTGGTGAAGAAGGACATGAAGCCGAGGCGCACGCCGTGCTTCTTCTCGAACTCGTCCTTGTACTGCTTGCGCAGGTCCATGACCGCCTTCATGTCCACCTCGTTATAGGTGGTGAGCATGGCGGCGGTGTTCTGCGCGTCCTTGAGGCGGCGGGCGATGGTCTGGCGCAGGCGGGTCATCTTCACCCGCTCCTCGCGCGCCGCGTCGTCGGCGGGGGAGGGGGCGCGCTTGGCCTGCGCGGGCGCGGGCGCGGCGGCGGATTTCGCCACGTTGGTGCCGCCATAGGACCCGGCCTTGAGCACGTCCTCCTTCATGATGCGGCCGTCGCGGCCCGAGCCCTGGACCTGATCCTGGCTGAGACCCTTCTCCGCCATCAGCTTGTTGGCAGAGGGGGCGTTCTCGACGTCCTTGCGGCCCGCGCCGTCGGTGGAGGTCTCGACCTCCTCCTTGGGGCTGTCGGGCGCCGGGCCGGGCACGGACGCGCCCTCGGCGGACATCTCGGCGAGGATGCCGCCGGCGGCGACGGTCTCGCCCTCCTGGACGTGGATCTTGGAGATGGTGCCGGCCTCGGGTGCGGGGACCTCGACCGAGACCTTGTCGGTTTCGAGCTCGGCGATCATCTCGTCGGCGGCGACCTGATCGCCGACCTTCTTGTACCAGGTGGCGACGGTGGCCTCGGTCACGCTCTCGCCCAGCGAGGGGACGGGGACGTCGATATGGCCCTTCGGAGCCTCGGCCCCGTCGGCATTGTCCTCGGACTTGGCGGGGGCTTCCTCGCGCGGCTTCACGTCTTCGGCCCCGGCGGAGGCGGCGCCCGCCTCGATGGTGGCGAGCAGGGCGTCTGGCGCGACGGTCTCGCCCTCGGCGGCCACCAGTTCACCCAGCGTACCGGCGGCGGGGGCGGGGACCTCCACCGTCACCTTGTCGGTTTCCAGCTCGCACAGCATCTCGTCGACCTCGACGGCATCGCCGGGCTTCTTGAACCAGGTGGCGACGGTCGCTTCGGTCACGGATTCGCCCAAGGCGGGGACGCGGACTTCGGTGCTCATGTCAGTTTCCTTCTCCGGTCAGCGCGTCGTTCACCAGCGCTTCCTGTTCGTGTTTGTGCTGCGAGGCCAGGCCCGTCGCGGGCGAGGCGGAGGCGGTGCGGCCCGCGTAGCGCGGACGCTTGGTCGCGGCGTTGTTGCGGCTCAGCACCCATTCGATGTTGGGCTCGATGAAGGACCAGGCGCCCTGGTTCTTCGGCTCTTCCTGGCACCAGACGATCTCGGCCTGCGGGAAGCGGGCGAGCTCCTTGCTCAGCGACTGGGCGGGGAAGGGGTAATATTGCTCGACCCGCAGGAGGTAGACATCCTCCAGCCCCTGCTCGTCGCGGGCGGCGAGCAGGTCGTAATAGACCTTGCCCGAGCACAGGACGACGCGCTTGATCTTGTCGTCCGGCGCGAGGGTGAAGTCGGAATTGCCCTGCTGCGCATCGTCCCACAGCACGCGGTGGAAGGAGGAGCCCTCGCCCAGCTCCTCCAGCGTCGAGACCGCCTGCTTGTGGCGCAGGAGCGATTTCGGCGTCATCATCACCAGCGGCTTGCGGAAGCTGCGGTGCAGCTGGCGGCGCAGGATGTGGAAGTAGTTGGCGGGCGTGGTGCAGTTGGCGACGATCCAGTTGTCGCCGCCGCACATCTGCAGGAAGCGTTCGAGCCGGGCGGAGGAATGCTCCGGCCCCTGACCCTCGTAGCCGTGGGGCAGCAGCATCACGAGGCCGGACATGCGCAGCCACTTGGACTCGCCGGAACTGATGAACTGGTCGATCATGATCTGCGCGCCGTTGGCGAAGTCGCCGAACTGCGCTTCCCACATGGTCAGGGCATTGGGTTCGGCGAGGCTGTAGCCGTATTCGAAGCCGAGCACCGCGTATTCCGACAGCATCGAGTCCACGACCTCGTACTGGGCCTGGTCGTCCTGGATGTGGTTGAGCGGGAGGTACCGCTCCTCCGTCTTCTGGTCGATGATGCCCGAATGGCGCTGGGAGAAGGTGCCGCGCGTCGAGTCCTGACCGGACAGGCGCACCGGGTAGCCCTCGGCGAGCAGGGAGCCGAAGGCAAGCGCCTCGCCCGTCGCCCAGTCGATGCCCTTGCCGGTCTCGATCATCTCGGCCTTGGCCTTCAGGAGGCGCTCGACCGTGCGGTGCGGGGTGTAGCCGTCGGGCAGGCGGGTGAGGGCCTCGCCGATCTGGCGCAGCTTGTCCACGTCGACGGCGGTGGTGCCGCGCTGGTATTCGTCCTTGCGGCGTTCCAGATGGCTCCACCGTCCGTCGAGCCAGTCGGCCTTGTTCGGGCGGTATTCCTTGCCGGCCTCGAACTCCTCGTTCAGGCGGGCCTGGAAGGCGGCCTTGGCGTCCTCGATCTCTCCCTCGGGGATCAGGCCGTCCTCGACCAGACGCTCGGTATAGAGTTGCAGGGTCGTCTTCTGCTTCTTGATCTTCTGGTACATGAGGGGCTGGGTGAACATCGGTTCATCCCCCTCGTTGTGACCGAAGCGGCGATAGCAGAACATGTCGATGACGACGTCCTTGTGGAATTTCTGCCGGAACTCGGTCGCGACCTTGGCGGCGTGGACCACCGCCTCCGGGTCGTCGCCGTTCACGTGGAAGATCGGCGCCTCGACCATCAGCGCGATGTCGGTGGGGTAGGGCGAGGAGCGGGAGTTGTGCGGCGAGGTGGTGAAGCCGATCTGGTTGTTCACCACGATATGGATGGTGCCGCCGGTGCGGTGGCCCTTCAGCCCCGACAGGCCGAAACATTCCGCGACGACGCCTTGCCCTGCGAAGGCCGCGTCACCGTGCAGCAGCACGGGCAGGACTTGCGTGCGGTCCTCGTCGCCGAGCTGTGCCTGCTTGGCGCGGACCTTGCCGATCACGACCGGGTTCACCGCCTCCAGATGCGAGGGGTTCGCGGTCAGCGACAGGTGCACCTCGTTGCCGTCGAACTCCCGGTCGGAGGAAGCGCCGAGGTGGTACTTGACGTCGCCCGAGCCTTCGACCTCGTCCGGTTTGAAGCTGCCGCCCTGGAACTCGTTGAAGATCGCCTTGTAGGGCTTGCCCATCACGTTGGCGAGCACGCTGAGGCGCCCGCGGTGCGGCATGCCGATGACGATTTCCTTCACGCCCAGATTGCCGCCGCGCTTGATGATCTGCTCCATCGCGGGGATCAGGCTTTCGCCGCCGTCGAGGCCGAACCGCTTGGTGCCGGTATACTTGACGTGCAGGAACTTCTCGAAGCCCTCGGCCTCCACCAGCTTGTTCAGGATCGCCTTGCGGCCCTGCTTGGTGAAGGCGATCTCCTTGCCGTAGCCCTCGATCCGTTCCTTGAGCCACTGGGACTCCTCGGGGTTCGAGATGTGCATGAACTGGAGCGCGAAGGTGCCGCAATAGGTACGCTTGAGGATGTCGAGGATCTTGCGCAGGGGTGCTACCTCCAGCCCCAGCACGTTATCGATGAAGATCGGGCGGTCGTAGTCGGACTTGGTGAAGCCGTAGGTCTTGGGGTCGAGCTCGGGGTGGTCCTCCGGCTCGCGTAGATCGAGCGGGTCGAGATCGGCGGCCAGATGCCCGCGGATGCGGTAGGCGCGGATCAGCATGATGGCGCGGATCGAGTCGGTGACGGCCTGGCGGACCTGCTCCTCGCTCAGTTCCACACCCTTGTCGGCAGCCTTCTTCGCGACCTTCTTGGCTAGATCGGCGGGTGGCGTCTCGTCCCATTCGCCGGTCAGCGCGGCGACGAGCTCGCCGGTCGGGACCGGCGGCCAGTCGGTGCGCGCCCAGGAGGGGCCGGAGGCGGCGGCCTGCGCGCCCTGATTCTCGTCGAGTGCGGCGAAGAAGTCGGCCCAGTCCTGATCGACGCTGGACGGGTCGTCCGCGTAGCGGGCGTGAAGCTGCTCGACATATTCCGCGTTGTGCCCCTGCAGGAAGGAAGAGGCCTGGAACTGGTCGTTGTTCGACTGGTCGGTCATTGATGGTCCTCTCGACGGCAGGGCGTCCGGAGACAAGGAGGAGATGGTTCGTTGGCGTAGGAGGCAGCCGTCATCGGCTTTCTCCTCGAATGCGGACGACGTTCGTATCCAAGATCATCGGCGATACGAGTGCGACATCGGCGAGATCGAGAAATCTATCCGGATTAACGATCATCCCCGAGCTCCATTCCTGGAAGGGCTCGGGGATAAGAGTTGGAAGGGTGAAATTGATGGGAATGGTCGCCGGCACAGCCGCCATGGAGCCGCCGACCTGTTGGCGAATTTGAGAAATGACGGGTGCGACGCCGATCTCGCTCACGATGGCCCTGCACGATACGGTGGTCGTGTGTTCGGTGTTCTGAACGCTCACGACCATCGCCAGCACTTCATCGCCAGGCGCGCGGAAGATACCGATCCCACCGCCATCGACCGCTACACGGTTCTGCAGCCCGCGAACGGCGTTTCGTCTCAGATTGAGGTCGCTGCGCACTCTGGCCGGAGTTGGCGAAAACCCGAGCGTTTCGGTCGCGAGCCGACCTTGGGCCACGATCTCGATCGTATCATCGGACAGATCGTCGAGAGGCGCGCGTCGCCAACCAGCCTTCACAATCTCTTGCTCGATGGCTGCGAATGTCGGCTGGGGTTCGCGACAAACCTTCCACGAACGGTCCATATCCTGAGCGTGAAGGGCGGCAGTACTGATCGTCAGAACCGCCGCTGCAAGAGCGTAGCACCATGACGCCGCGGGACTGCCGAGCGCCCGCATCGCAGCGAGCACGTGAGCAAGGCTCGCAAGCCCTGCGTCATGTGCATCGCCTTGGGACGCGAAACTGGGGCGCTCTGACATCGTTACTTCCCGATCGCCTTCAGGACCGCCTCGCCCAGGCCCGCGGGGCTTTCGGCGATGACGAAACCGGCGGAGCGCATGGCTTCGATCTTGTCCTCGGCGCCGCCCTTGCCGCCCGAGATGATGGCGCCCGCGTGGCCCATGCGGCGGCCCGGAGGCGCCGTGCGGCCCGCGATGAAGCCCGCGATCGGCTTGCCGCGGCCGGCCTTGACCTCGTCGGCGTAGAATTGCGCGGCGTCTTCCTCGGCGCTGCCGCCGATCTCGCCGATCATGATGATGCTCTCGGTCTCGGGGTCGCCCAGCAAGAGTTCGAGCGCGTCGATATGCTCCATGCCCTTGATGGGATCGCCGCCGATGCCGATGCAGGTGGACTGCCCCAGGCCCGCCGCGGTGGTTTGGCCCACCGCCTCGTAGGTCAGGGTGCCCGAGCGGGACACGACGCCGACCGAGCCGCGCTTGTGGATATGGCCGGGCATGATGCCGATCTTGCACGCGTCGGGCGTGATGACGCCGGGGCAGTTCGGGCCGATCAGGATGGAGGAGGAGCCTTCGAGCGCGCGCTTCACCTTCATCATGTCGAGCACGGGGATGCCTTCGGTGATGCAGACGATCAGCTCCATCTCCGCGTCGATCGCCTCCAGGATCGCGTCGGCGGCGAAGGGCGGGGGGACGTAGATCGCGGTGGCGTTGGCATCGGTCGCGTGCTTGGCCTCGGCCACGGTGTCGAAGACGGGCAGGCCGATATGGTCGGTGCCGCCCTTGCCCGGCGTCACGCCGCCGACCATCTTGGTGCCGTAGGCGATGGCCTGCTCGGAGTGGAAGGTGCCCTGGCTGCCGGTCAGGCCCTGGCAGATCACCTTGGTGTTTTCGTTGACGAGTACGGCCATTGGGGCCTCCTTGCTGTGTCGTTCCGGGGGGCGCGGGGGCCCGCGCCGGTGTTCAGGTGAGGCGCGGGGTCAGTCCGCCGCCTCGTCTATGGTGTCGATGCCGCGGACCAGCGCCAGAAGCACGCCCGCGATGATCAGCCCGCGCCCGACGCTGTCGGTCACGTTGCCGGGAGAGACCTCCGCCGCCGCCTCGCGCAGCTCGCGCCGGATGGAGGTGGCGGAGCGGAAGTCGGGAAGCTTCGGCGCGCGGGTCGCGCCGGGCAGGTCGAGCGCACCGGGCCGCCAGCGCAGGAGCGCCACGCCGAGGCCGACGAGCCCCGCCGCGGCGAGACCGGCGACGGCCCAGTCAGGGAGTTTGTGGACACGGAATGGCATCATGGAACTCCTAAATCCTGCTCTGCGAGACGGGCTACCCTGGCTAAATCGTTCCAAGTATTTTGGATCAATTCATTGGGTCACGAATGCTCAGCTTGTTTGTACTACGGATCCAATTCGTTGACCTGCTTGACGAAGACGGCTGAGGATCTCCGAGATATTCTGCTCTGCCGAACCCTCATTGGCTAATTTTAAGCGGGTCACAGCCATGAACGCTTCGGAGAATTGAGCTGTGTAGGGTGTCGCGATCGTTTCCGAGAATACGATTGAGCCGTTCGCATCGCGTAAATTGTATTCTACTGTCGTTGTGACGGTCAGAGCGATACCGATCATCGGCTGTTCTACTGAAACGAGCCTCGCTTCTAAGCTATAGTCGCCGTCTGGTGCGTACATACCCGCGTCAGCGAGTGCTGACTGGAGTGCTGTACCAAAATCTTGCCCAGAAATTTCGGATGTCCAGAGCGGATTGGTAGACTGACCGCCTTCTACCGGTGCCACGTAAACATTCGAGGCGAACGCATTGGACGCTTGAACAGACACTACGCCGGCCGGCGTCATCGCCTCGGACGACGCTCCACTGGCACAGGCACCAAGCGTTCCGAGGAGTGCAAATGCGGCGACGGCGCGAACAATGAATGACATTTGTCTCACCCCTTCACCGCCTTCACGATCTTCTCGGCGGCGTCGGCGAGGTTGTCGGCGGCGATTACGTCGAGGCCGGAGGTGTTGATGATCTCCTTGCCCTTCTCGACATTCGTGCCTTCGAGGCGGACGACCAGCGGGACCTGGAGGCCGACTTCCTTGACCGCGGCGACCACGCCCTCGGCGATCACGTCGCAGCGCATGATGCCGCCGAAGATGTTGACCAGGATGCCCTTCACGTTCTCGTCGGAGGTGATGATCTTGAAGGCCTCGGTCACCTTCTCCTTCGTCGCGCCGCCGCCCACGTCGAGGAAGTTGGCGGGCTCCGCGCCGTAGAGCTTGATGATGTCCATCGTCGCCATGGCGAGGCCCGCACCGTTCACCATGCAGCCGATCTCACCGTCGAGCGCGATGTAGTTCAGGTCGAACTTGGAGGCGGCGAGTTCCTTGGGATCCTCCTCCGTCTCGTCGCGCAGCGCCATCACGTCGGGGTTGCGGTAGAGCGCGTTGCCGTCGAAGCCCATCTTGCAGTCGAGGCACTTGAGGTCGCCCTTGTCGGTGACGATCAGCGGGTTGATCTCGAGCATCTCGAGATCCTTCTCGACGAAGAGCTTGTAGAGCGTGTTGATCAGCTTGACGCATTGCTTGACCTGCGGCCCTTCGAGCCCGAGGGCGAAGGCGACGCGGCGGCCGTGGAAGCCGGAGAGGCCCGAGGCCGGATCGACGTCGAAGCTCAGGATCTTCTCGGGCGTCTCGGCGGCGACCTCCTCGATATCCATGCCGCCCTCGGTCGAGCAGACGAAGGAGATGCGCGAGGTCTCGCGATCCACCAGCATGGAGAGGTAGAGCTCACGCTCGATGTCCGAGCCGTCCTCGATGTAGATGCGGTTCACCTGCTTGCCCGCCGGGCCGGTCTGGTGGGTGACGAGGGTGCGGCCCAGCATCTTCTGCGCCTCCTCCGCCGCTTCCTCGACCGATTTGGCCAGCCGCACGCCGCCCTTCTCGCCGGCGCTTTCCTCCTTGAAGGAGCCCTTGCCGCGGCCGCCCGCGTGAATTTGCGCCTTCACGACCCAGAGCGGGCCGTCGAGCTCGCCCGCGGCGGCCTTGGCCTCCTCCGCCTTCAGCACGACGCGGCCGTCCGAGACGGGGGCGCCATAGGCCTTGAGAAGCTGCTTCGCCTGATACTCGTGGATGTTCATGGCGCGATCCTTTGTCGTCTTCTGATGCCTGCCCTGCAGGCGGGTCGGTCGACGGGTGCGCACATGTGGGTGCGGCGACCCGGTGTCTTGCGGCGCAAGCTAGGCGGGTGGGCGCGCCTTTTCAAACGAATTGCCACGGAAACGCGGGGTCTGGCGCGGTTTTCGGCCGCATGTGATCACACGCAAAAATCTTGTGATCACATGTTTACGATGGTGTACCGAATCGCGCCGACCTCAGGGTCAGGGAAAGTCCGGCGAGCCCGGCCAGCAGCAGGACGAGACCGGGCAGGTCGCCGCTGCGCGAATAGGGAGGGCGCGAGATGGGGGCGGGCAGCACCTGCTCTAGCCAGCCCTGCTCGCCGATGCCGAGGGTCTGGGTCATCCGGCCATAGGGGTCGATGAAGCCCGAAATCCCGGTATTGGCCGAGCGGGCGACCGGCAGGCCCTGCTCGATCGCGCGGTAGCGGACCTGGGCGAGATGCTGCCACGGGCCGGAGCTGCGCCCGAACCAGGCATCGTTGGTGATCTGGCCGATCCATTCGGCGCGCGGGCCGTCGGGGTTCGCCTCGTGCGGGAAGATCGCCTCGTAGCAGATCAGCGGCAGCACGCGCGGCATGTCGGCGACGTCGAGCGTCGCGGGGCCGGAGCCGGGAACGTAGCCGCCCCGGCTCTCAGTCGCGATGGTGCGGATGCCGAGTCGCGCGAACTGGCGGTCGAAGGGCATGAACTCCCCCCCCGGCACCAGCGAGTGCTTGTCGTATTGCGCGAGGATCTCTCCGTTGCGGCCGACCACGGCGAGCGAGTTGAACCAGTTGAGCCAGTCGGGCTCCTCCTCCAGCCGCCGGGTGCCGATGATGGCGGGGCGGCCGCCGGTCGCGTCGGAGATGTCCTGCCAGCCGTAGAGATAGGGGCCGAACTGCACGACGGGCGTCTCGATGCGCTGGGGGACCGAGGTTTCGGGCCAGAGGATGACGTCGTAATCGCCGCCCCGGCTGGCATCGAGCGCGTTGTTGTAGAAGACGGGTGCGCGCTCCGGCAGCCATTTCTCCCGCTGGGGGGCGTTCGGTTGCACGACGCGGGCGGTGAAGCCGTCTTCGCGCAGCGGGGCCGGGCCGTCGGGCAGGCGGGCGGCGCCGATCTGCCAGCCGCCGAGGAGCAGCGCGGCGGAGACCAGCGTCGGCCAGCTCGCCCGACCCGCGCAGGCCAGAAGCGCGCCCATCAGCACGGTGACGAGGCCCAGCATGTGCGGGCCGATCAGGGCGGAGAGCTGGGCGAGCGGCGTCTCCATCCAGCCATAGGCGAGCAGGCCCCAGGGGAAGCCGGTGAGCACGTAGGTGCGCGCCATTTCCAGCAGGGTGAGCGACAGGGCGAGGGCGATGACGGAGATGACGCCGGGACGCGGGGCGAGGACGCGGGCCAGCGCGAAGGCGGCGGCCCAGAACAACGCCAGCCCCGCCGCCAGCCCGCCCACCGCGATGGGGATCAGCCAGCCGTGGCGGGCGATGTCGACGAGGAACGCCTCGGCGATCCAGTAGAAGGCGACGATCATCATGCCGAACCCGGCGGTCCAGCCGGTCCACGCCGCCTGTTTCCAGCCGAGGCGCGCCCACCACATCCAGACGATGACGGGCATGCCGAGCAGAAGACCGGGCCAGAAGCCCCACGGCTCCTGCGCGAAGGTCAGCAAGCCCCCCGCGATCAGCGTGACGAGGAAGCGCGGCCAGCGGCGCAGCCGGGCGAGCGCCGCGGCGGCGCGGGGAATGCTCGCGATGTCGTGGGTCATTCGGCGGCGGCCTGCTGGTCGCCTTGCGCGATGCGCACGCGCATGCGCTTCACACGGCGGGCATCGGCGTCGACCACCTCGAACTCGTGCCCGTCGGGATGGGCGATGACCTCCGCCCGTTCGGGGATCCGGCCGATCAGCATGAAGACGAGGCCGCCCATCGTGTCGACCTCCTCGTCGAGCTTGTCGGAGAGCAGGTCGACGCCCGCCACCTCCTCGAAATCGGTCAGCTCGGCGCGGGCGTTGACGATGTAGACGCCGGGGGATTCCTCGCGCCACATCTTCGCCTCCTCGGTGTCGTGCTCGTCCTCGATCTCTCCGACGATTTCCTCCAGCAGGTCCTCGATGGTCACGAGTCCGTCGACCCCGCCATATTCGTCGATGACCAGCGCGATGTGGATGCGGGTGTTCTGCATCCGCTGCAACAGCGCGCCGAGCGGCATGGAGGGCGGGACGAAGAGGATGCGGCGCAGGAGCGGTTCGATCTCCACCCCCTCGGAATCGGCGCCGAACCCGTAGCGCAGGGTCAGGTCCTTGAGGTGCAGGAAGCCGCGCGGATCGTCGAGCGTGTCATCATAGACCGGCAGCCGGGTGAAGCCGCTGTCGCGATAGACCTGCATGATCTCGTCAAGTGGGGCGTCCTGGCCGATGGCGACGATGTCGGCGCGCGGGACGGCCACGTCCTCGACCCGCATGTCGCGCATCTTGCCCAGGTTGATGAGCATCTCGCGCGCGCCGGCTTCGGAGACCTTTTCCATCGCGCTTTGCGGGGCGTCGGCCTCGGGCCGGGGGCGGGCCGAGAGGAAGCGGGACACCAGCGCGGACCAGCCGCTTTCGCCGGTCGAGGTGTCCGCCGGGGCGGGAGGGCTTGCCGGATCGGGCTGCGCGCGTTGCGCCGCGCCGGGCGATCCTTCGGAACTGTCGCTCATCGTCTCCGTGCTCGGGTGGGCGGGTCGAGATGCCCGCTGGGGTCAATATGGGTCCGCAACACCGATGCTGGCAAGGGCGCGGGTCTCGATTCCCTCCATCAACGCGGCATCTTCCGGCGTTTCGTGGTCGTAGCCGAGCAGATGAAGGGTGGCGTGCAGGATCAGGTGGGTCAGGTGATCCTCGACGGATTTGCCCTGTTCGCGCGCCTCGCCGATGCAGGTCTCGTAGGCGAGCGCCATGTCGCCGAGCGCGTCGTCGAACCCGTCGGGGGGCGGGGGCAGGGCGGGGGCCTCGCCCGGCGAGAGGGGGGCGAGGTCGTGGGCGGGCCAGCTGAGCACGTTGGTGGGCTTGGCCTTGCCGCGGAACTCGGCATTGAGGGCGGCAATGCGCGCGTCGTCGCAGGCCATCAGCACGATCTCGTAGCCCTCGGGCGCGCGGGCGGCGGTCAGCGCGAGCCGCGTGGCCGCGTCGGCGAGGCGGGCAAGGGGCAGCTTTTCCCAGCGGTCGTCCTCGATGACGATGTCGAGCGTGGTCATCGGTCGGGCGTGCGCACCCGCCGCCAGATCACGGCGGCGATGGCGATCAGGATCGCGCAGCCGATCAGGAGGAAGAAGGCGCGCAGGGCCATGCCGATCGCGAAAAGCAAGAGGGCCAGCGCCAGCAGGGTCCAGACGAGTTTCGATCCCATGTATTCTACCTCGTATAGCGGGGGGAGCGGAGCCGGCGGGCAAGCGCCTCCGCATCCGGTTCGTGCCGACGGCTACTCACCGGTCCGGTCCTCTGGGCGATCGGCCGGTCGCGGCGCATACATCCCTTCGTCATAGGGGGCGTGACGTCGCGCCGTTTCCCGGTTCACCGCGATCCAACCTGCGGTCTCGTCCCCGCGGATATGCCGCCGCCAGAGGATCGTAGCGCTGGCGATGGCGAAGGGGATCCCAGCCACGACGTAGAAGATATCGTGCGCGTCGCCTCCGACCGCCCCCCATAGAAGGAGTACGAACAGCAGACCACCGGCGAAGAGCACCCAGCTCGGGAGGCGGTAGCGGTGGACAATGTCATCAGTTTGATCGCTCACGTCGCCGGGTCCGCGTCGTAGGCCTTGATGATGCGGGCGACGAGCGGGTGGCGCACGACGTCCTCGGCGGAGAAGCGGGTGAAGGCGATGCCCTTGACGTCGCGCAGGACACGCTCGGCCTCCACCAGGCCGCTGGTGACGCCGCGCGGCAGATCGATCTGGCTCATGTCGCCGGTGATGGCCATGCGGGAGTTTTCGCCCAGGCGGGTCAGGAACATCTTCATCTGCATGGTCGTGGCGTTCTGCGCCTCGTCGAGGATGACATAGGCGTTCGAGAGCGTGCGCCCGCGCATGAAGGCGAGCGGCGCGATCTCGATGCGCTTGTCCTCCATCAGCTTCTGCACCTGCTTGCCGGGCAGGAAGTCGTTGAGCGCGTCGTAGAGCGGCTGCATGTAGGGGTCGACCTTCTCCTTCATGTCGCCCGGCAGGAAGCCGAGCCGCTCGCCCGCCTCCACCGCCGGACGGGACAGGATGATCTTGTCCACCGCCCCGTCGAGGAAGAACTGCATGGCGGCGGCGACGGCGAGGTAGGTCTTGCCGGTGCCCGCGGGGCCGAGGCCGAAGACCAGCTCATGCTCGATCAGCTGGGCGACATAGGATTTCTGTGTCGCGGTGCGCGGCTCCACCACCTTCTTGCGGGTGCGCAGCTCGACCTTGTCGGAGGTGCCGGGGAACATCTCGACCTGGTCGCCGGGCTGCGGTTCGGTCCCTTGCGCGGAGCGGCCCATGCGGATGGCGGCGTCGACATCGCCGCTCTCGACGCTCTTGCCCTGTTCGAGCCGGTCGTAGAGGGCGGCGAGCGCCTCGGCCGCGCGCTGGATGTCGGGCTCGTCGCCGGTGATCGCGAACTCGTTGCCGCGATGGTGGATGGCGACGCCGAGCAACTGCTCGATCTTGGCGAGGTTGACGCCATGCGGGCCGATCAGCTCGATCAGCAGCATGTTGTCGGGGAAGTCGAGCACATGCTCGGCCACGCGGGCTTCGGTCGAGGGCGGGGTGGTCACGATCTCGGACGCCAAGGGAATCCTTTCGGGATGAAGGGCCTGAGACGGAAGGTGGCCCGGCACGCGGCCTTCGGCAAGGGGTCAGCCGTCGCGCGCGGCGAAGCGGTCGGGACGGACGACCTCGCAATCGGTCATGGAAACGATGCCGATATGGCGCTCGACCAGCGCGAAGGCCTGTTCCAGCGCGCGTTCGGCCAGTTCGGCCTCGGCGATGATGGTCACGCAGGCCATGCCGCCCGCCGCACTCACCTGCCCCTCGCGCGTCCAGGGGCCGGAGCGGCCAGAGCCGCCCCAGACCGGCAGCACCGTGTAGCCGGGCAGGCCGGTGCTATCGAGGGCCGCGGTCAGGCGGCGCAGCAGCGGGCGTTCGATGACGATCTCGATGCGTTTCGCGGGATGGGTCTGCATCTCAGCCTCCGATCATCTGGGCGAGCGTCAGGTAGAGCGCGAGCCCGACCGTCAGGTTGAACGGGAAGGTAACACCCAGCGAGAGCGTGAGGTAGATGCCCGGATTGGCCTGCGGCAGCGCCACGCGCATCGCGGCGGGCACGGCGATGTAGGAGGCGGAGGCCGAGAGCGTCGTCAGGATGGCGATGCCGCCGGTGCTGAGGCCCAGCAGCCAGCCGGTGACGAGGCCGAACGCCGCGCCGATCAGGGGCATGAGAATGCCGAATGCGATGACGCGGCCGCTGAGCGATTTCGCGGAGCCGCGCAGCCCGCGCGCCGCGATCAGGCCCATGTCGAGCAGGAAGAAGCACAGCACCCCCTGGAAGGGTGCCACGATGAAGGGGGCGATCCGCTCCAGCCCCGCCTCGCCCGTGATCCAGCCGATCGCGAAGGCGCCGGTCAGCAAGACGATGGAGCCGTTGAGCATGACCTCGCGCATCAGCTCGCGGTCCATCGGCTTGTCGGCGCTGCCCGCGCGGGCGGTGATGAAGAGGGCGGAGAGGATGGCGGGTGCCTCCATCGCGGCGGCGACGGCGACCATGTAGCCCTCGTAGGCGATGCCGCGCCCGTCGAGCAGCGAGGTCATGGCGACGAAGGTGACGATGGAGATCGAGCCGTAATGCGCCGCGACCGCCGCCGCGTTCGTGGCGTCGAGCCGGGTCATCGCGCGCAGCAGCGCGTAGGCGACGAAGGGGATCGCGGCGGAGAGGATCACGCCCGCCAGCAGGCTCGCCGCCAGACGTGCGTCGAGCCCGGAGGCGGCGACGCCGGCCCCGCCCTTGAAGCCGATGGCGAGCAGGAGGTAGAGCGAGATCCCCTTGGCCACCGCCTCGGGCACCGACAGGTCGCTGCGCGCCAATGCTGCGGCGAAGCCCAGCACGAAGAAGAGGACGACCGGCGAGGTCAGGTTGGTCGCGGCGAGGGCGAGCATTTCCATCGGCAGATCCCGTCAGGTCACGTCTGCGCGAGATATGCCGTGGCGGCGCGGGTCAGGCAACCGAAACCGGATCAGCCCTTGCGCAGGCGGATGACGACCTCGACCTTCGCGATCTCGGCCCCCTCGGGCGGTTCGGGCAGACGTTCGAACTTCACCGAGTCGGAGGGCGCGTCGGTCAGCGTGCCGTCCTCCTCCCAGTAATAGTGGGGATGGTCGTCGATGCGGGTGTCGAAATAGGAGCGGGTGCCGTCCACCGTGATCTCGGCCATCAGGCCCGCATCGCAGAAGGCGCGCAGCGTGTTGTAGACGGTCGCGAGCGAGACCGACACGTCGGCGCGCGAGGCGGCGTGGTGCAGGCTTTCGGCCGTGACGTGCCGGTTCTGCCCGTCGCCGATCAGCAGCTCCGCCAGGCTCAGCCGCTGGCGCGTCGGCCGCAGGTCGGCCTGCGCCAGCCAGTCGCGGGCGCGGCGGGAGGTCAGGTCGGTTGTGGCAGTCTGCGTCATGAGTGCTTAGCTTTCCGTTTCCGCTCTCTACTATATGGGGAATGCGGTGAAATACCAGTGTAACGCCGCTTCACGACAGGGGAATGACCACAGAATGGCCGAGAATCGACCGATCGAAACCTATGTCGAAGCGGGCGCGCGCGCGGGCTTGAGCCATGCCCAGATGCGGGCCGATCTGGCCCGCGCGGGCTGGCCGGAGCGGGAGATCGCGGGCGCGCTGGCCGGATGGGCGGAACGGGAGGGCGGGGCACAGGGCCTGCCGCCGATCCCGCGGCCCCGCGCGCGGTTCTCGTTCCTCGACCTGCTGGCCTATCTGCTGCTGCTGGGCGCGATGGCGGTGACGGCGTTCTACCTCGTGTCGCTGACGCACGGGCTTCTGGAGGTCATGTTCCGCGACCCGTTCGAGACGGTGCAGGGCTGGCGGGCGGACAGCGCGCGCTGGGGGCTCGCCACGCTGATCGTGGCCGCGCTGCTCTACGGCGTGCTGACCCGGTGGCTCGACCGGCGGATGCGGGCGGCGCCCTATAAATGGGATTCGCCGGTCCGGGTCGGCGCGCTGGGCCTGACGATCCTGATCGCGGCGATCGTGCTGGCGGGCGACGCGGTCGTGACGATCTATGCGCTGCTGAGCGGGGATGCGACGGTGGAATTCCTGCTGAAGGCGCTGACCGTCGCCGTGGTGGCCGGTGGCATCGTCATGGTGGCGCGCGACGACCTGACGGCAGGCCATGCCGCGCGTGTGAAGCCCGTGCTGCACTGGATCGGGGCGCTCGCGACGATCGGACTGGTCGCCTGGACGGTGATGGCGCTCGGCTCTCCGCCGCAGGTCCGTGCGGGGGCGCAGGACGAGGAGCGGCTGCGCGACATCGGACGCATCGCCGAGCAGCTGCGCTGCCGCGCGACCGACGAGGTCCTGCCCGAGACCTTGTCGCTGTCGAGCGCCTCCGCCTATTGCCGGGGCAGCCTGGTGATCGATCCCGACTGGCGCGATCCGGTGACGGGGGAGCCCTATCGCTACGAGCGGGTGGACGACACGCGCTTTCGCATCTGCGCCGATTTCGCCGACCGGCAGGTGGACGGGCGGTTGAGCGGGGCCAACTGGGTCTATGACGCGGGATCGGGCTGCGTCGCGGGCAACAGCCGCTGAGCGGCCCATTGCAGCCACCTTGCCGTGGATGATAGGACGGCCGTGATATATATGTCAGATCTGACTTATTCGGAGAGCAGCCAATGACCGATCGCCCCACCAGCATCGACTATGACGGCCTGATGCAATGCGCGCGCGGCGAGATGTTCGGCCCCGGCAACCCGCAGCTGCCCGCGCCGCCCATGCTGATGATGGACCGCATCCTCGAGATCAGCGCCGACGGGGGCGAGCACGGCAAGGGCCACGTCGTGGCCGAGTTCGACATCAAGCCGGACCTGTGGTTCTTCGAGTGCCACTTCATCGGCGACCCGGTGATGCCGGGTTGCCTCGGGCTCGACGCCATGTGGCAGCTGACGGGCTTCAACCTCGGCTGGCGCGGCATGGAAGGTCGCGGCCGCGCGCTGGGCGTGGGGGAGGTCAAGTTCACCGGCATGGTGACGCCCAAGACCGAGCTGGTCACCTACCACATCGATTTCACCCGCGTCATCGACCGCAAGCTGAAGCTCGGCATGGCCAACGGGGTGATGAAGGCGGATGGCGAGACCATATACACCGCATCCGACATGAAGGTCGGCCTGTTCAGCGACGACTGATCGCGGGCAGAACGCAACCAACAAGGGGGGAAGCGCCATGCGTCGCGTCGTCGTAACCGGGCTGGGCATCGTCTCGTCCATCGGAAATTCGGCCGAGGAGGTCGCGGCCAGCCTGAAGGCCGGCAAGTCGGGCATCGCCGCCGATGCGGAAATGGCCGAACGCGGCTTTCGCAGCCAGGTCTCGGGCGCGCCGAAGATCGACGTGGCCGAGCATATCGACAAGCGGGCGCTGCGCTTCATGGGGCCGGGGGCGGCCTATGCGCATATCTCCATGCAGCAGGCTATCGCCGATGCGGGGCTGGAGGAGAGCGACGTCGTCAATCCGCGCACGGGCGTGATCGCCGGTTCGGGCGGGCCGTCGACGCAGAACCTGTTCGCGGCGCACCAGATCGTGCTGGAAAAGGGCAGCCCCAAGCGGATCGGGCCGTTGATGGTGCCGCGGGGCATGTCCTCGACCGTCAGCGCGAACCTGTCCACGGCCTTCAAGATCAAGGGGATCAACTACTCGATCACCTCCGCCTGCTCGACCTCGCTGCATTGCATCGGGGCCGCGGCGGAGCAGATCCAGTGGGGCAAGCAGGACGTGATGTTCGCCGGCGGCGGGGAGGAGCTGGACTGGACGCTGTCCTGCCTGTTCGACGCGATGGGGGCGATGTCCTCCAAGTACAACGACACGCCCGAGAAGGCCTCGCGCGCCTTCGACGCCGATCGCGACGGCTTCGTCATCGCGGGGGGCGGCGGCATGGTCGTGCTGGAGGAGCTGGAGCACGCCAAGGCGCGGGGTGCCAAGATCTATGCCGAGGTCACGGGGTTCGGCGCGACGTCGGACGGCGCGGACATGGTGGCCCCCTCGGGGGAGGGTGGCGAGCGGGCGATGCGCATCGCGCTGGAGACGCTGGGCGAGCGCAAGGTCGGCTATATCAACGCGCACGGCACCTCGACCCCCGTGGGCGACGTCGGCGAGATCGAGGCGGTGCGCCGCGTCTTCGGCCAGGGTTCGACGCCGCCCGTGTCCTCGACCAAGTCGATGACGGGTCACAGCCAGGGCGCGACCGGCGTGCAGGAGGCGATCTACTGCCTGCTGATGCTGCGAGACGACTTCATCGCGCCCTCGATCAATGTCGAGACGCTGGACCCGGCACTGGAGCCGCGCGAGATCGCGACCGAACTGGTCGAGGATGCGGGGCTGGAGACGGTGATGACCAATTCCTTCGGCTTCGGCGGCACGAACGGGTCGATGCTGCTGAGCCGCTACGAGGACTAGGGGCGGGGCCTGAGGAGGCTGAGGCAGGCGGCCAGCAGGGCTGCCGCCAGAACCCATTTCGTCCAGACCGCCATCGTGCCGGTGATCAGCAGCGCGTGCACCGCCGTTCCGGTGACGGCGGTCAGGGCCAGAGGGACGTGCAGCGCGCGCCAGCGGCGCCAGCGCAAGTGTCCGCGCAGACGCAGCACGGCCAGCAGGGCGGAGATCAGGATCGCCCACATGGCCACGACGCCCCACGGGGCGAAGGGCGTGGGCGAGGTGAAGGTCAGCGCGTCGATCACGTCGGGCGGGCTGGTGATCCAGAGGCCCGCGACATGGATCAGGACGCCGAGGGTGATGGCCGCGCCGGTCCAGCGGTGCAGGCGGCGGGACGTGAGCGGGCGCAGTCCCGGCAGTCGATCCCGGATCGCGAGCGGTTGTAGCACCATCAGCGCCATTGCTGCGATCCCGGCGAAGCCCGCGACGACATAGGCGGGGCCGCGCCATTGCAGCAGCGGGCTGGTCGCCGCGACGACGAGCGGACCGAGCAGCACCGCCGCGAGGCCGATCCAGACGGCGGCCGTCTTCATCTCAGACCGGGACGAGCACGAACTCGACGTCGAGCGTGGACTGGGAGGCGCTCGCCATGACGGGACGCAGGAACACGGTCTCGAACTCGCCACCGCCGAAGGCCGCGTCCTCGCCTGCATCATAGGCGAGATGCCCGTGCGGCTGGCCGAAGGCTGGCACGATCTGCGGCATGTCCATGACGAAGCGCCCGTCCGCATCGGTCAGCGTCGCGCCGTGGGAACGCTGGTCGCGCTCGTGCCCCTCGGTCGTGTGGGCCCAGATCTGGATGCGGCGACCGGCCAGCGGCGCGCCGTCGCCCGCGCGCCGGACGCTGCCGGTCATGCGAAACCCGCCGCCGCCGATCCGCTCGACGATCGGAGCGCCGGGACGGTAGTTGTTCGCCCCGCCGCGCATGGTCGGCGTGGGGGCGAGACCCTGGGCCTGCGCGGGAATGCCGAGCAGCGCGCCCGTGGCCAGCGAGCCTGCAAGAAAACCGCGGCGGGTCGGACGGATCAGGGGCATGGGGATACTCCAACAGTTCACGCTATGAGCCGATCGAACGGCGACAGTCGCAATATAGCCGCGATCGGTTTCGAAAGAACCGTGGCAGATTGATCCGCTCGCGTTAACGTGTTCAAAAGCGGAAATGACCGAGACGGACGAGAGGCCCCCGATGACCCAGTTGATGCAAGGAAAGCGGGGCCTCGTCATGGGTGTCGCGAACGACAAGTCCATCGCCTGGGGTATCGCCAGGACCTTGGCCGAGCATGGGGCCGAGATGGCCTTTACCTATCAGGGCGAGGCGTTCGGCAAGCGGGTGCTGCCGCTGGCGCAGAGCCTCGGGTCGGACATGATCGTCGATTGCGACGTGACGGACGAGGCGTCGATGGACGCGGCCTTCGCGCAGATCAAGGAGGAGTGGGGCACGCTCGATTTCGTCGTGCACGCCATCGCCTATTCCAACAAGGACGAGCTGACGGGGCGGTTCATCAACACCAGCCGTGCGAACTTCCTCAACTCGCTCGACATCTCCTGCTATTCGCTGATCGACGTCAGCCGCCGGGCGGCGCCGCTGATGAAGCAGGGCGGCTCGATCATCACGCTCAGCTATCTCGGCGCGCAGCGGGTCACGCCGAACTACAACGTTATGGGCGTGGCGAAGGCGGCGCTGGAATCGACGGTGCGCTACCTCGCCAACGACCTCGGCCCCGACGGGATCCGGGTCAACGCGGTGTCGCCCGGTCCGATGCGGACGCTGGCGGGCGCGGCCATCGGCGGGGCGCGCAAGGTCTATCGCAACACGGAGGCCAACAGCCCGCTGCGCGCGAACGCGACGCTGGATCATGTCGGTGGGGCCGCGCTCTACATGCTCAGCGACATGGGCGGTTCGACCACGGGCGAGTGCCTGTTCGTCGATGGCGGCTTCCATGTCACGGCGATGGCGCAGCCGGAGAACCTGTAAGCCCGCCATATCGTATCGGTGACGATCCGGGCGTTGCCCCTCCGCCGCGCAGCGCGCAAGCTCACGCGCGAAAGGGAGGGGACATGACGATCACGACCTATGTGTTCGATGCCTATGGCACGCTGTTCGACGTGGCCGCGGCGGCGCGCGTCGCGGCGGGCGAGCCGGGGCAGGAGCAGCTGGCGGAGAGCTGGCCGAAGCTGGCCGCCGACTGGCGCGCGAAGCAGCTGGAATATTCCTGGCTGCGCGCGGTGGCGGGGCGGCATGTCGATTTCTGGCAGGTGACGCAGGACGGGCTCGACTGGGCGCTGGAGGCGGCGGGGCTGGCCGAGCCCGCGCTGCGCGAAAGGCTGCTGGCGCTCTACTGGGAACTGGCCGCCTATCCGGAGGTGCCCGCGATGCTGGAGCAGCTGAAGCAAGCAGGCCACGCGACGGCGATCCTGTCCAATGGCTCGCCCGATATGCTGGAGGGGGCCGTGTGCTCTGCCGGGATCGGAGGGCTGCTCGACGCGCTGCTGAGCGTGGAGGAGGTCGGCGTCTTCAAGCCGCATGACCGGGTCTACGACCTGATCGGCGCGCGGTTCGGCTGCGCGCGCGAGGAGGTGCTGTTCGTGTCCTCGAACGGATGGGACGTGTGCGGGGCCGCGGGCTACGGATTCCGCACGGCTTGGGTCAACCGCGCGGGCGCGCCGCTCGACCGGCTCTGGGCCGCGCCGGAGCGGGTACTGGACGACCTCACGACGATACCGGAGATCACGACATGAAACGGTTTACCACCTCGGACGGGCTGAGCCTCGCCTATGACGATCAGGGCGAGGGGGTGCCGGTGCTGTGCCTTCCGGGCCTGACGCGCAACATGGAGGATTTCACGCCGCTCGCAGGCAACCTGCCGCGCCCCTGCCGATTGATCCGGCTGGACCTGCGCGGGCGCGGGGCGTCGGACCACGATCCCGATCCGGTCGCGAACTATACGGTGCCCGTGGAATCACGGGACGTGATCGAATTGCTCGACCATCTAGGGCTCGATGAGGTTGTGATCGTCGGCACCTCGCGCGGGGGGATCATCGCGATGGTGCTGGCCGCGATGGCGAAGGAGCGGCTGGCGGGCGTGCTGCTCAACGATATCGGGCCGGAGATCGACGCGAAGGGGCTCGGCAACATCATGACCTATCTGGGCCGGACGCCAGCGGCCAAGACGCTCGACCAGGCGGCGCGGGGGCTGGCGCGGTTCTACGGGCCGAGCTTCGCGGGCGTGGACGAGGCTGCGTGGCGCGTCTGGGCGGCGCGCTGGTACGAGGAGCGGCCCGACGGGCTGCACCTGCGCTATGACCCGGCCTTGCGCGACGCGGTCGAGGCCGGCGGTGCCGCCCCCGACCTGTGGCCGTTCTTCGAGGCGCTGGACGGCGTGCCGCTGGCGGCGCTGCGCGGGGCGAACTCCGATCTGCTGAGTGCGGAGACCTTCGAGAAGATGAAGGGGGCCCGGCCCGACATGATCGCGGCCACGGTGCCGGGGCGGGGGCATGTTCCGTTCCTGGACGAGGAGGAGAGCCTCGACGTCTTCGCCAGGCTGCTCGACGCGGTGACGGCATGAGCACAATCGAACGGATCCACGCGGCGGCGACGGTGCTCGACGGCGTGGCGCGACGCACACCGATGCTGACTTCCCCCTTCCTCGACGAGATCGCCGGGCGGCGCGTGCTGGTGAAGGCGGAATGCCTGCAGCATACCGGCTCGTTCAAGCTGCGCGGGGCGTGGTTCGCCCTGTCGCAACTGCCGGAGGCGGATCGGGCGCGCGGAGTCATCGCCTTCAGCTCGGGCAACCACGCGCAGGGCGTCGCCTTCGCCGCGCGGGAGGCGGGGGTGCCCGCGGTGATCGTGATGCCCGAGGATGCGCCGCGACTGAAGATCGCCAATACGCGGGCGCTGGGGGCGGAGGTCGTGCTCTACGATCGGGAGACGGAGGACCGTGACGAGATCGGTGCGCGGCTGGCCGAGGAGCGGGGGCTGAGCCTCATCAAGCCGTTCGACAACAGGGACGTGATCGCCGGGCAGGGGACCACGGGGCTGGAGATCGCGGCGCAGGCCACGGACCTGGGCGTGAGCCGCGCGGATGTGCTGGTCTGCTGCGGCGGTGGCGGGCTGACGGGCGGCATCGCGGTCGCGCTGGCGGAGACGGATCTGACCGCGCGCCCGGTGGAGCCCGAGGGCTTCGACGACGTGGCCCGCTCGCTGGCCGCCGGGCGGATCGAGCGCAACGACCGACTGACCGGCTCGATCTGCGACGCGATCATCACGCCCGCGCCGGGCGAGCTGACCTTCCCGCTGATGGCGCGCCATTGCGGCGCACCGTTGCAGGTCAGCGATGCGGAGTGCCTGTCGGCGATCGGTCACGCCTTCCAGCGGCTGAAGATCGTCGCGGAACCGGGCGGTGCCGCGGCGCTGGCGGCGGCGCTGCACCGGGGCGATCAGATCACCGGCGATGCGGTGATCTGCGTGGTCACGGGCGGCAATGTCGACAAAGAGATTTTTCTGAAAAGTTTAGCTTGATGTAAACCAAATTGGGAGCGCCGTTATCTGGCACTCCCAATATACTGTAAGTTAACAGCACGCAATCTTCTCAACCGAATGAGTGTACTGCTCATCGTCTGATTCCAGATGTTTGATGCGTTCCCTCAACATCTGATTTGCACGAGTGTTTTGATTCCACACTGAGATCCGTTCATTCAAGCGGCTCTGAGCATTTTCCATAAGCTCAATTTGTTCGTCACGATTGAAGACTTTCATGTCGCCTCCTCAAGTTCATTGCGACGCACCATGATCCACATAGCCTGCTTGCGGTACGAATCAGCAGCACCAGCTTCATAGCCTGCTCTGCGAGCAGCGTCACATACAATATGGTATTTCTCTAACGCTTTATCAGGCAGATTCGTCTCATAAGCGCACATCTCTACCCGCCTAGGGCGGTGAGAGTCTAACAAGTTATTTGTTAACATACCAAAAATGGCGATCGCCTTTTCGCGCTCGCCCGGCGGGATGAGTTTTCTCCCTCTATAGCTATCGAGAATGCGCTCCGCATCCGCATCCGCCCGTTCCTCGTCGAGACATGTGATGACAAAAGTCAGCGTGTATGTATCCGGGTCAAATCCTGGCGTGGGAGAAATACTAACCTCACAAAAATAAAATTCAGATCCCCGGCATCCCAACAAAACACTGGCGGAGTGGGTTGATTCTTCAGATAGAAAGTCAACTCGGACCGGTGATCCCTCATTCACGAACGAGCGATAAGTCAATTTCATACTCCTTTTTTTCGCACCATAACTACAGCATCGACGGCACCACCAGATCGGGTGGGCGGTGGCCGTCGGCGAAGGTCTTGATGTTGAGGATCACCTTCTCGCCCATCTCGGTGCGCCCCTCCACGGTGGCGGAACCCATATGCGGCAGCAGCAGGACGTTCGGCAGGTCGCGCAGGCGGGGGTTCACGCTGGCCCCGTGCTCGAACACGTCGAGTGCTGCGCCGGCCAGTTCACCGCCGCGCAGGGCGCGGGTCAGGGCGTTCTCGTCGATCACTTCGCCGCGCGAGGTGTTCACGATGAAGGCGCTGGGCTTCATCAGCTTCAGCCGCCGCGAGTTGATCAGGTGGAAGGTGGCGGGCGTGTGCGGCGCGTTAATCGAGAGGACGTCGACGCGGGCGAGCATCTGGTCGAGGCTTTCCCACCAGCGGACGCCCAGCTCCTCCTCGGTCTCGGGGCGCAGGCGGCGGCGGTTGTGGTAGTGGACGGACATGCCGAAGGCCGTGGCGCGGCGGGCGAGCGCCTGACCGATCCGGCCCATGCCGAGGATGCCGAGCCGCTTGCCGCCGATGCGGTGACCCATCAGGGCCATCGGGCTCCACCCCTGCCAATCGCCCGACTGCATCAGGGTGACGCCCTCCTTGAGCCTGCGCGACACGCCGAGGATCAGGGCCATCGTCATGTCGGCGGTGTCGTCGGTCAGCACGCCGGGCGTGTTGGACACGGTGATCCCGCGCCTGCGGGCGGTCTCGACATCGATATGGTCGACGCCCGCGCCGTAATTGGCGATCAGTTTCAACCGATCGCCCGACCCGGCCAGAAGGCTCGCATCGACCTTGTCGCCGAGGGTCGGGACCAGCACGTCGGCCTCCGACATCATCCGCGCCAGCGCCTCGCGGTCCAGCGGCAGGTCGCTGTCGCTGAGCTCGACGTCGAAAAGTTCGGCCAGTCGCGTCTCCACCGGTTCGGGCAGGCGGCGCGTGACGGCGACCTTCAGTCTCGATCCGGGCATGGCGATGGTCCTTTCGACGTGATTTCCCTGCCGGTCGACCTTATGGTCCGGGGCAGACGAACTGAACCCGGAAATGCCGCCCGATGCCTGTGACCCGACGTGTTGTCTGCCTTGGACTGGGGGCCATGTTCGCGCGTCCCGCGATGGGGCAGGAGGTGGGGCAGGTCACGGGGCTGCCGCTGCCGCGCTTCGTCAGCCTGAAGGCGGGGCAGGCGAACATCCGGCGCGGGCCGGGGACGAGCTATCGCATCGACTGGCGGTTCGTCCGGCGCTCGATGCCGCTGCGGGTGGTGGCGGAATACGAGAACTGGCGCAATGTGCGCGACCGCGACGGCATGGGCGGCTGGGTGCATTTCGCGCTGTTGTCCGGCGTGCGCACGGTGATCGTCGAGGGCGCTACGGCGGAGATGCTGAGCGAGCCTGTCGAGGGCGCGCCCATCGCCGCGATGGCCGAGGCGGGTGTCGTCGCGCGGCTGGGCGAATGCACGGGCGGCTGGTGCCGGATCGAGGCGTCCGGGCACGAAGGCTGGGTGCGCGAGGACGCGATCTGGGGGACCGATCGCGACCTGTGAGGCTCAGGCGCCGATGCGCCGCGCGGCCAGCGAGTTGGGGTTGGAGGCGACGATCTCCACATCGACGACCTGCCCGATGCTGTCCGCGGGCGCGTCGAGATGCACGGCGTGCAGCCAGGGCGACTTGCCCACGAGCTGACCGGCCTCGCGCCCCGGTTTTTCGACCAGCACGGACATGCGGCGGCCGACCTGCGCTTCCTGGAATTCGCGCTGATGACGGGTCAGCAGGGATTGCAGCCGCGCCAACCGGTCGGAGGCGGTGGCGTCGTCCACGAAGTCGCGCCCGGCCGCCGGGGTGCCGGGGCGGGGGGAATACTTGAACGAGAAGGCGGAGGCGTAGCGAACCTCCTCGCAGAGCGCGAGCGTGTCGGCGAAATTCGCCTCGCTCTCGCCCGGAAAGCCGACGATGAAGTCGCCGGACATGGCGATGTCGGGGCGGGCGGCGCGGATGCGCTCGATCAGGCGCAGGTATTGCTCCGCCGTGTGGCGACGGTTCATGCCCTTGAGCACCGCGTCCGAGCCGGATTGGACGGGCAGGTGCAGGTAGGGCATCAGCTTGTCGATCTCGCCATGCGCGGCGATCAGGTCGTCACTCATGTCGTTGGGGTGCGAGGTGGTGTAGCGGATCCGCTCCAGCCCATCGACCTTGGCAAGCTCGCGGACCAGCCGGGCGAGCGTCCAGTCGCCGCCGTCCCCGGCGCCGTGATAGGCGTTGACGTTCTGGCCCAGGAGCGTGATTTCGCGCACGCCGCGTTCGACCAGGTCGCGCGCCTCGGCCATCAGGCGGGCGGCGGGGCGGGACACCTCGGCCCCGCGCGTATAGGGCACGACGCAGAAGGCGCAGAACTTGTCGCAGCCTTCCTGCACGGTGAGGAAGGCGGCCGGCGCGCGGCGCGCCTTCGGCCCGCGCGGGGCGGGCAGGTGGTCGAACTTGTCTTCCTCGGGAAAATCGGTGTCGAGCGCCTTTTCCCCCTGCCGCGCCCGTGCCTCCATGTCCGGAAGGCGGTGATAGGCCTGCGGGCCGACGACGAGGTCGACCAGCGGCTGGCGGCGCATGATCTCCTCCCCCTCGGCCTGCGCGACGCAGCCTGCGACGCCGATCTTGAGGTCGGGATTGGCCTCCTTGAGCGGGCGCAGGCGGCCCAGCTCGGAATAGACCTTCTCCGCCGCCTTCTCGCGGATGTGGCAGGTGTTGAGGAGGATCATGTCCGCCTCGCCCATGTCGTCGGTCTGCTCATAGCCCGACTGGCCGAGCGCACCGGCCATCCGTTCGCTGTCATAGACGTTCATCTGACAGCCATAGGTCTTGACGAAGAGCTTTCTGGGCGCGGACATCGGACATACCTCGAAACGAAAACGGCGCGACCTTCGTCCCCGGAAGGTCACGCCGTCATCTAACGGGCGGCGCGGATCGCCGCAACACCGCTTACTTCTTGGGCTTGCGGCCCAGGCCGATCTTCTTGGCCAGTTCCTGACGCTTCTGCGCATAGGCCGGGGCGACCATCGGGTAGTCGGACGGCAGGCCCCATTTCGCGCGATACTCGTCCGGCGTCATGTCATAGGCAGTGGCGAGATGCCGCTTGAGCATCTTCAGCTTCCGCCCGTCCTCCAGGCAAATGATGTAGTCATTGGTGACCGATTTCTTGATCGGCACGGCCGGCACGAGCTCGACTTCCTGCTCGGCCTCGCCCGACGACAGCTCGTTGAGCTTGGTATAGACGCTCTCGATCAAACCGGGCAGTTCGCTCATCGCGACCGGATTGTTCGAAACATGCGACGATACGATATCCGATACGAAGCCCAGCAGCTCCGACTTGTCCACGATAGGTGTCTCGGTCATCTTGTTTTGCCCCTTTCCCAAAAACCCTGCTTAATGGCGTCCCTTCCATTGCCGCAGGCTTAATAAACGATGGACTGCAAATTGCAGTCATTCAAGGGAAAGACAAGTACGGTTTCGTAGTTCACACGCTTTTTTGCAGTTGATGGATCAAGAATACCGAGATCACGGGATGCTTCCCGCCGGGGCGGTGATCGGCTAGACGAAGGCGATGACCTATCCGACGCTCGATGCCTATCTTGGAAGTCCGGACCCGTCCAGCGGTCCGGTCGCGATCATCCTCGCCGAGGATCGCACCGCCATCGCGCGCACGTTGGAGCATCATGCGCGGTTGGGGTTCGGCCTCATCCTCGTGATCGGTCCCGGCGGGGTGCTGGAAGGCGATGCCGAGGGGGTCGTCCATATCGAGGAGCAGATCGGCGACCGGGACTTTGCAGTCGGCCTGCTCAACAGGCTGATCGACCGCTTCGCCGGGCGCTGGGTCTATTGGTGCTTCAACGCGGAGTTCCTCTATTTTCCCTTCATGGAAACGCGCGGTATCCGCGATTTCACGGGCTTTCTGGAAGAAGAGCGGCGCGATGCCGTCTTCAGCTACGTCGTCGATCTCTATGCGGGTGATCTCGACCGGTATCCCGACGGCGTGTCGCTGGACGCGGCGTATTTCGACGGATCGGGATATTACGCCTTCGACCGCTACCGCGATGGAGAGGCGCTCGACCGTCAGTTCGATGTCTTCGGCGGGCTGGCATGGCGGTTCGAGCAGTTCGTCCCGTGGGAGCGGCGGCGCATCGACCGGATCGCGTTGTTTCGTGCGACCGAAGGTCTGCGGATCGCGCCCGATCTGACGCTGAACGAGCCGGAGATGAACACGGTTTCCTGCCCGTGGCACCACAATGCGACCATCGCCGTCGCGTCCTTCCGCGTGGCCAAGAGCCTCAAGCGCAATCCCGGCTCCATGTTCGAGATCGACAGCTTCCTGTGGCGCCGGTCGCTGCCGTTCCGCTGGCATTCGGAACAGTTGCTGGAGGAGGGGATCATCGAGCCGGGGCAGTGGTTCTGATCAGCCTTTCAGGATGCAGGTCTGGCGCGCCTTTCGCACCGCGATGAAGGTGGCGAAGGCCGCGCCCGTCGCCGCACCGGCCGCCAGCGCGAACCAGATGCCGTTGACCCCGAGATCCAGCACCTCGACGAAGAGCAGGCAGAACAGGAACAGGCCCAGACCCAGCCGCCACAGGCCGATCGCGAGCGGCCATTCCGGCTTCTCCATCCCCTGAAGCAGGTTCTGAGCGATGAAGATCAACGCGAAGAAGGGCAGGGCGACGGACAGGATGCGCAGGTAGTCGACGGCGTAGTCGATCACCGCCTCGTCCGAGTTGAACAGGGAGACCAGCGGCTCACCCGCCGTCCAGATCACGATCGCGCCGACCACCATGACGCCGAGGGCGACGATGCCAGTCAGGCGCAAGGCCTTGTGGATACGGTCGGGCTCGTCCGCACCGAGGTTCTGCGCGGTCATCGGCAGCAGCGCGGTGGTCAGCCCGATCACCGGTAGCAGCAAAAGCTGTTGCAGGCGGAAGCCGACTCCGTAGGCCGCGACCGCGTCTTCGCCGAACTCGCGCAGGAAGTACTGGCAGATGACCCCGCCCAGCACGGTCACGTAGATCGTGGCGCAGGCGGGTACGATCTGGCGGAACAGGCGGATCTGCATGTCGAGGCGTGGGCGCAGGTTCGACCAGCTCAGCCCGTCGAGCGCGTCGGAGCGGGCGGTCTTGATGCCGATATAGACCATCACCCCGGTCTGCGCGAGCGCGGTGGCGACCGCGATTCCGTTCAGGCCGAACCCGTCCCAGAGGCCGGGGATGCCCCAGATCAGCAGCGGGTTCAGGCCGACATTCACCACCGTGGCGGCGAGTTGTCCGCGTTCCTGCGTGACGGTATCGCCCTGGGCGCTCAGCAATCCCGTCATCGCGTTGGTGATGATGAAGCCGGGGGCGGCGAGCAGCATGATCCGGCAATAGGTGGCCGCCGCCTCGGCATAGCCGCCATCCGCGGCGACTGCGTTGATCAGGGCGGGCAGGCCCCAGTAGCCCGCGACCATCGCGATCGCCGTCACGCCGATCGCTGCACCGATGCCTTGCGCCGAGGCGCGCGCCGCCCCGTCGCCGTCGCCCGAGCCGAGCGCGTTGCCAACGAAGGCCGACATGGCGATACGAAAGCCGATGCCGGTGGCGATGATCAGGAAATAGAGCTGCGAGCCGATGCCGAGCCCGGCCTGCGCCTCGGTCGAGATGCGGCCCGCGTAGAAGGTGTCGGTGATGTTGTAGAGCGTGACGAACAGCAGTTGCAGCGCCGCGGGAACCGCGACCGCGCGCATGTGCCCGGCGACCGAGCCGGTGGTGAGGTCGCGTTCCTTGCCGCTCATGCCCCGGTGAGGCCCCGGCCGCGCAGCAGCGCCTCCGGTCCCGGCATCCGGCCCCGGAAGGCGGTGTAGAGATCTTCCGGCGGGCGCGTGCCGCCTGCGGAATAGACATGGGTGGCGAGCTTCTCGGCCATCGTGGCGTCGAAGGCGTCGCCGGTTTCCTCGAACGCCTCGTAGGCGTCGGCATCCATGACCTCGGACCACATGTAGCTGTAGTACCCGGCGGAATAGCCGTCGCCCGAGAAGATATGCGCGAAATGCGGCGTCGCGTGGCGCATGGGGATCGCGTCGGGCATCCCGATGCGCGCGAGCGTCGCGGCCTGCGCCTCCATCGGGTCGGCGGGAGGCGTGCCGGTATGGAAATCGAGATCGACGAGGGCGGAGGCCACGTATTCGACGGTCGAGAAGCCCTGACCGAAGGTCTCGGAGGCCAGCAGCTTGTCGAGCATGTCCGCCGGAATCGGCTCTCCCGTCTCGTAGTGCCGGGCATGGCGTCGCAGGATGTCGGGGGTGGACAGCCAGTGTTCGTAGAGCTGGCTGGGCAATTCCACGAAGTCGCGTGCGACGGAGGTGCCCGAGACCATCGGGTAGGTCGCCTCGCTCAGCAGATGGTGCAACGCGTGGCCGAACTCATGGAACAGGGTGCGCGCATCGTCGAAGGTCAGCAGCGCCGGGTCGCCCTTGGCGAAGTTGCAGACATTGGTGACGACGGGGCGGACGTGCCCGGCCTGCGCGCGCAGGCGGGAGCACCATGCGCCGGAGCGCTTGCCCGGACGGGCGAAATAGTCGCCGAGAAACACGCCCATCTGGCGCTCGCCCTTCATCACCTCCCACCAACGGGCATCGGGATGCGGCGCGGGCGCGTCGATCGGGCGGAACGACAGCCCGAACAGCCGATCGGCCACCTCGAAGGCGGCGGCGATCATGCCGTCGAGCGTGAAATAGGGCTTCAGCGCCGCAGCGTCGAAATCATGCTCCCGCGCGCGCTGGCGTTCGGCGTAGAAGCGCCAGTCCCAGCCTTCGAGCGGGTGGTTGTGGCCCGCCTCGGCGATCAGGGCACGCAGATCGTCCGCCTCCGCCTCGGCCTTCGCCTTGGCGGGCTTCCACACCTGCATCAGCAGGTCACGCACGGCGTCCGGCGTCTTGGCCATCTCGGTCGCGAGCTTGAAGGACGCGAAATCGTCGAAGCCCAGAAGCTGCGCGCGCTCGTGGCGCAGCGACAGGATCTCCGCTGCGATGGCGCGGTTGTCGCTGTCGCCGCCATTGGCCCCGCGCGAGGTCCAGGCGCGCCAGGCCATCTCCCGCAGATCGCGGCGGGTGGAGCTTTCCAGGAAGGGCACAACGATGGAGCGGGCGAGCGTCAGCTGCCAGCCGTCCTTGGTCCGCATGGCGCGGCGCAGATCCTCGGGCAGACCGGCGAGGTCGTCCTCGGTCAGGTCTGCGGCCCACTCCCGCTCGTCCGCCAACAGGTTCTGCGTGAAGGCGGTGCCGAGCTCAGCCAGCCGCTGCATGATGGCGGCGAGACGGGTGCGCTCCGCCTCCTCCAGCGCGGCACCCGCGCGGACGAACATGCGGTGGTAGAGCTCCAGCACCCGCGCCTCCTCCGGCGCGAGGTCGAAGCGGTCGCGTTGCTGCCACAGCCGGTCGACCCGTCCGAACAGGGCCTGATCCTGCAAGGTCTCGGACGAGAAGGCCGCGAGGCGCGGCGAGAGGTCGCGCATCAGCGCCTCGATCTGGGGCGTCGCGTCGGTTCCGGCGAAGTGGAAGAAGACCGACGCCACCCGGTCGAGCAGCACGCCCCCGAACTCCATCTGCGCGATGGTGTTGGCGAAGCTCGGCTCCTCGGCATTGGCGGCGATCCTGGCGTTGATCGCCCGCGCCTCGTCCAGCGCGACGTCGAATGCGGGCGCGAAATGGTCGGTCTCGATCCTATCGAAGGGTGGCAGGCCGTGCGGGGACGTCCATTCGGCGAGCAGCGGATTGTCGGACATCTGGCCCCCTGGATGCGGTTCCCACTGCAATCTGGACGCCCTGCCCGATTGGGCAAGGGCTGCGGCGAGATGACAGGTCGGAAACGCCCCATCACCTGTCGCACCATCATGGAGAGCCACGGGGCAGGCGGCTAGAACGGGATCAGGTCTGGTTCGAGCTACGGGAACGGTCGGGATGAGAACACATGCACGCGCAGTCGTCGTCGGGGGCGGAGCGGTCGGGGCGTCGATCGCCTATCACATGGCCAAGGCGGGCTGGACCGACACGCTCCTGCTGGAACGGGACGAGCTGACGGCCGGCTCCACCTGGCACGCGGCGGGTCTGCTGCCCTATTTCAACATGTCCTACGCGACGACGTGGATCCACGACTACTCCATCAAGTTCTACAAGACGCTTGAGAAGGAGACGGGCCTCAACGCGGGCTTCTCGGTCGTGGGCAACCTGCGCATGGCGCAGTCCAAGGCCCGGATGGACGAGTACATGACCTACGCCACCACGGCGGAATCGGTCGGCGTGCCGTTCGAGTGGCTGACCCCGGCGCAGATCAAGGACCGCTATCCGCTGGTGCGGACCGAGGATCTGGAAGGCGCGATCTTCCACCCGACCGACGGCTACATCAACCCCGCGGACGTGACGCAGGCGATGGCCAAGGGCGCCCGCCAGCGCGGGGTGGAGATCATCCGCAAGGTGCAGGTCGACGGCTTCACCCGCCGCGGCGACGAATGGGTCGTGCACTGCCGCCGCATGGTCGAGAAGGGCGGCAACCTGATCGGCGGCGAAGAGCATTTCGACATCACCTGCGAGCATGTGATCACCGCCACCGGCAACCATGCGCAGCGCACCGCCGCGATGATCGGCTGCTACATCCCCGCGATCCCGGTCGAGCACCAGTACATCGTGACCGAGCCCGATCCCGCCCTGCAGGAGTGGCGCAAGACCAATGGCGAGCATCCCGTCCTGCGCGATGCCGACGCCAAGTGGTACGTGCGCGAGGAACGCGGCGGCTGGATCCTCGGCCCCTATGAGCGCAATGCGCCCGTCTGGGCCAAGTTCGGCGTGCCCGACAGCTTCCGCGCCGACCTGCTGCCCCTCGATCTGGAACGGATCGAGGAAGAATACATGTCGATGATCCACCGCATCCCGTCCTCCGAGGATTGCGGCCTGAAAGACGATTTCAACGGCCCGATCTGCTACACGCCCGATGGCAACCCGCTGATCGGCCCGGCGCCGGGCGTCGACAATTTCTGGTTCGCGGAAGGCTTCAGCTTCGGCATCACCGCGGCGGGCGGCGCGGGTCACTACCTCAGCCAGCTCATCACCGAGGGCGAGGCGGAGATCGACATGTGGTCGCTCGACCCGCGCCGGTTCGGCGGCTGGGTGAACCGCGAATACGCGACAAAGAAGAACGAGGAAGCCTACGAGCACGTCTACATCCTCCACCATCCCGACGAGGAGCGGCCCGCCGCGCGCCCGCTGCGCACCGCGCCCTGCTACGACCGGATGAAGGAGGCGGGCGCGCAGTTCGGCTGCGTCAACGGGTGGGAGCGGCCCAACTACTTCGCCGACCATCCCGATTTCGACGATCACGAGGCGCGCAGCTTCCGCCGGGGCGGCTGGTGGCAGTTCGCCAAGGCCGAGGCGCAGGCGGTGCGCGAGAGCGTCGGCATGTTCGACGCCACCGCCTTCACCAAGCACATGGTGAAGGGACCGGGCGCGACCGCCTTCCTCGACCGGCTGACCTGCAACAAGCTGCCCAAGGTGGGCCGCATCAACCTGACCTACGCGCTGAGCGTGAAGGGCACGGTGCGCACCGAGCTGACCATCGTGCGGCTGGCGGAGGACGAGTATTACTGCGTCACCGCCGGTGCGGCGCAGGGCTACGACCACGACTATCTGGTCAAGCAGGCCGCCGCGATGCGCGACGAGCTGGGCTGGATCGAGGTGCAGGACGTCACCACGCAATACGGCGTCTTCGCGCTCGCCGGGCCGCGCGCGCGCGACATCCTCAAGAAGCTGATCGTGGCGGCGGATCCCGCGGCGGAGCTGGTCAACAAGGCGTTCCCCTGGCTCAGCGCGCGCAAGATCGATCTCGGCATGGTGCCGACGCTGGCGATCCGCGTGGCCTATACCGGCGAGCTGGGATGGGAGCTGCACCACCCGATCGAGATGCAGAACCACCTCTTCGACAAGATCATGGAGGCGGGCGCCGAATACGGGCTGAAGCTCTGCGGCGCGCGCGCCCAGAACTGGCTGCGGCAGGAGAAGAGCTACCGCGCCTTCGGCTCCGACCTCGGGCGCGACGCGACCCCGCTGGAAGCCGGGCTCGACCGCTTCGTCGACATGGACAAGGACTATATCGGCAAGCAGGCCATGCTCGACACCGGCATCCGCGCGAAATGCGTGACCGTGCTGATCGACGGGCCGGAGGATGCCGATCCCTGGGGCCGCGAGGCCGTGCTGTCGGGCGACGAGGTCGTCGGGCGCCTGACCTCGGGCGGCTACTCGGTCCATTTCGGCAAGTCCATCGGCATCGGCTACGTGAAGCCGGAGCTGGCCGAGGTCGGCACGAAGCTCAAGGTGCGCATGTTCAAGGAGCTGTGGGACGCGGAGGTCGTCGAGGACAGCCCCTACGATCCGAAGAACGAGACCATCCGCGCCAACGGCTGAACGATCGGGGGCCGCCATCCGCGCGGCCCCCTCTTCTGCTTCGGGGCAAATATCCCGGGGTGAATGACCCGGCACGGGTCAGAGGGGCAGCGCCCCTTCGCCGCAGACCGAACAATCGTCCCGGCGGCTTATCTTCACGCGGCGCGTCTCGGCATCCAGCGCGTCGTGCAGCACCAACCGCCCGGCCAGGGTGCGGCCCGCGCCGGTCAGGTGCTTGATCGCCTCCATCGCCATCATCGCGCCCATGATACCGCCCAGCGCGCCGACGATCCCGGCCTCGGCACAGCTTGGCGCGAGGCCCTGCGCGGGCACGTCCGGAAACACGCAGGCATAGCAGGGCGCGCCGGAGGCGGGGTGATAGAGGGAAATCTGCCCTTCCCATTGCGTCATCGCCGCGGAGATCAGCGGGCGGCCCGCCGCGACGCAGAGGCGATTGACCAGATGCCGCGTCTCAAAATTGTCCGAGCCGTCGAGCACGAGGTCATAGGCGTCGATCAGCTCCGCGCCCGTCGCGTCGTCCAGCCGGGTCTCGTGCCCCTCGACCGCGACATGCGGGTTGAGCCGCGCCAGGCTCCGCGCGGCGCTGACGACCTTGGGCGTGCCGACTGCGCCCGTGTCGTGGATCACCTGCCGTTGCAGGTTGGACAGCGACACCACGTCGTCATCCACGATCCCGAGCGTGCCGACGCCTGCGGCGGCGAGATACATCGCGGCAGGCGCGCCCAGCCCGCCCGCGCCGACCAGCAGCACCCGCGCGGCGCGGAGCTTCTGCTGGCCCGGTCCGCCGATCTCGCGCAGGACGATGTGGCGGGCATAGCGTTGCAGCTCTTCGGGGCTCACAATGGTTTCTCCATAAAGAGACGCGCCTCACGGTCATAGGGCACGCTGCGCACGACCTCGAAGCCGAGCTCTTCGTAGAGCGGCTGCACCTCTCGCCAGGTGAACGTGTCGAGGATCGCGCGCCGTGCGCCGCGCGCGCGACATTCGGTCAGCGCGCCCTCGATCAGGTCGCGCCCGATGCCGCGGCTGCGCGCCTCGGGATGCACGTAGAGGGATTTCAACTCCGCGACGTCGTGGAGGATGATGCACCGCACGGCCCCCAGCACCGATCCGGCCTCGTCCTTCCACGCGACCGAGAAGGCCTCCCGCCGGAATCCGGGCGTCGCATGGTCCTCCGCCATCAGGGCGGCCCGCATCTCCGTATGCAGGGCGTCGTCGGCCTCGATCAGACGCAGGCCGGCAGGGGTTTGCGCGGCCCCCGGCGCCCGCGCGCGGCGGATGCGGCGCAGGAACAGCGCGTAGCCCGCGAAGGGCAGGACGATCAGGGCGAGCACCGCCACGGCCTGAAGGTTCGCGGCGAGCGCCTGCCGGAATCCCGCATCGAACAGGAGCAGCCCGGCGGCGGCGACGCTCACCAGCCCGGCAAGCGCCAGCGCGCGGCGGTGTGGCCGGTCGAGCACGCGGGCGAAGGCGTAAGCCAGCGCCGCGATGAGCATGAGGCTGGCCAGCCCGCCTGCTGCCAGCGTGCCGAGCGGCCCGGTCACAGCTTCGGACCCGACCGCCCCGTCGAGCCGAAGCCGCCCTCGCCGCGATCCGTCGGCTCCAGCGTGCCGGTCTCGGTCCAACGCACTTGCGTGACCGAGGCCAGCACGGCCTGCGCGATCCGGTCGCCATGCGCGACCTCGAACATCTCGTGACCCAGATTGATCAGGATCACGCCGACCTCCCCGCGATAGTCGCTGTCCACGGTACCGGGCGCATTGGCGACGGTCACGCCGTGGCGCAGCGCGAGGCCGGAGCGGGGGCGGATCTGCATCTCGAAGCCGCGCGGGATCTCCATCATCAGGCCCGTGGGGATCAGCGCGCGCCCCCCCGGCATCAGCGTGACGCCCCGGCTGCGGCGGGTCGCGCCGAAATTGGCGACGAGATCCATGCCGGCAGCCCCGGCGGTCGCGTAGCTCGGCAGGGCGAGCTCGGTATCCGAGCCGTCGGCGCGACGGACGCGGATCTCCTGATCGGGAACGGCGAGGCGCAGGCCGGTCATGCGAGTTCCTCCGCGATGCGGGCGGCGAGGCGGCGGGCGGTCTCGACCTTGCTGAGGCGCGGCCAGGGCTCGGCGCCCTCCGCCGTGACGAGGGTGACGGCGTTGTCGCTGCCGCCCATGATGCCGGTCTCGGGCCGCACGTCGTTGGCGACGATCCAGTCGCATCCCTTGCGCGCGCGCTTGGCCTCGGCGTGAGCGACGACGTCATCCGTCTCGGCGGCGAAGCCGACGACGAGCGCGGGGCGGTGCTCGCCCTGCGCGACCGACGCAAGTATGTCGGGGTTCTCGACCAGATCGAGGGCCGGAATCGTGCCGGAGCCGTCCTTCTTGATCTTCGACGCACCCGCATCGCGCATCCGCCAGTCGGCGACGGCGGCGCAGAACACGCCCGCATCGGCGGGCAGCGCGGCGGTCACCGCGTCGTGCATCTGGCGGGCGGTCTCGACCTCCACCACCTCCACCCCGTCGGGGCGCGGCGCATCCGCGGGGCCGGTCACGAAGACGATGTTCGCCCCCAGATCGCGCAGCGCCTCGGCGATCGCCGTGCCCTGCGCGCCGGAGGAGCGGTTGGCGATGTAGCGCACCGGGTCGATCGGCTCATGCGTGGGGCCGGAGGTGACGAGGATGCGCTTGCCGGTCAGCGGCCCCTCGGTCAGCCGCGCGCGGATCGCGTCGAGGATCGCGGCAGGCTCCGCCAGGCGGCCGGGGCCGTACTCGCCGCAGGCCATGTCGCCCTCGTCCGGGCCGACCACCGCGATGCCGTCGCCGCGCAAGGTGGCGAGGTTGCGCTGCGTCGCGGCGTGCTGCCACATCCGCACGTTCATCGCGGGCGCGATCATCACCGGCGTATCTGTGGCCAGCAGCAGCGTCGTGGCAAGGTCGTCGCATTGTCCCTGGGCCATCGACGCCATGATGTTCGCGGTCGCGGGCGCGACCACCAGCAGATCGGCGGAGCGGGAGAGCTGGATATGCCCCATCTCTGCCTCGGCCGTCAGGTCGAACAGGTCGCGATGCACGGCCTCGCCCGCCAAGGCCGACAGGCTGAGCGGCGTCACGAACTCCTCGGCCGCGCGGGTCATCACGGGCGTCACGGCGAAACCGGCGCCGCGCAGCAGGCGGACGAGTTCGAGGCTCTTGTAGGCCGCGATGCCCCCCGCGACGATCAGGAGAATGCGTTTCTGCATCATCTGCCCCTTCTTGCCTCTCGGCAGCTACGCCGTCAGCCGACCGGGTTCAAGCCGTCGCACGGGTCGCTGCCCGCGGGCAGCGGTGTGACGATGACCTCGTTGAACGGGGTGCTGTCGCCTTCTCCGACCTGGCCGATGGAGTAGCTGCGCAGCGCGGGCGTCGCGATATCGAGCAGGGCGGGGACGCCGTAATCGACGCGGGCATGGCCGTTGCCGGTGACGAGCAGGACGCGCCGGTTGTCCGTCCGCTCCCACGCGAGCAGCACCGCCTCGGCCAGGCGGGCATCGCGGAAGCGCTGTGCCTCGACGAAGCCGGAGGCGAGCCGCGCGGGAATCGCGCCGCAATGCACGTCGATCTGCAACTGCTCGCGGATCGCCCGTTCGGGGGCGGGAAGCGGGCTGTCGAGCCCGTAGCGCGCCGCGTTGGCGCCGAAGGCCGCGGCGGCGCCTTCCTGCCGGGCCCGGCGCACATCCGCGCGCGATGCCCCGCCGCCGACGATCAGCGCGTCGGGCGCGGCCAGCATGATCTGGTGGTAGAGCGCGAAATCCGGCCAGCCGGTCTCGTCCCAGGCCAGGCGGTCGGCGATGGTCGCCGCGTCCGCGCCATTTGCCAGCAGCCCGTTCACGAGCGCGGTGTCGGCGCTGTCGATCTGCTCGAAGACGATCGCCGCCGGCTGCATCTCCGCCGCGATCCGGGCCTGTGTCGCGTGATGCTCCGGCACGCCGTGCACCTCGCCGACGATGACGAAATCCGCCTCGGCGCGAAAATCGCGGGCCGGTTCGGCGGCGCAGGCGGTCAACAGGGCGAGGCAGAGGCAGGCGAGGCGAAGCGGCATGTCGGTCGGGGTCCCCGGTCGTGAAAATGCGAAACGCCCGGACCGCTCGGGTCCGGGCGTCGCATCATCGCGTCAATCGGCAGGGTCAGGCAAGGGCAAGCATTTCCGCCGTCGCGCCGTTATTGGCCTCGAGCCGCTTGCGCAGTTTCTTGAGCGCCTGCGCCTCGAGCTGGCGGATCCGCTCCTTGGACAGGCCAAGCTCGGTCCCGAGCGATTCGAGCGTGCGGGGATCGTCGCGCATCTTGCGCTCGATCACGATCATCCGCTCCCGCTCGGTCAGGGCGACCATCGCCTCGGAAATCCAGCCGCGCACGCGGATCAGGTCGACGTCGTTGCTGACCGTCTCCTCCGCGCGGGGGCCGTCATCCTCCAGCGCCTCGACCCATTCGCGGCCCTCGTCACCGGCCTGCTGGGCGTTGAGCGAGAAGTCGGAGCCGGAGAGCCGCGCCTCCATCATCTCCACGTCGCGCAGGGGGACGCCGACCTCGGTCGCGATCATTTCGCGCATCTGGTGGCTGGACACCTCGTCGCCCGATGCGGCCTCCCGCTCCAGCTTCGCCTTCACGCGGCGCAGGTTGAAGAACAGCGCCTTCTGGCTGGAGGTGGAACCGGTGCGCACCATCGACCAGTTGCGCATCACGTAATCCTGGATCGACGCCTTGATCCACCAGACGGCATAGGTGGAGAAGCGCACGCCGCGGTCGGGGTCGAACTTCTCGGCCGCCTTCATCAGGCCGACGCCGGCCTCCTGGATCAGGTCGGGCATGGAGGCGCCATAGCGGCGATACTTGGACGCCATGGACACGGCGAGCCGCATGTAGGCGTTGACCAGGCGGTGCAACGAGCGTTCGCAGCCCTCGTCCCGCCAGGCGCGTGCCAACATGAGTTCCGTTTCTGCGTCCAGCATTTCGGCCCCCATGGCCTGCCGGGTAACGGACCGCGCGATCGAGTCGTCGATTGCCATGTTCATACTCCCACTGTTGCGATTGCGGGTTCGGGCCCGCGATTGTTAGAACGCCCCGATGCCCCGGCAGTGGCCGTGACGAGGTGATCGGGTGAAAAGCTTAAGAAAGACCGAATTGATTCTCGGCGGCGCCCGCTCGGGCAAATCGGCATTCGCCGAGCGTCTGGCGCGAAGCGCGTCGGGACGACGCTGCTATGTCGCGACCGCTCAACCATTCGATGACGAGATGCGGCAGAGGATTGCGGCGCATGTGGATCGGCGTGGAGAGGATTGGACAACCATCGAGGAACCGATCGATCTGGCGAAGATCGTCGGCAGCTTCAATTCGGGTGATGTCGTTCTCATCGATTGCCTGACCCTGTGGTTGACCAACATTCTGTTGGCGGACCTTGATACCGATGCGGCCGGGGAGGACCTGGTGAGAGCCCTGAGCGCGTCCCGTGCGCACCTGATTTGTGTGTCCAACGAAACGGGCATGGGATTGGTTCCCGAAAATTTTCTGGGCAGGCGATTCCGCGATGCGCAAGGCACGCTGAACCAGCGGATCGCGGCCGTCAGCGACACCGTCGTCTTCGTGGCCGCGGGCCTGCCACTGGTGTTGAAAGGCAGCATCGAGGGTCGGGCGTGACGGTCGATTGGTGGTGGGTCCGCCACGGCCCCACCCATGCCGCCCGGATGGTGGGGCAGACGGACATCGCCGCCGACCTGTCGGACACGGCGCGGATCGGACGGCTGGCCAAGGCGCTTCCGCAGGGCGCGACCGTTCTGTCCTCCGACCTGCGACGGGCGGTGGCCACGGCGCGGGCCCTGGGCCTCGATCCCGTGCCGGAGCCGCGATTGCGCGAGTTCGATTACGGTAGGTGGGAGGACCTCGCCTTCGACGATCCGGCAGTCGATGCCGATCTCGCCCGCCGCTTCTGGGACGAACCGGGCGACGTTGCGCCGCCCGGCGGTGAAAGCTGGAACGAGCTGTCGGCACGGGTTCGCACTGTCGTGGCCGAGCATCGCGGCCCCGGCCCGATAGTGGCCGTCGCCCATATGGGCGTGATCCTCGCGGCCCTCGCCCACGCGACCGGGATGCCCGCGAAAAGCGCGCTGTCCTTCCGCATCGCACCGCTCTCGCTGACCCGGCTAAGCTGGCATGGCGGCGCCGACTGGTCCGTCGCTTGCGTCAATCACGAATTCTGAACGCCTGTGTGTCGAATGCTGATTGGACGTGCGCGGGTTCTCTCGGCCATCCTCCGCCGAAACGAGAGGATGACACGATGACCTGGACCCTGCTGATCGGCGACCGCACCTATTCGAGCTGGTCTCTGCGCGGATGGCTGCTCTTCGCCGCGTTCGACCGCGCGGTCGAGGTGGTGCAGCACCGCATGTATTCGGACGAGCTTGCCGAAGCCCTGCGCGGCATGGGGTCCGGCAGCAGGCTGGTGCCGCAGATGAAGCAGGGCGACACGGTCGTCTGGGACACGCTGGCAATGGCCGAGACGCTGGCCGAGGATAGCCCTGCCATGTGGCCCGCCGGTGCGGGCGACCGTGCACGGGCGCGCGCGATTGTGGCGGAGATGCATTCGGGCTTCACCGCGCTGCGCGCCGACTGCACCATGAACCTCGCCCATGTCTACGAAGGGTTCCAGCCGTCGGATGCGGTCCGCGCCGACCTCGCGCGGATCGAGGAGTTGTGGGGAGCGCCCGAGCGCTGGCTGTTTGGCGACTACTCCATCGCGGACGTGTTCTATGCGCCCGTCGCGACGCGGATCGTGACCTACGACCTGCCGGTGTCGGACGCCGCGCGCGCCTATGCCGAGCGGCACCTCGCCCATCTGCCATTCCGCCAGTGGCGCGCGATGGGGCAGGCGGAGAATTACGTGCAGCCGGGCTACGACCTCGACCTGCCCACGCGGCCTTGGCCCGGTGAGCGGCTGCCCGCCCGCGCGGTGGAGGGCGGCACGCCGGTCAACGAGACCTGCCCCTATTCGGGCAAACCCGTCCAGGCGGATTCACTGGGCGAATTCGACGGGCGGATCATCGGCTTTTGCAACCCGTTCTGCCGCGACAAGTCCGTCGCCGATCCGGGGGCCTGGCCGAAGCTCGCGCCCTACCTCGCGTAGCTTTCCGGCCGCAGGGCTACGGTCGCGAATAGATCCTCGGGATATTCGACCGACATCAGGTAGAGACCCTGCGGCGGTGCGACCGGCCCGCAGCGGGTGCGGTCGCGCGCCTCCAGCGCCGCGGTCACGTCCTCGGGCGACCAGATCCCCGCGCCGACCCGTTCGAGTGTACCCGCGAAGCTGCGGACCTGGTTGTGCAGGAAGGACCGCGCCTCGACATGCAGGTGCACCTCCGCGCCGTCGCGCACCACGTCGAGCCGGTCGAGCGTCTTGACCGGGCTCTGCGCCTGGCACTCGGTCGAGCGGAAGGTGGTGAAGTCGTGCCGGCCCAGCATCCGGTCGGCCCCGGCCTGCATGGCGGCGAGGTCGAGGCTCTGGCGCACCTGCCAGACCAGCCCCTCGTCGAGCGCCGCCGGGCTCTTGCGCGGCAGCAGGCGGTAGAGGTAACGCCGCGACAGCGCGCCGAACCGCGCGTGCCAGTCGTCCGCGACGCGCGACACGGCGGTGATCGCCACGGGCTGCGGACGCAGGTGGTGGTTGATCGCCTGTTGCAGGCGGTAGGGATCCCAGTCGGTGTCGAAATCGACATGGCCTACCTGCCCGCGTGCGTGGACGCCCGCATCGGTCCGCCCCGCGCCGGTCACGACGCTGGCATCCCGCGCGAACTTCGCCAGCGCCGCCTCGATCGCACCCTGCACGGAGGGCGCGTTCTCCTGCCGTTGCCAGCCGGAAAAGGGCGCGCCGTGATATTCGATGAGGAGGGCATAGCGGGGCATGGCGCACCGCCTAGCGCGCCGCGTGCGCCTTGCCAAGGCTCGCAATGCCGCGCGACCCGCCCCATATCACCCGCAGCCGCAAGGAGGGAGCGCCGCTTGGGACTGGGAGACATCGCCGACGGCATGCTGCGTCGGGTGGAGGACGCGCAGGCGAGCACGCGCGAGGCGTTGTTCGACCCGGTGATCCGGCTGGGCGTCACGGGGCTGAGCCGCGCGGGCAAGACCGTCTTCATCACCTCGCTGGTCGCGAACCTGCTGAACCGGGGGCGGATGCCGCAGCTTCAGGCCGCCGCCGACGGGCGGATCGAGACGGTGTTCCTGCAGCCGCAGCCCGACGACACCATCCCCCGTTTCGAGTTCGAACGTCACCTCGCGGCCCTCACGGGGCCCGAGCCGCACTGGCCCGAGAGCACGCGCGCCATCAGCCAGCTGCGCCTGTCGCTGAAGGTCCGGCGCGGCAGCTGGGTCAAGGGCCTCAGCGGCCCGCGAACCATCCATCTCGACATCACCGACTATCCCGGCGAATGGCTGCTGGACCTGCCCTTGATGAGCGTCGGTTACGACGACTGGGCGGCGGCGACCATCGAGACCGCGCGCACCCGGCCCGAGCTGGCGGGGCCGTGGCTGGCCGCGCTCGACGGCATCGATCCCGACGCGCCGCTGGACGAGAGTGTGGCGCAGGCGCAGGCCCACGCCTTCACCGACTACCTGCGCGGGGTGCGCGAGGCGGGGCTGTCGGGCTTCGCGCCGGGGCGCTTCCTGATGCCGGGCGATCTGGAGGGCTCGCCCGCGCTGACCTTCGCCCCGCTGCCGCCGGGGGCGGGACGCTCCGGCAGCCTGCGGCGCGAGTTCGCGCGGCGGTTCGAGGCGTACAAGCGGTTGGTCGTCAAACCCTTCTTTCGCGATCACTTCGCCCGCATCGACCGGCAGGTGGTGCTGATGGACGCGCTCGGCGCGATCCATTCCGGCCCCCAGGCGGTGGAGGATCTGCGGCTGGCGATGAAGGACATCCTCGACGCCTTCCGCCCCGGTCCGAATTCCTGGCTGACGGCGATCCTGGGCAAGCGGGTGGAGCGCATCCTGTTCGCCGCGACCAAGGCCGATCACCTGCACCATTCGCAGCACGCGCGCCTGGCCGCGATCATGGCGGCCCTGCTGTCTGACGCCCGGTCTCGGGCCGATTTCCGTGGAGCACGGACCGAGGCGATGGCCATCGCCTCCCTGCGCGCGACGGTGGAGCAGCAGGTCACGCATGAGGGCAAGCCGCTTGACGTCGTGCGCGGTCGGCTGATCTCGACCGGGCGGCAGGCGGCGCTGCACGCGGGCGACCTGCCGCTCGATCCCGCCCGCCTTCTGGCCCCGGCGCGCAAGGGGGCGCGGGCCTGGCTCGACGACGAATATTCCGTGATGCAGTTCGCCCCGCCCGAGATCGACCTCGCCCCCGGTGACGGCCCGCCGCATATCCGGCTCGACCGCGCGGCGGAGTTCCTGTTCGGAGATCGCCTGAGATGACCCGCCGCCCCATCCTGATCGAGGACGACCTGCCCGAGGCGCGCATCACCCCCGCCGACGCCCCCCCGGTGCCCGAGGCGCAGGGCCGCGCGATGGTGCAGGCGACCCGCATGGCGGCGAAGCGGCGCGGCTGGTTCGCCCGCATCTTCTGGGGGGCGCTCGTGTCGCTCCTGCTGGTGATGATGGGCGAGGCCGCCTGGTCCTTCGCCGCCGAGATGATCGCGCGCAATGTGTGGCTGGGCCGCTTCGTGCTGCTGCTGGTCGCCATCGTCGGCGCGGGTCTGCTGCTGGCCGCGCTGCGCGAGCTGATCGCCCTGTCGCGGCTCGCCAAGGTCGACGACCTGCGCCACCGGGCCGAGCGCGCGACCCAGCCCGACCGGGCGCGGGCGGTGGCCGAGGAACTGGCGACGCTCTACGCCGGTCGGTCTGAACTCGGCACAGCGGTCGCGCGGACCAAGACCGCCGCCGCCGACCTGATGGACGCGGACGCGATCCTCGCGCTGGCCGAGCGCGAGTTGCTGGCCCCGCTCGACCTCGCCGCGCGGGCCGAGGTGGAGGCGGCGACGCGCACCGTTGCGGGCGTCACCGCGCTGCTGCCGCTGGCGCTGGCCGATGTCGTCGCGGCGCTGTCGGCCAACCTGCGCATGATCCGCCGCATCGCGGAGATCTATGGCGGGCGCGCGGGCCTGATCGGCTCCTGGCGACTGTTCCGCACCGTCGCCGCGCATCTGATCGCGACCGGAGCCGTGGCCGTGGGCGACGACATGATCGGCGCGGTCGCGGGCGGCGGGCTATTGTCCAAGCTGTCGCGCCGCTTCGGCGAGGGCGTGGTGAACGGCGCGCTGACCGCCCGCGTCGGCGTCGCCGCGATCGAGGTCTGCCGCCCGCTGCCTTTCACCGCGCTGCGCCGCCCCTCGGTCACGAACCTGATGCAACGCTCGCTGACCGGCCTCTTCGCGGGCAAGCCCGAGGCTTGACGCCCCGGCGCGGCTGTGGCGATCTCGCGCAATCCCGAACCGCGAGGGCCGCCGCCATGCATATCCGCTTCGTCACCGACCCCGCCGACCTGGCCGAATGCCTGCGCCTGCGCCACGAGGTCTTCGTGCTCGAGCAGGGCGTCAGCCTCGCCGACGAGGCGGACGGGCGCGATGGCGAGGCGCTGCACCTGCTGGCCAGCGACGACCGGCGTAGCATTGGTGCCGCGCGGATCCTGATCGCGGACGGCACGGCCAAGATCGGGCGGGTCTGCGTGCTGCGCGACGCACGCGGCACCGGCCTCGGCGGTCGAATGCTCGCGGTGATGCTGGAGCGGTTGCAGGCGGAGCCGGAGGTGCGCCGTGCCAAGCTCGGCTCGCAGGTCGCGGCGATCTCGCTCTATACGCGTGCGGGGTTCATGCCGGTTGGCCCGCGCTACATGGAAGCGGGGCTGGAGCATCAGGACATGGAGCGCGCGGTCTGACCGCGTCTTCTTCGTCCCAATATCCCCGCCGGAGGCGCAGCTCTCAGCCGAGCGCCGCCTCCGCCGCCATGCCGAGCCGCAGCAACCCGCGCTCGGTGCCCGGGGGGGTCATCAGGCTGATCCCGCACATAGGCGTGCCCGTGGGCAATTGCAGCACCGCGAGGCCCATGAGGTTGCCGATGCGCGTGTTGCGCAGGGTCATCAGGTTCTGCTCGCGGTAATAGGCGCCATCGGTCTTCAGCCGGTCGAGCTTCGGCGGCAGGATCGGCGCGGTCGGGACCAGTACGGCGTCGTAGCCGGCGGTGGCGGCGAGGTATTCCGCCCGCAGCCCGTCCAGCGCGATCCGCGCGCCGAGATAGTCCGCCGCGGTCACGTCGCGGCCCAGCCGGAACCGCTCGCGCACCTCCTCGTACATCGCGTCCGGGTTTGCCTCGATCCGCGCGCCGTGATGGGCATAGCCCTCAGGCGCGAAGAGCTGTGCCGAAAGCGGCATGGCCTCGGCCACCGCCGCGACCGCGCCACGCTCGATGTGCGCGCCTGCCGTCTCCAGCCGCCGCACGGCGTCCTCGAAGGCGTCGGCGGGCGCGTCGCGGATGTCGTCGAAGGCGCTCGTTTCCAGCACCATGAACCGCTTACCCGTGAGGTCCGCCCCGGCGAGGTCGGGCTCGGTCTCTCCCGCCAGCAGGGCAAAGACCAGCGCCGCGTCCTCGACCGTCCGCGTCAACGGCCCGACCGTGTCGAAGAAGGGCGCGAGCGGCACCACGCCGTCGAGCGGCAGGCGACCGGACGAGGTCTTCAGCCCCACCAGCCCGTTCCAGGCGGCGGGCACCCGGACCGATCCGCCCGTGTCGCTGCCGATCCCCGCGGGCGCGAGCCCATGCGCGACCGAGGCGGCGGCGCCGGAAGAGGAGCCGCCCGGCACCCGCTCGCGGTCGTGCACGTTGGGCGGCGTCGCGGTGATCGGGTTGTAGCCGATCCCGGCGAAGGCCAGCTCGGTCATGTGGGTCTTGCCCAGGCACACCGATCCGCCCAGCGTCGCACGGCGCAGCACCTCGGCGTCGGCCTGGGGCACCCGGTTCGACATGAGCGCCGATCCCGCCTCGGTCGCGGTGCCTGCCGTGTCGAACAGGTCCTTCCACGACAGCGGCACGCCATCGAGCGGGCCGCGCCGCACACCGTCGCGCGCGCGGGCGGCGGCTGCGTCCGCCTCGGCCCGTGCGCGGTCGGGCGTGGCCCGGGCGTAGATATCCGCCCCGTCCGAGTGCGACGCGATCCGGTCGAGGAAGGCGTCCGCGACCTCGCGAGGATCGAGGCGGCCATCGTCGATGCGGCGTCCGATCTCGGCAGCGGTGAGGGTGTGGATCTCGGTCATGGCGGTTCCTCGCGCGGTTTGCCGCACGGTAGGGGGTTGGCGCGCGATGGACAATCGGGGTCGCCCGGTCCACATGTGCGGGCATGACACGGGATACCGATATCGCCATCGTCGGCGGCGGCCTCAATGGCCCGATCCTGGCGCTGGCCTGCGCGCGGGCGGGCTTCCGCGTGACGTTGATCGACGCCGCTGATCCGTCCGCCACCCGCGCCGACGGGTTCGACGGGCGCGCCTACGCCATCGCACTGGGCTCGCAACGCCTTTTGGAGGCGCTCGGCCTGTGGGACGAGCTTTCGGACGCCGCGCAGCCGATCCGCGACATCGTGGTGGCCGACGGGCGCGCTGGCTACGGCGCGAGCCCGCACCACGTGCATTTCGACAGTGCCGAGATCGAGGAAGGCCCGTTCGGCGCGATGGTCGAAGATCGGCACCTGCGCGCGGTTCTGCACGATGCGGTCGCCGGGGAGACGCGGATCGAACTGCGTGCGCCTGCGACCGTCACGGCGCAGGAGACGACGCCGCATGGCGCGGTGCTGCACCTCGCAGATGGCTCCCGTCTGACCTGCGGACTGATCGTCGGCTGCGATGGCAGGGGATCCGGCACGGCGGAGCGGGCGGGGGTCGGGCGGATGCAGACCGATTACCGGCAGACTGCGCTGGTTTGCGCGCTCGACATTTCGCGCCCGCATGGCGGGACCGCTCACCAGATGTTCTTCGCAGAAGGACCGCTCGCCATCCTGCCGCTGACCGGCGACCGCGTCTCGATCGTCTGGACCGAGGCACGCGAGCGGGCGGGGGCGATCAATGCGCTGGACGAGGCGGGTTATCTCGCCGCCCTGGCACCGCGCTTCGGCGATTTTCTGGGCGAGGTGTCGCTCGCCGGCGCGCGCTACACCTATCCGCTGGCCCTGAGCCTCGCTAGGGCTTGGACGGCCGAGCGCGTGGCGCTGGTCGGCGATGCCGCGCATGGCATCCATCCGCTGGCAGGGCAGGGGCTGAATCTCGGTCTGCGCGACGTGGCCACGCTGGCGGAAGTGCTGACGGACGCGAAGCGGCGGGGCGAGGATTGGGGCAAGGCGTCCGTGCTCGACCGCTATGCCCGCTGGCGCGGCTTCGACACGGGCGGGCTGGCGGTGGCGACGGATGGCCTGAACCGGCTGTTCTCGAACGACAACCCGGTCCTGCGCGCGGCGCGCGACCTCGGCCTCGGCGCCGTCAATGCCGCCGCCCCGCTGCGCCGCGCCTTCATGCGCGAGGCGGCAGGGCTGAGCGGCGACCTGCCGCGGCTGATGCGGGGGCGTCCGCTCTGACCCTGTCGCCGGACTGGACCGGACGGGGGCGGACGGGGTAGACTGCCCGCCAACGGGACGCGCACGATCCCGACCACGAGGCACGACATGCAGTATCCCCAGCGATTTTCCGGCTTGCCGGAATATGCGTTCCCGCGCCTGCGCGCGCTGCTCGACCCGCTGACGCCGGGGGCCGAACCGTTGCCCATGTCGATCGGCGAGCCGATGCACCCGGTCCCACCGATGCTGGCCGAGGTGCTGGCCGCTTCCGCCGCGGGCTATGCCAAATATCCGCCGAACGAGGGCACGCCCGAGCTGCGCGGCGCCATCGCCGCCTGGCTCGCCCGCCGCTACGGCGTCGAGGCGGACGCGGAGCGGGAGGTGCTGCCGCTCAACGGCACGCGCGAGGGGCTGTTCGCCGCCTGCGTCGCCTTGGTGGCGGAGGAGAAGGACGGCCAGCGCCCGGTCGTGCTGCTCCCGAACCCGTTCTACCAATGCTATGCCGTCGCCGCGCTGACCGCGGGGGCCGAGCCGGTCTACGTGCCTGCGCTCGCCGAAAACGGCTTCCTGCCGGATTTCGCGAGTGTCCCCGCCGATCTGCTGGCGCGCACCGCCGCCGTTTACATGTGCTCTCCCGCCAATCCGCAGGGCGCGGTGGCGAGCGGGGAGTACTGGGCGGACCTGATCCGGCTGGCCGACACGCATGATTTCCGCATCTTCGCCGACGAGTGCTATTCCGAGATCTGGCGCAGCGCGCCGCCGACCGGGGCGCTGGAGGTCGCGCGCGGGATCGGCGCCGACCCCGAACGGGTGACGGTGTTCCATTCGCTGTCCAAGCGCTCGAACCTGCCTGGCCTGCGCTCGGGCTTCTGCGCCGGGGGGCCGCGCAGCATCGCGGCGATGAAGCAGCTGCGCTCCTATGCGGGCGCGCCCTTGCCCTTGCCCGCGCAGATGGCCGCGACCGCGATCTGGTCGGACGAGGCGCATGTCGAGGCGAACCGCGCGCTTTATGCCGAGAAATTCGCGCTGGCCGATCGCGTGCTGGGTGACCTGCCCGGCTACACGCCGCCCGAAGCGGGCTTCTTCCTGTGGATCGCCGTGCGCGATGACGAGGAGATGACCATGCGGCTGTGGTCGCGGCACGGGGTCAAGGTGCTGCCTGGCTCCTATCTCAGCCGTCCCACGGATGCGCGGCTTGGCGGGGGCGATCCGGGGCGGGGATATATCCGGGTGGCGCTGGTCGCCCCGGCGGACGTGGTGATGCGGGGGCTGGAGGCCATCCGCGCGGAACTCGAAGCGGAGGATGCGGCATGACGATCTTCACCACGGGACGGGCGCGCGATCCCTTCATGCCCTCGCGGATGCAGGCGGCGCTGGGACAGGGCGTCGGGCGGTTGATCGGGGCGGGGCTGCTGGCCGCGGCGCTGGCGGTCGCGGCGCTGCTGTGGACCTGGTCGGCGGACGACCCGAGCTTCTTCAACGCGGTGGATCGCGCGCCGGGCAACGCGCTGGGCTATGTCGGCGCGACGCTGGCCGAGGTGCTGATCCGCGCAATCGGCTGGGCGGCCTGGGTTCTGCCCGCGGCCCTCGCCGTCTGGGGCGTGCGGCTGGTGATGCGGCGGGGCGAGGCACGGTTCCTGACCGGGCTGATCCTGCTCCTGCCGATGATCGCGCTGACCGCCATCTTCGCCGCGATGCATGTCCCGCCGACGCGCTGGCTGCCGAGCTACGGCCTCGGCGGGCTGTTCGGCGACGGGGTGGGGGGCGTGCTCCTGTCGCTGCTGCCGCTCGATGCGGGGCTGGCGCTGCCGCTGGTCGCGGTGGCGAGCGGGCTGGCGCTGCTGCTGGTGGGGTTCTTCGGCTTCGGCCTCGATCGGGCCGAGGGGGCGGCGCTGCGCCGCTATGTCCTGTCGGGTCTGGGGACCAGCGGCGCGACCGTCGCGGGGATCGCGGGGGCCGCCTGGCGCGGGGTCACGGCCCTGCGCGGCCGGGTCG
>NZ_JAWDKL010000023.1:0-55377 GCF_032464675.1 Roseobacter sp. HKCCA0434
CGCCCGCGCCAGCAGTGGCGGCAGCGCGCGGGTCAGCCCTTCGGCACGGGCGCGCAGGGCGGTTCCGCTCACGCCGCGTCCGCCAGTCCGACCTGCCGCTCCACCAGCCGCGCGATGGTCGCGTCGAGCGTCACGCCCTCCGCTCGCGCGGCATATGTCAGCGCCATCCGGTGCTGCAGGACCGGCCCCGCCAAGGCCGCCACATCGCCCAGATCCGGCGCCAACCGCTCATCGAGCAGCGCCCGCGCCCGAACGCCCAGCATCAGCGCCTGCGCCGCCCGCGGCCCCGGCCCCCAGGCGACGTCACGCGTCACCTCGGCATCCGCACCGGGCCGCGCCGCGCGCACGAGGTCGAGGATCGCCTCCACCACCGCGTCGCCTACCGGCATCCGGCGCAGCGTGTCCTGCATCGCCATCAGTTCCGCGGCACTCAGCACACCCTCGATCCCGGCACTCTCCGCGCCGGTCGTGGCCATCAGGATCGCCCGCTCGTCCTCCCGCTCGGGGTAATCGACGTCGATCTGGAACAGGAACCGGTCGAGCTGCGCCTCGGGCAGCGGATAGGTCCCCTCCTGCTCGATCGGGTTCTGCGTGGCGAGCACATGGAATGGCGCGGGCAGATCGCGCCGCGCGCCCGCGATGCTCACGTGACGCTCCTGCATCGCCTGCAACAGCGCCGACTGCGTGCGCGGCCCCGCGCGGTTGATCTCGTCCGCCATCAAAAGCTGGCAGAAGATCGGCCCCTCGATGAAGCGGAACGCCCGGCTGCCATCGGGTGCGGTCTCCAGCACCTCGGCCCCCAGAATATCCGCCGGCATCAGGTCCGGCGTGAACTGCACCCGGTTGGCGCTCAGACCCAGGACCGTGCCGAGCGTTTCGACCAGCAGCGTCTTGGCGAGACCCGGCGCGCCGACCAGCAGGCCATGCCCGCCCGACAGGATCGCGGCGAGCGACAGATCTACCACGGCGCGCTGCCCGATCACCCGGCGGGCGACCATCTCGCGCACGCGCGACAGCCGCTCCCCGGCCGCCTCGATCTCGTTGAGAAGTTGCTCGCTCATACCCGTCCCCTGTCCTGTGCGCGATCAGCACTATCATTGGAACATGGAACCGCACGATCCGAAAGGCAAAGACCCGTGAACGATATCGCAAAGCCCGCGCAAAACGTCACAGCCGACAGCCTGGAGGCGCAGGTGCGCAAGGCCGCCCCGCGCGGCCTGCCCCCGGTCGAGAAATGGGATCCGCCCTTCTGCGGCGATCTCGACATGCGCATCGCGCGGGACGGGACGTGGTTCTACCTCGGCACCCCGATCGGGCGAAAACCGCTGGTGAAGCTGTTTTCCTCGATCCTCAAGCGCGAGGGCGACGACTACTTCCTCGTCACACCGGTCGAGAAGGTCGGCATCACGGTGGAGGACGCGCCCTTCGTCGCGCAGGATTTCGTGGCCGAGGGATCGGGCGAGGACATGCGCCTCACCTTCACCACCCATGTCGGCGACGAGGCGACCGCCGGTCCCGACCACCCGATCCGCGTCACCCGCGACGCCGAGACCGGGGAGCCGTCTCCTTACGTCAACATCCGTCGCAATCTCGACGCGCTGATCGACCGCAAGAGCTTCTACCGCCTGGTCGAGATCGGATCCCATCACGAGGTCGAGGGCGAGAGCTGGTTCGGCCTCTGGTCATCTGGGATTTTCTTCCCCATCATCCCCTCGGCTGACCTGCCCTCCTAGTTTCCTGTTCCGAGTACCCGTTCCATGCGTATCGTCCTCTCCCTCCTCCTGGCCTCGGCCGTCATCGCCTGCGCGCCCGTGTCCGACCGGGCGCGACTCGACGGGGACAGCCGCGTCCTGCTGGCCCGCTCCGGCCTGATTCTCGAACAGCCCGGCAGCGATCGCCTGATCGGATTCGGAGAGCCTATAAATCTGGTGGAGATGACGCTCGCCCCCGTGCTCGGTCCCGTCCTGTCGCGCGACAGCGGCATCACCTGTCCGGGGGGCATCGTCACCGCGGTCCGCTTCGACGATGTGACGCTCTTCGCCGAGGGGATCGAGTTCTCCGGCTGGACGGCCACCGGCGACGACCGGCTGCGCACGGACGCAGGCGTCGGCATCGGGTCGAGCATCGGCGACGTGCAGAACGCTTATGGCATGGGCATGGCGATGGCCGACGGCTTCTCTGCCGACGGTTTCTCGGGCGCCTACCGGCTCGGCCGGGTCTCCTCGATCAACGCCGGTCGGGCCTGCGCGCCGCTCTAATCCGCGCTGCCCGACAGGTGCGGCGCGAACTCGGTCAGCACCGCTTCGTAGACCGGGCGCTTGAAGGCGACGATTTCATCGAGCAATACCTCGGGCCGCATCCACGCCCAGTCCGAGAATTCGGGATGCTCCGTAGCGATGTCGATCGCGGCATCGTCGGTATCCAGCCGCAGCAGGAACCACATCTGCTTTTGCCCGCGGTATTTACCACCCCAGCGGGTCGGCACGATCTCCACCGGCAGATCGTAATACTGCCAGTCGGAGGTCCGGGCGATTTCGCTGACCTGATCGGCGCGCACGCCGACCTCCTCCTCCAACTCGCGCAGGGCCGCGACCTCGGGCGTCTCGCCATCGTCGATGCCGCCTTGCGGGGCCTGCCAGGCCCCCGCGGCCCCGTGCACGCGCGCGCCCGCGAAAAGCCGCCCCCGCCCGTCCGTCAGCATGACGCCGACGCACGGACGATAGGGCAAGGCACTCACATCCATCAGCGGTCGCCGTAGACGGCCAGCCCCTTGAGAATGTCGAGCGCATAGGCCAGCTGGAAGTCGTCGTTGCGCAGCAGGGCATCCGCCTCCAGCCGCTCGCGCTCTTCCTCCAACTGCTCCAGCTCCTCGGGCGTCAGGCTGTCATTGCTGATCGAGCCGCGCAGGTCGGCCTCGGAGCGGCGCGGAATCACGCCCTCCTCTTCTTCCTCGCCGGCGATGCGCTGGCCGACGATCACGTCGGGCTCGATGCCCAGCGCCTGGATCGAGCGGCCCGACGGCGTGTAGTAGCGCGCCGTGGTCAGGCGCATCGCACCATTGCCCTGCAGCGGCATGATCGTCTGCACCGATCCCTTGCCGAAGCTCTTTTCGCCCACGATGATCGCGCGGCGATGGTCCTGCAAGGCGCCGGCGACGATCTCGGAAGCCGAGGCCGACCCGCCATTGATCAGCACCACCATCGGCAAACCTTCGGCGATATCGCCCGCGCTCGCATTGTAGCGGTCGCTGTCGGACGCGCTGCGCCCGCGGGTTGAGACGATCTCCCCCTGCTCCAGGAACGCGTCCGAGACGTAGACCGCCTGATCCAGCAGCCCGCCCGGATTGTTGCGCAGGTCGAGCACGATGCCCGACACGTTATCGATCCCGCCCAGCTCCTCGACCTGAGCCTCCATCTCGCTTTCTAGATTCGAGAATGTCTGCTGGTTGAAGGTCGTGACCCGCAGCACCACCGCGCTCGCTTCGGTCCGCCCGCGCACGGCGCGGATCTGGATCGTGTCGCGGATGATGGTGACCTCGAACGGCTCCTCGCCCTCGCGCACCACGGTGATGACGATCTCGGAGCCGACCGGCCCGCGCATCAGGTCCACCGCCTCGTTCAGCGTCAGGCCCAGCACGCTTTCGCCATCGACGTGGGTGATGAAGTCGTTGGCCTCCAGCCCCGCCTCGTCCGCGGGCGTCCCGTCGATCGGCGAGACGACCTTCACGAACCCGTCCTCCTGAGTGACCTCGATGCCGAGCCCCCCGAACTCGCCGCGAGTCTGCTCGCGCATGTCGGAGAAATCGTCAGGCGGCAGATAGCTCGAATGCGGGTCGAGCGAGGTCAGCATCCCGTTGATCGCGCTCTCGATCAGGTCGCGCTCGTCCACCTCCTCGACATAGTCGGCCCGCACCCGCTCGAAGATGTTGCCGAACAGGTCGAGATATTCATAGGTCGACCGTTCCGACGCGTCGTTCTGCGCCAGCAGCGGACCTGCCAGCTGCGTCGTTGCCATCACACCCGCGATCGTGCCGGCGAACCCGGCCAGAAACATCCTGTTCATCTACTCGCTTCCCAATCCCTGTTCCGGTTGCATCGTGAACCACGGCGCCGGATCGACCGGCACGCCGTTCCGGCGCAACTCCACGTAAATCGTTCGCTGCCGATTTGTTCCGGTTTCGCCCTGCGGTTCAAGTCCAAAGCCCGCGGGACCACTGCGCGTTTGCGTGAGCGTTCCGACAGGCTCGCCCGCCAGCAGAACCTCGCCCGCCGCACGCTGCACCTCGTCGAGCCCGCCGATCACCATGAGCCAGCCGTTTTCCGGCTCCAGCACGACGATATGGCCGTAGTCGAGAAACGCCCCGCCATAGCGCAGCGTCCCCGCCGCGGGCGCGATCACCTGTCGCACCCCATCGACGGCCAGCACGATGCCCGGCCGCACGATCCCGTCGCCGCCCGCCTCGCCGAAGGCCCGCACGACGCGCCCCGGCGCGGGCAGAGGCAAGCGACCGCGCTGGTCCGCGAACCCCTCGTCTTGGCCCGACCCGCCGCCTTGCCGCGCAAGCATCCGCGCGAAATCCTGAAGGCTCGTCGCATCCGCGCGCAGTCGCGCCACCAGCGCGGGGTCCGGCGGCGGGGTCAGGGTGCGGCCGTCGAGCGCCGCATGCAGTTCCGCCCGCGCTGCCTCTACGCCCGCCAAGCCGTCGCGCAGAGACTCGGCCGATCGCGCCTGTTCCCTCGCCAGCGCATCGAGCTCCGCCATCAACGTGCGCACACCCTCCGCCTCCGCCTGCAGGCGCGGCACCAGCCCGGCCATCACCTGAGAGGCCCGCGCCGCACCTTCCGGCCCTTGAGGATGCAGCATCAACAGCGGCGCGGGCGCCAGCGCCGCGCGCTGCAACCCGGCCAGCAGGCGGGCGATGCGGGCATTTTCCCGCTCCACCTCCGCGCGCAGCACGCCCGCGCGCCGCGCTAGGTCCCGCTCGACCTCCCGCTGTGCGACCAATCCGATCTCGTAGCCCTGCACGACCTCGGCGAGGGCGGCCAGCCGGTCCGCACCGCGCGGCAGATCCGCGAACCGCTCGCCCGCCTCGGCGATCAGCGCCGCCGCGCGCTCGGTCCGACCGACCGCGTCGACTTGCGCGGTGAGCGGCAGGGCCCATAACGTCAACACATATGCGAGCGCCCTCAGACGGATATCAGGCTCCTGCCCGTCATCTCCTCGGGCTGGTCGAGTTCCATCAGCTGCAACAGGCTCGGCGCCAGATCCGCCAACCGCCCCGGCGACAGCCGCGCGCCTTCCGGCCCGCCGACCAGGATCACCGGTACGGGGTTGAGCGTGTGCGCGGTATGCGGCTCGCCCGTCTCGGGGTCGACCATCACCTCGCAATTGCCGTGATCCGCGGTGACGATCATTGCGCCGCCCGCGGCCTCGACCGCCGCGACCACGCGGCCCAACCCCTCGTCGACCGCGGCACAGGCCGCCTTCGCAGCCTCCAGATCGCCGGTATGCCCGACCATGTCGGGATTGGCGTAGTTCACCACGATCAGGTCGTAGGTCCCGCCCTCGATCGCGGCGACCAGCCTGTCGGTCACCTCGCCTGCGCTCATCTCCGGCTGCATGTCGTAGGTCCGCACATCCGGGCTCTTGGGCATCGTGCGATCCTCGCCCGTGTTCGGCTCCTCCTCCCCGCCATTGAGGAAGAAGGTCACATGCGGGTATTTCTCCGTCTCCGCGATACGGAACTGGTGCTTGCCCTGCTTCGCGACCCATTCGCCCAGCGTGTTCGGGATCTCCTCGGAGGGGAACATCACGTCCATCCAGCCGTTGTGCCGCTCGGAATATTCCACCAGCCCCAGCGCGGCGGCGAGATCAACCGTCTCGCGCGCGAACCCGTCGAACTCCGGGTCGAGGAAGGCAGACAGGATCTCCCGCGCCCGGTCCGCCCGGAAGTTGAGGAACATCAGCCCGTCGCCCGCCGCCATTCCCGCGTAGCCGCCCAGGACCGAGGGCGCGATGAATTCGTCCGTCTCGCCGCGATCATAGGCGGCGGCGATGGCGGTATCGGCATTGTCCTTGCCGAGCCCCTCGCCCGCGGCGATGGCCCGATAGGCCGCCTCGACCCGGTCCCAGCGGTTGTCGCGGTCCATCGCGTAGAAACGCCCGGTCACCGTCGCGACCTCGACGCCCTCCGGCAGGCTCTCCTCCAGCGCGTAGATCTGCTCGCGCGCCGATTTCGGTGCCACGTCGCGCCCATCGGTGAACAGGTGCAGCTTCACCGGCACCCCGGCTGCCGCGATCACGCCCGCGGCGCGCGCGATATGCCGCTGGTGGGCGTGCACCCCACCGGGCGAGGCGAGGCCCATCAGATGCGCGGCCCCGCCGCTCGCCTTCAGCTTGTCGATGAACCCGATCAGCGCCTCATTGCTATCGAAGGCCCCCTCCTCGATCGCATTGTCGATCTTCGGCAGATCCATCCAGACCACGCGGCCCGCCCCGATATTGGTGTGGCCGACCTCGGAATTGCCCATCTGCCCGTCGGGCAGGCCGACATCGCGGCCATGCGCCGCCAGGCTCGATTGCGGGCAGGTCGCCATCAACCTGTCGAAGACGGGCGTGTCCGCCAGCGCCACCGCGTTTCCATCCCGCTCCGGGCGCAGGCCCCAGCCGTCGAGGATGCACAGGATCACGGGGCGCGGTGCGGTCATGAAGCTCTCCTTGTCGTTGTCCCAGACATAGGGCGCGCTTGCCCCGCGGGGCAAGCCCACCTTCATCTTTCCCCAAATACGCACGGCCCCGCGCTTGCGACAGGGGCCCCCGCCGGTCTATCAGCGCCCCGTCGGCAACGGGCCAAGAGCGGGAGCGGCACCCATGAACATCCTCATCCTCGGCGGCGGCGGGCGCGAACATGCGCTGGCCTGGGCGATCTCGCAGAATCCCAAATGCGACCGGCTGTTCTGCGCACCGGGCAATGCCGGCATCGCCGAGGTCGCCGAATGCGTGCGCCTGAACCCCGAGGATGCCTCCGAGGTCTGCGCCTTCGCCGCCGAGCACGCCATCGACTTCGTCGTGATCGGGCCGGAGGCACCGCTCGCCGCCGGAGTGGCGGACGCCCTGCGCGCAGACGGCTACCTGACCTTCGGCCCCTCGCAGGCCGCAGCCCAGGTCGAGGCGTCCAAGGCCTTCACCAAGCAGCTCTGCGACGAGGCCGGGGCCGATACCGCCCGCTACGCCCGCTCTACCGACGCTGCCTCCGCCCACGCTTACGTGGCCGAACAGGGAACCCCCATCGTCATCAAGGCGGACGGCCTCGCCGCGGGCAAGGGCGTGACGGTCGCGATGGACGACGCCACCGCCCGCGCCGCCATCGACGACTGCTTCGACGGGGCCTTCGGCGATGCGGGCGCCGAGGTTGTGATCGAGGAGTTCATGGAGGGCGAGGAGGTCTCCCTCTTCGTTCTGACCGATGGCGAGGCGATGCTGCCGCTCGCCTCCGCCCAGGATCACAAGCGCGCCTTCGACGGCGACGAGGGCCCCAATACCGGCGGCATGGGCGCCTATTCCCCCGCCCCCGTCCTGACCGACGCACTGCGCGACCGCGCGCTCGACACCATCGTCGGCCCCTGCCTGAAAGTGCTGCGCGAGCGCGGCACGCCCTTCGCGGGCGTGCTCTATGCCGGGCTGATGATCCAGGATGGCCGCCCACGGCTCGTCGAATACAATGCCCGTTTCGGCGATCCCGAATGCCAGCTCCTGATGGCCCGCATGGGCGCGCAGGCGCTCGACGTGCTGTTGGCGGTGGCCGAGGGCGATCTCGCGCAGGCCCGCGTCAACTGGGCCGACGACCACGCCGTCACGGTGGTGCTGGCCGCGAAGGGATATCCCGGCGACTACGCGAAGGGAGAGCCGATCCGCCTGCCCGACCTCGCGGGCGAACCGCTCGTGCAGATCTTCCACGCCGGCACGGCCGAGAAGGACGGCCAGCTCGTCTCGAACGGCGGCCGCGTCCTCGCCGTCACCGCACGCGGCGCGAGCCTGCAGGAGGCACGCGATCGTGCCTACGGCGTGGTGGACCGCATCGATTGGCCCGGCGGCTTCCACCGCCGCGACATCGGATGGCGCGCGCTCTAGGACACGGTTTCGCGCTGCCGCGCGAGGATATTTTCCACGAAGCAGAAGGGCGCGGCCCCGCCTCGGGACCGCCGCGCCTCAGATCTGCTTTTCGGGCATCTTCACGACCAGCCCGTCCAGCGCGTCCGTGACCTTCAACTGACAGGTCAGGCGCGACTGCTCGGGATCGGGCTGGTAGGCGAAGTCGAGCATGTCCTCTTCCATCGGATCCTTGGGCGGCAACTTGCCCACCCAGTCCTCGGCCACGTAGACATGACAGGTGGAGCAGGCGCAGGCCCCGCCGCAATCGGCCTCGATGCCGGGGATGTTGTTGTCCCGCGCGCCTTCCATCACGGTCAGGCCGGTGGGCACATCCACCACGTGCTCGGTGCCGTTATGCTCGATATAGGTGATCTTCGCCATCGCCTCGCATCCTTCAATCAGACGTTCGGCGCACATCTATGCGCAAGCGGTCCCGCCCGACAAGGGGGCGGAGGCCGGGGCATTTCCCGATCCCGGCGTTAACCTTTATTGCAGAAAAGACTCGGTCTCACGGTCCCTGCCGTCCATAAGCCTCGCAGTTGCATCGAATTTTAGATGATTTTGCATAAAGGCCGACGTGATGACCCTGACGGCAGACCTGATCGAGACCGCGGACAGCCCCCAGGGCCGCGGCGTCCTGCACAGCGAAATCCGCGTCGGCCACTACCTGCGTTCGGCACTTGAAGGCCGCGGTTCCGACGACACCGTGACTCAGGAGCTGATCGAAATCGACCTGTTCCTCTTCGACACGCCGTCCGCCGGGATCGGTCGCGAGATCATCGGACTGTCGGACTTCACCGCGCCCACCGTGCCTGCCGACTGGACCAGCCTCATGAACGAGCTGGAGGAGGTCACCCCCGCGCCCGAACCCGAGCCCGAGACCACCTTAGAACCGGCGCCCGAACCGCCGGTCGAGCGCGCGCCGTGGCAAATCGAGTTCGCCGAAGCCGGACGCCAACGTCTCTCCCCCGAAAGCGACCTCGTGCAGCGCGCGCTGGGCGACCGGGCCGCGGGCGAGGCTCACTATGGCTCGCGCGACGCGGACACGCTCTCGGGCGGTGACGGCGACGATGTGCTCAATGGCGGACTGGGCGACGACGCCATGCAGGGCGGCGCGGGCGCGGACGTGTTCGTCTTCTCGCAAGCGTCCGGCGGCCATGATCGCATCACCGACTTCACCGCCGGAGAGGATCTGCTCTACTTCACCGACGAGACCGTGTTCGACCTGGCGGAGATCGCGATCACCGACACCGCCGAGGGCGTGCTGCTAAGCTGGCATCGCGGCAATTCGCAAGTCCTTCTCGACGGTCTGGTGGCCGAGGATCTGGCCGCCGACGACTTCCTGCTCGAAGCGGCCTGAGACCACGAAAAAGGGCGCCGCGATCCGTCGCGACGCCCCTTTTTCGTTCGATCCCGTCTCGGATCAGTCGGCCAGTTCCAGCGCGATGAAGCGCGGCTCGCCCTGGTCGCGCACCAGCATCAGCACCGACTTGCGGCCCGCCTCGCGCGCGGCCTCGACCGCTTCGACCACGTCGTCGGGATCGGCGACGCTGCGCTGCCCGACCTCGACGATCACCTGGCCCGAGCGCAGGCCGCGCTCGTAGGCGTTGCTCTCCGCATCGACATCCGAGATGACGACGCCGCGGACATTGTCGGGGATGTCGAAGGCTTCGCGCAGGTCGGCGGTCATGTTCTGCAGCGTCAGACCGGCGACCTCGGCGGTGCGGGGCGTCTCGCCCTTCTCGTCCTCGACGGTCGCGACCTCGGCACTGTCGGCTTCCTCCAGCCGTCCCAGCGTGACGGAAAGCGTGCGCGTGCGACCGTCGCGGAACACCACGACGCGGACGGCCTTGCCGACCTCGGTCGCGGCGACCACGCGCGGCAATTCGCGCATCTCTTCGATCTCGGTCCCGTCGAAGGTCAGGATCACGTCGCCCGCCTCGATCCCCGCTTCGGCCGCAGGGCCGGAGGGGACATCCGCGACCAGCGCGCCGCGTGCATCCTCGAGCCCGATCGCCTCGGCCACACCCTCGTCGACCGGCTGGATGCGCACGCCCAGCCAGCCACGACGGGTCTCGCCGAATTCGCGCAGCTGGTCCACGACGCCCGACACGACCGCCGAAGACATCGAGAACCCGATCCCGATCGAGCCGCCATTGGGCGACAGGATCGCGGTGTTCACGCCGATCACCTCGCCGTTCATGTTGAACAGCGGACCGCCCGAGTTGCCCCGGTTGATCGCGGCATCGGTCTGGATGAAGTCGTCATAGCTGCCCGACAGCTCCCGGTTGCGGGCCGACACGATCCCGGCGGAGACCGAGAAGCCCTGCCCCAGCGGGTTGCCGATCGCCAGCACCCACTCGCCCACGCGGGCCGTGTCGCTGTCGCCGAACTCGACGAAGGGCAGCGGCTCCTCCGGCTCGACCTTCAGCAGCGCCACATCGGTGCGCGGATCGGTCCCGATCAGCTCCGCCGGCAGCTCGTTGCCGTCGAGGAACTCGATCAGGATCTCGTCCGCTTCCTCGATGACGTGGTTGTTCGTCACGATGAACCCGTCCGCCGAAATGACGAAGCCCGAGCCCAGCGCCGAAGCCTGGCGCGACCGGGGCACCTGCCCCTCGGGCTGCATGAACTCGCGGAAGAAATCCTCGAACGGGGAGCCTTCGGGGATCATCGGCGACATGCCGCCCGGCCCCTGCTCGGTAATGGTCTGGCTGGTGGTGATGTTGACAACCGAGGGGCTCAGCCTCTCGGCCAGTTCGGCGAAACTGTCGGGCCGCGCCTGCGCCGTGGCGGGCGCGACATCGGCCATCACGATCCCGAGGCCGAGGCACAGCGCCAGGGCTGCGTTGCCCGTCCGGGCGATCGTCATGCGCATTGGGGTCACTCTCTCTGTCCTCCTGATCTACCTCTTCCGGCCGTTCTCGGCGGCCGGATCGCCTATATTTGCGTAGCGTCTGTGGCGGATACAACACAGGCATCCTCGCATCGCTTCACAGCTGTGTGACCCGCCAGCTAGGACGCGCCGCCGCTCAGTCGAGTGCGGCGACCAGCGCCTCGAACGCCTCGCCGCGCGCCTCGAAGCTCTCGAACTGGTCGAAGCTCGCGCAGGCGGGCGCCAGCAGAACGACCTCGCCGGGCTCGGCATCGGCGCGCGCATCGGCCACGGCCTGCGCCAACGTGCCGCTGACCACATGCGGCCGGTCGCCCAACTGCCCGGCGAACTGCTCTGCCGCAGCACCGATCAGGTAGGTCCGCTCCACCCGGTCCATCAGCGGCATCAGCGAGGCGATCCCGCCCTCCTTCGCCACACCACCCGCGATCCAGCGAATCTTGTCGAAAGCCTTGAGCGCCTGCTCCGCCGCATCGGCATTCGTGGCCTTGGAGTCGTTGACCCAGCGCACGCCGCCGACTTCGCGCAGCACCTGACAGCGATGCCGCAGGCCCGGATAGGAGTGCAGCGCCCCCTCGATCACCTTCGGCCCCAGCCCCAGCGAGCGCGCGACGGCATAGGCCGCACAGGCGTTCTGGTGGTTATGCGCCCCCGGCAACCCCGCGATTCCCCGCAGGTCGAGCGAGGCGACCTGCCGATCCTTGCGCCATTCGGCCAGGAACTCCTTGCGGGCAAAGACCGACCAACCCGGCCCCGACAGCTTGCGCCCCGAGGAGATGCGGATCACCGGATCGCCGCTCTCGGCGTCTTCGCGCATCTGCGCGGCCAGGAAGCGGCCTTCCTTCTCGTCGACGCCGATCACGGCCCGCTCCGGCCCGCCCTCGACCAGCAGCCGTCGCTTGGCCGCGAAATAGCCGCCCATGCCGCCATGCCGGTCGAGATGATCGGGCGACAGGTTCAGGAATACTGCGATGTCGGGCGCCAGCGCGCGCGCCAGCTCGGTCTGGTAGCTCGACAGCTCCAGCACCGTCACGCTGCCCTCGACGCCGGGGTCGAGGTCCAGAACCCCGCGCCCGATATTTCCGCCCATCTGCACCGGCATACCGGCCTCCCGGCAGATATGCGCAATCAGTGCGGTCGTCGTGGATTTCCCGTTGGAGCCCGTGACGGCCACCACCCGCGGCACCCGGTCGAACGCTTCCCAGTCCTCGGTCGCGAAGCTGCGGAAGAACAGCCCGATATCGTTGTCGACCACCGCGCCACGCTCCTGCGCCAGCGCGATGACCGGGTGCGGCTCGGGGTACAGATGCGGGATACCGGGAGAGGTGATCAGCGCCACGATCCCCTCCCACGCCGCCTCGCGTCGCAGATCCGCGATGGCGAAGCCCTCGGCCTCGGCGACCGCGCGGCCCTTCTCGCCGTCGTCCCAGCAAATCGGCTCCGCCCCGCCCGTACGCAGTGCGCGCGCGGTGGCCAGCCCCGACCGGCCCAGCCCCAGGACACCGACCTTGCAGCCTTCGTAGCCCCTGACCGGGATCATCGGCCCATCCTTCTTCTTCGTGTCAAATATCCCCGCCGGAGGCTCCGACGGCCGCCACGCGTTACCGCAGCTTGAGTGTCGCGAGCCCGATCAGCGCCAGGATCAGCGCGATGATCCAGAAGCGGATCACGATGGTCGATTCCGCCCAGCCCTTCTTCTCGAAGTGGTGGTGGATCGGCGCCATCAGGAACACCCGCTTGCCGGTCTGGCGATAGACGGCGACCTGGATGATGACGCTCAGCGCCTCGACCACGAACAGCCCGCCGATGATGGCCAGCACGATCTCGTGCTTCGTCGCGACCGCGATCGCGCCCAGCGCGCCGCCCAGCGCCAGCGATCCCGTGTCGCCCATGAAGACCGCCGCCGGCGGCGCGTTGTACCACAGGAACCCGAGCCCAGCGCCGATCACCGCAGCACAGAACACCGTGATCTCCCCCGTCCCTTCGACATAGTGCACGTCGAGATATTCGGTGAAGTCGGTCCGTCCGACGAAATAAGAGATCACGCCGAAGGAGGCGGCAGCGATCATCACCGGCATGATGGCCAGCCCGTCCAGCCCATCCGTCAGGTTCACCGCATTCGCCGCCCCCACGATGACGATCATCGCGAACGGCACGAAGACGAAGCTGAGATTGAGCAGCACGTTCTTGAACACCGGGAAGGCCAGTTGCCCCGACAGGTCCGGCGTGTGCAGGTACATCGCCCAGACCCCCGCGATCGCGGCGAGGGTGAAGCCGATGGCCAGCCGCATCTTGCCCGAGATGCCCGCCACGTTGCCCGCGCTCACCTTGGCGAAATCGTCCGCGAATCCGACCGCGCCATAGCCGAAGGTCACGATCAGCACCATCCAGACCCAGCCCGAATCGAGCCGTGCCCACATCAGGGTGGAAATCAGCAGCGCCACCAGGATGAGGACGCCGCCCATCGTCGGCGTTCCCGCCTTCTCGATCAGGTGCCGCTCCGGCCCGTCCTCGCGGATCGGCTGGCCCTTCTTCTGGCGACGGCGCAATTCGTCGATCAGCGGTCGGCCGAAGGCGAAGCCAATGACGAGCGCGGTGAAGAACGCCCCGCCCGAGCGGAAGGTCAGATATCGGAACAGGTTGAAGAAATCCCCGCCATCCGAAAGGTTCGTCAACAGATACAGCACTCTAGAGTTCCTCGTCCTCGCCCGCGTCAGCCGCCGGCACGGCTTGGCCCAGTTTACGGATGGCGTCAACGACCAGTGCGGCCCGCGAACCGTTCGATCCCTTGACGAGCGCGACGTCACCGGCGTCGAGCAACCGCCCGACCTTCGCCGCGAGGCCCGTCGCCTCCTCGTGCCACTCGCCCCGCTGCCCGTGCGGCAGCGCGGCGTGCAGATGCTTCATCAAGGGCCCCGCACAATGGATGCGGTCGACCGTGGCCAGCGCCGGATGCTGCGCCAGGTCCGCGTGGTGGCGCTCCGCCTGCGGCCCCAGTTCCAGCATATCCGTCAAAAATGCGACCCGCCGCCCCTTCGCGACCCGGCCAACCCCGTTGCGCGGCTCCGCGGCGGCCAGCACCTCGAAGGCCGCGCCCATCGAGGTCGGGTTGGCATTGTACGCATCGTCGATCAGCAGGATCGCCCCGTCGAGCGCCGCGAGCCCCAGGTTCACGCGCCAGCGCGCGCCACGCCCGCTCGGCGCCTGCCAGGACCCCAGCGACAGGCTCGCATGGGCCACATCCACGCCGACCGCCTCCGCCACGGCGAGCACGGCCATCGCGTTCTCGGCCAGATGCCGCCCCGGCGTGGCGAGCTTGAACATCACCTTCTCGCCCCGGATCCGCGCCGTGGCGCAGGTCGTCGTCCCCGACATCGTCGCATTCACCAGCCGGAATGGAGGCCGCCCGCCGCTGCCGAAGGGCACGATCTCGGCCCCCACGCGCTGCGCCCGCCGCCGCAGGATCGGATAGGTCTCGACATCGCGGTTCAGCACGGCGACGCCCCCCGGCTCCAGCCCCGCGACGATTTCCGCCTTCTCGCGCGCGATGCCGCGCACGTCCTCGAAGGCCTCGGCATGAACCGCGGCGACGGTTGTGACCACCGCCACATGCGGGCGCGCCAGCCGCGACAGTGGCGCGATCTCGCCCGGCGCGTTCATGCCGATCTCGATTACCGCGAACTCGGTCTCGCGCGGCATCCGCGCCAGCGTCAGCGGCACGCCCCAATGGTTGTTGAAGCTCCGCTCCGCCGCGTGCACACGGCCCGCATCGCCGAGCACCGTGCGCAGCATTTCCTTCGTCCCGGTCTTGCCGACCGAGCCGGTGATCGCCACCACCTTCGCCTCCGAACGCGCACGCGCCGCGACGCCCAGCGCCTCCAGCGCCTCCAGCACGTCCTCGACGATCAAGAGCGGTGCATCCTCGGCCACGCCCTCGGGCACGCGGGACACCAGCGCCGCCCCGGCCCCCGCCTCCAGCGCCGCGGCCACGAACTCGTGCCCGTCCCGCGCCGCCTTCAGCGCCACGAACAGGTCGCCCCTGGCGATCTCGCGCGTGTCGATGCTGACACCCGTGACCTGCCAATCACCCACCGCGCCGCCGCCCGTCGCCTCCGCCGCCTCCGCGGCCGTCCACAACGCGCCCATGCCGCCTCCTTCGGATTGGTCTGAAATACTCATCGCGCCACCGCCGCCCGTGCGACCTCGGCATCCGAGAAGGGCAACACCCGGTCGCCCACGATCTGCCCGGTCTCGTGCCCCTTGCCCGCGATCAGCAGCACGTCGTCGGGGCCGAGTTCGGCCACCCCCGCCGCGATCGCCTCGGCCCGGTCGCCGATCTCGCGCGCGCCGGGCGCACCCTTCAGCACCGCCGCGCGGATCGTCGCGGGATCCTCGCTGCGCGGGTTGTCGTCCGTGACGATGACCGCATCCGCGTTCTCCGCCGCCGCCTGCCCCATCAGGGGCCGCTTGCCCGCATCCCGGTCGCCGCCCGCGCCGACGATGCAGATCAGCCGCCCGGCCACATGCGGGCGCAGGGCCTTCAGCGCCGTCTCAACGCTGTCGGGCGTATGGGAATAGTCGACATAGACCGCCCCGCCCGAGCGGGACCGCGCCACCAGCTCCATCCGCCCCGCCACCGGGCGCAACCCGTTCATCGCGGCAAAGATCGCCCCCGGCTCGGCCCCCGCCGCCACGGCCAGCCCGGCGGCCAGCAGCGCGTTCTCCGCCTGGAAGGCCCCGATCAGCGGGACGCTCGCCGCATGGCTTTCGCCGTCATACTCCCAGGTGATCCGCTGCCCCTCCCCGGTGAAGCGCGCGCTGACCAGCCGCAGCTTCGCGTCCTCCGCCTCGCCCACGCCGAACACCTTGCGCCCCGCGCCCTCGGCCAGCGCCGCCATGCGCCGCCCGGCCTGCGTGTCGAGATTGACCACCGCCACCGCCCCTTCGGGCAGGACGCGTGTGAACAGCAATGCCTTGGCCGCCTCGTACTCCTCGACCGTGTCGTGATAGTCGAGATGGTCGCGCGTCAGATGCGTGAACCCCGCCGCCTTCAGCCGCACTCCGTCGAGCCGCCGCTGGGCCAGCCCGTGGCTCGACGCCTCCATCGCCGCGTGGGTCACGCCTCGATCCGCGAGGTCCGCCAGCAGCCCGTGCAGTTCCACCGGCTCGGGTGTCGTATGCGTCAGCGGCGCGCTCACCGCGCCCTCGACGCCGGTGGTGCCGAAATTGACCGCGGACAGCCCCGCGACCTGCCACAACTGCCGGGTGAAGCTCGAAACCGAGGTCTTGCCGTTCGTCCCGGTCACCGCGACCATCGTGTCGGGCTGGGCGTCGAACCAGGCCGCCGCCGCGTGCGCGAGGGTGGCGCGCACATCCTCGGCCACCAGCCAGACGGCACGCGCGCGCGAACCTTCGTCGGCCTGCGCGAACCCTTCCTCGTCTGTCAGGATCGCCGCCGCGCCCGCGGCGATCGCGGTTTCGGCGAAGCGGACCCCATGCACCTTCGTCCCCGGCAACGCGGCGAACAGCGTGCCCGCCCCCACCTTTCGGCTGTCCACGGCCAGATCGGTCAGGACGACCGGCCCCTCCGGCCCCGAACGGCGCAACCGGTCGAGGCCCAGCGCGGCGAGGTCACGGGAACGGGCGGCAGGGGACGTCTGGTCGGACAAGTGTTCGGTCTTTCCGGTCGGGTGGTGTCAACATTTGGTGCGCCGAGGCCGCTCGCGGCCCCGCGCGCCCCTCAATCTGTGTCACCGGGTCGAAGCCGCAAGGGTGGTCACGTCCGCGTCTTCCACCGTCACCTCCGGGCGCGGCCGCATCCCCAGGATCGGCGCGATCCGCGACACCAGCATTCCCATCGTGGGTGCTGCGGTCCAACCCGCCGTCCGGCGCACCATCCCGGCGGCGAAGGTCTCCGGCTCGTCGAGGCTGATGACGATGACGTACCGGGGGTCGGAGGCCGGGAACATGCCCGCGAAGGTGGCGATCACACGGTCCTCGGCATAGCCGCCCGCGACCGGCTTGTCCGCCGTCCCCGTCTTGCCGCCGACCTCGTAGCCCGGCACGTCGGCGAAGCTCGCCGTGCCCCGGCTGACCACCGCGCGCAGCATCATGTTGAGCGCGCGGCTCGTCTCGGGGCTGACGATCCGGTCTTCCTCTGTCGGCAGCGGAGCGTCCGCCATCAGCGTCGGCTCGACCCGCAGGCCGCCATTGACCAGCGACGCATAGGCCGAGGCGAGGTGCAGCGGCGTCGCCGCCAGCCCGTGTCCATAGCTGACGGTCATCGTGCTCAGCTCCGACCAGTTGGGCGGCAGCAGCGGGCGCGCGGACCGCGCCTCGGGCAGTTCCACCGGCGAGGCGTCGAAGAAACCGAGCTCGCGCAGGAAGTCCTGCTGCGCCTCGGTCCCCGTCTCCAGCGCCAGCCGCGCCGTGCCGATATTGGACGAGTGCACCATGATGTCGGTGACGCTCAGCTCCGAGCCGTAGTTGCGATAGTCGCGGATGCGGAACCGCCCCCAGGTCAGCGGCCCGCGCGTGTCCACGATGGTGTTGGCATTGGCGACGCCCCGCTCCATCGCATTGGCGACGGCGAAGGCCTTGAAGGTGGAGCCCAGCTCGTACACCCCCTGCGAGGCACGGCTGAACAGGAGGTCGTCATCCGCAGGCCGCTGGTTCGGGTCGAAATCGGGCAACGAGACCATCGCGACGATCTCGCCATTATGCGCGTCCATCACCACCGCCGCGGCCCCGATCGCGTCATAGCGCTCCATCTGCGCGGCCATGACCTCGCGCGCGGCGTTCTGCACCCGCATGTCGATCGACAGCCGCATCGGCTCGTTCACGCGCGCCGGATCGCCCAGCCGCTCGTCGAACAGGTATTCGAGGCCCCCCACGCCCGCGACTTCCGCCGCCCGCGCGCCCTCCCGCTCGAAGCGGGAGCCGCCGAGGATATGCCCGATGCGCCGCCCCTGCGGGTAGACCCGCGTCTCGCGCGGGCCGAAATAGACGCCCGGCTGCCCCAACTCATGCACCGCCTGCCGCTGCTCAGGACTGATCTCCGAGCGGATCCAGTGGAAGTTCCCGCGCCCCTCCAGCCGCGCCAGCAGCACCGCCTCGTCCAGATCGGGGAAGATCGCGGCGAGGCCGCGCGCCACGCCGGGCTTGTCCACCATCTGCCGCGTCTCGACATAGAGGGACGAGGTCACGATGTTCGTGGCCAGCAGCACGCCATTGCGGTCGACGATATCCGCCCGATGCGCGCGGATCGGCTCGCCGCCCGCGCTTTGCACCGGCTCCTCGGGATCGGTGGTGGCAAGCACCGCCATCTTTCCGCCCACGGCACCGAAGCCCATGACGAAGGCCGCGCAGAGCAGCCACAGCCGCCACTCCGCGCGCCGCCGCTCCTCGCTGCGCCGAGCGCGCAGGGCGTTCGCGCGCCGCTCCGCCTCGCCCAGATCGGGATCGAGCCCCTGGTCGCGCGCCGCGATGACGCGCGCCAGCGGGCGCAGGGGGACGCGCATCATTGCATCGCCTCCTCGAAGGCCTCGTCCAGCGTCATCGGCAGCCGCGTCGCCTGCACCGGCACGGGGCCCGCCACCAGCATGTCCTCGACCGGATAGGCCACCATCCGCAGCTCCCCGAAATGGTCGGGATGCAGCGGCATCAGGCCCAGCGTCTCCATGTGCAGCGCGACCAGCGACTGCAACCGCTCGGGCCGGTTCAGCCAGGCCCACTCCACCTCCAGCACCGAGATCGCCTCCCGCTCCCGGTCGATCTCGCGCTGCAGGTCATGGGCGAATTCCAATGCGGCCTTGGTGCGGTAATTCACCTGGTAGGCCCAGAAGGCGACGCCGACGACCAGCGCGGTGGCCAGCACATAGATGGGGGACTTCATGACGATACCTCACGCGACAAAAGCTTGCGGTCGAGGCCCGGCAGGCCCAGACCCGAAATTTCCGCGGGGAATGCCGGCGCATCGGTCCGCCGCGCCGCGCGCAGCTTGGCCGAGCGCGCGCGCGGGTTGCGCGCCAGCTCCCCGCCCGTGGCCGTGACCGCCTTGCGCGTCACCGCCTCGAAACTCGCCTGCGGGCCGTCGGCCACGGGTGCATATCGGCTGCCCCCGCCGCCTTTCCCCGCGCGATCGGCCAGGAACCGCTTCACGATCCGGTCCTCCAGCGAATGGAACGTCACGACGATCAGCACGCCGCCGGGGGCCAGCGCCCGCTCCGCCGCGATCAGCCCGCGCACCAGTTCGGCCAGTTCCTCGTTCACCGCGATGCGCAGCGCCTGGAAGGTCCGCGTCGCCGGATGCGGCTGGCCCGCCTTCTGCCGCGGCAGCTCGCCCGACACGATACCCGCCAGCGCCAGCGTCGAATCGGCGACGGGCCGTGCCGCCACGATCGCCTTCGCGATCCGGCGCGAGGCCCGCTCCTCCCCGTACTGGAACAGGATGTCGGCCAGTTCCGCCTCGCTCGCCCCGTTCACGAGGTCGAGCGCGCGCGGCCCCTCCTGCCCCATGCGCATGTCGAGCGGCCCGTCCTTCTGGAACGAGAACCCGCGCTCCGCCGCGTCGATCTGCATCGAGGACACCCCGATATCGAGCACCACGCCGTCCAGCGCCTCGACCCCGGCCTCCGCCGCGAGCTTGTCGAGCCGCCCGAACGTGCCCTTGAGGAAGGTGAACCGCTCGCCATAAGGCGCGGCCCAGACCGCCAGCTCCGCCTCCGCCCGCGCATCGCGATCCACGCCCAGCACGCGGGACGCGCCCGCGTCCAGCAGCGCCCGCGTGTAGCCGCCCGCGCCGAGCGTGCCGTCGAGCCAGACGCCCCCCACCGGCGACGCCGCCGCGATCACCTCGTCCAGCAGGACGGGGATATGCGGCGCTCCGCTCATCCCAGGTATTTCTGCTGGGCGGCGTAGAGCAGCTCGAACAGGTCGTTCGGGTCGCGCTCTTCCTTGATCCAGTCGGCCATCCGGGCCTTCTTCTCTTCGTAGCCCTCGGGCGACCAGATCTGGAAGCTGTCGATCAGGCCCGCGAACACCGCCTGCCCCTCGATGCCGGCCTTGGCCCGCATCTCCTTGGTCAGGCCGAATCGCCCGTTCTCGTCCAGCGTGACGTGCTCCGCCCCCGAGGCGAGCCGCGTCGACAGCGCCTCGCGCTCCCGCGCGAATCGCGGCAGCGACGCGATCAGGTCGTCGATCTGGTCGATCTCGTCGGTGGTGTAGACGTTGAGGCAGGGCCGCTCGTCCTGGTCCAGCACCACGACCAGCTGCACGGGATCGCCGCTCTGCCAGCCCTGCACGCTCTCCAGAACCCGGCGGAACGGCGCAGGGACGGAGACGCGACCCTTCGCGTCCACCTTATGCGTCCATTCTCCGCGAAACCGCTGCGCCACTGTCCTGTCCCTGCTCGACCTCTTACGAAGTCATGGTTCCGAACAGAAATGGCGGATGTGCTGCTCGCAAAGCACATCCGCCATACTGTCCCTCGAAAGCTATTCGATAGATCGGCTGCATTGGTTCGGTCCGCGCCTGATTTCTTATCGTTTTCACCTTCGGTCTTTAATGACGAGAGCTTGCCTGTATGAGCTCTGCCAACTCGCCGCCCGAATTCTTTTTCTGTCCCGGTGCGGCCCTGCTCTCGTCTGTCAAAAGGGATAGCATGGGCGCACATGGGAGACAAACAAATTTGATGGGAAAAACGGCAGAAATCCGCCCAAACCTTGTCAATACAGATTAACGCGGCGTCGGACACACCACCCCTTCTGCGCGAAAATCCTTGAAGCCACTATATCTAGGGAGTGTGTCGCGGGCGCCACGGCGGACCATTTCGTCCCATGCCATCCTGGATCATGCGGTGCGGAGGGTCTGTAAGCCGGATTCTGTCCCGGGACCATGCGGTCCCATGGATGATCATTCATCTGGGTCCACGCTCGCGCGCGACCTCGAGCAGCCAACCCGAATCGTCGAGGGGGAAGCACCCTCCGGGCCGAGGCCCTATGCGATTCCTATTCGGCCTTGCTCCCGGCGGGGCTTGCCATGCCCGGTGTGTCGCCACCCCGGCGGTGGGCTCTTACCCCACCGTTTCACCCTGACCCGGCCTCGACCGGGCGGTCTCATCTCTGTGGCGCTGTCCCTCGGGTTACCCCGGCCGGGCGTTACCCGGCGCCGTCTCTTCCCGGAGTCCGGACTTTCCTCGTGCCCCGAAGGGCGCGCGATCATCCGACCCTCCGCACCGGGGCCGGGGATAGCCGCTGACGCCCCCCGAATCAATCCGTCGCGACCCCGGTCGAGTGTGACGGAATTTCGTTCGCACGAACGCTGGACAAGGCGCACGATCGGTCCTTCAATGCGCGCTCAAGCGCAACGCCGTTCTGCGACGAGGGCTCATGGACAATCCCGACCTCACCGCCGCCCCCTCCGACGAGATCCGGCGCACCACTTGCTACATGTGCGCCTGCCGCTGCGGCATCGACGTGCACATCAAGGCGGGCGAGGTCTCCTATATCGAGGGCAACCGCGCCCACCCGGTCAATCGCGGCGTGCTATGCGCCAAGGGCGCGGCCGGCCTGATGCAGCACCTCTCCCCCGCCCGCCTCAACGCCCCGATGAAGCGCACCGGCCCCCGCGGCTCCGGCCAGTTCGAGGAAATCCCGTGGGAGGAGGCGCTGACCCTCGCCACCGACCGCCTCACCCGCATCCGGCACGAGGCCCCCGAGAAGCTCGCCTTCTTCACCGGCCGCGACCAGTCGCAGAGCTTCACCTCCTTCTGGGCGCAGAACTACGGCACGCCGAACTACGCCGCGCATGGCGGCTTCTGCTCGGTCAACATGGCCGCCGCGGGCATCTACACGATGGGCGGCGCCTTCTGGGAGTTCGGCCAGCCCGATTGGGAGCGGACGAAGCTCTTCCTGCTCTTCGGCGTGGCCGAGGATCACGACAGCAACCCGATCAAGATGGGCCTCGCCCGGCTCAAGGCCCGCGGCGCGCGCACCGTCGGCATCAACCCGATCCGCACCGGCTACAACGCGATCGCCGACGACTGGTTCGGCATCACGCCCGGCACCGACGGCCTGCTGATCCTGTCGCTGGTCCATGAGCTGTTGCGCTCGGGAAAGATCGACCTCGACTACCTCGCCCGCTTCACCAACGCGCCCGTCCTCGTGAACGGCAACCCCGACAGCCCCGAACACGGCCTGTTCCTGCGCGACGCGGACGGCAAGCCGCTGGTCATCGACCGCGCGACCGGCACCCTCACCCCCTTCGACCGCAAGGGTGTGCGACCCGACCTCGCCGCCACCTACCAGTCGGAGGGCCACACCCACCGCCCCGTCTTCCAGCATCTCGCCGAACGCTACCTCTCCGACGCCTATTCCCCCGACGCCGTGGCCGGCCGCTGCGGCATCCCCGCGCCCCGCATCCGCGCCCTGGCCGCGGAGCTTGCCCGCGTGGCCTTCGACGAGGCGTTCGAACTGCCGATCGTCTGGACCGATTTCCGCGGGGAGCGGCACGAGAGCATGACCGGCCGCCCCGTCTCCTTCCACGCGATGCGCGGCATCTCCGCCCATTCCAACGGCTTCCAGACCTGCCGCGCCCTTCACATCCTGCAGATCCTGCTCGGCACGGTGGAGGTGCCCGGCGGCTTCCGGTTCAAGCCGCCCTACCCCAAACCGGCCGAGGCGCATCCCACGCCCCATTGCGCGGCCAATCCCGACAGCCCGCTCGACGGCCCGCATCTGGGCTTCGTCCAGTCGCCCGCAGACCTCGCGCTAAAGCCCGACGGCACCCCCGCCCGCATCGACAAGGCCTTCACCTGGGAGAACCCGATGTCGGCGCACGGGCTGATGCACATGGTCATCTCGAACGCGCATGCAGGCGATCCCTACAGGATCGACACGCTGTTCCTCTACATGGCGAACATGGCCTGGAACTCCTCCATGAACACGCGCGGCGTGATGGAGATGCTGACCGACACCGACGAGAATGGCGACTACCGCATTCCCTACATCATCTATTCCGACGCTTATTCGTCCGAGATGGTGGCCTATGCCGACCTGATCCTGCCGGATACGACCTATCTCGAACGGCACGACTGCATCTCCCTGCTCGATCGCCCGATCAGCGAGGCCGACGCCGCCGCCGACGCGATCCGCTGGCCGGTGGTGGAGCCCAAGCGCCCCGGCCACGCGGGCGTGCGCGGTTTCCAGTCGGTGCTGGTGGACCTCGCCAACCGGATGAAGCTGCCCGGCTTCACCGCCGAGGATGGAAGCCCGCTCTGGTCCGATTATGCCGACTACATCGCCAATCACGAACGCCGCCCCGGCATCGGCCCGCTCGCGGGCTGGCGCGGCGACGGCACGGATTCGGGCCGCGGCGCGCCCAATCCCGAGCAGATCGAGCGCTACAAGGAAAACGGCGCCTTCTGGATGCACCACATTCCGCAGGAGGCGCAGTATTACAAACCCTGGAACGCCGCCTATCAGGACTGGGCGGTGCAGCTTGGCATCTTCGACGCGCCGACGCCCTACCTCTTCCAGCTCTATGTCGAGCCGATGCGCCGCTTCCAGCTCGCTGCCGAGGGGCATGGCGACACCCAACCGCCCGAGCACCTGCGCGCACATGTCCGCGCCGCGATGGACCCGCTGCCGCACTGGTCCGAGCCGCTGGAACAGCAGGCGACCGACGGCACCGAGTACCCGGTCCACGCCCTGACCCAGCGCCCGATGGCGATGTATCATAGCTGGGGCAGCCAGAACGCCTGGCTGCGCCAGATCCACGGCCGCAATCCGCTCTACGTCCCGACAAAACTCTGGCAGCGCCACGGCTTCGCGGAGGGCGACTGGGCGCGCGTGACCTCCCCGCACGGCGAGATCGTGGTGCCGGTCGCCCACATGGCCGCCCTCAACGAGAACACCGTCTGGACCTGGAACGCGATCGGCAAGCGCAAGGGCGCCTGGGCGCTCGACCGCGACGCCCCAGAGACCACCAAGGGCTTCCTCCTCAACCACCTGATCCACGAGCTGCTGCCGCCGAGAGGCGACGGGCTGCGCTGGGCCAATTCCGATCCGGTCACCGGACAGGCCGCCTGGTTCGACCTGCGTGTCCGGCTGGAGAAGACCACCGCCCCGGCGGACGCCGCCGCGCGCCCCGACACCGGCGCGCAGACCTCCCCCGTTCCCCCCGCGCCCGCGCGCGTCACCCGAAAGGTCGGCGCATGACCGTCCCGCTTTCACTTCCGCCAAATATCCCCGCCGGAGGCTCCCGTCCGTCGCCCCGAACGGCCCGTTTTCCGCATCGCGCCGACAATACCCGAGCCATTTACTCGCCATACGCAATCCATACGGGGTGCATACGCATGGCAGACCGCCCGAAATGACCGATCTGCCCACCCGGACCGAGCGGAAACTCGGCCTCGTCATCGACCTCGACACCTGCGTCGGGTGCCACGCCTGCGTCACCTCCTGCAAGGGCTGGAACACGCAGAACTACGGAGCGCCGCTCTCGGACATCGACGCCTACGGCGCTGATCCAAAAGGAACTTTCCTCAACCGCATCCACTCCTACGAGGTCACGCCCGAGGACGGCTCCGCCGCGCGGCTCGTCCACTTCCCCAAATCCTGCCTGCATTGCGAGGACGCCCCCTGCGTCACCGTCTGCCCCACCGGCGCCAGCTACAAGCGGGTCGAGGACGGCATCGTTTTGGTCAACGAAAACAGCTGCATAGGCTGCGGATTGTGCGCCTGGGCCTGCCCCTACGGCGCTCGCGAAATGGACGCGGCGGCGGGCGTGATGAAGAAATGCACCCTCTGCGTCGACCGCATCTACAACGACGACCTCGCCGAGGAGGATCGCATCCCCGCCTGCGTGCGCACCTGCCCCGCGAACGCCCGGCATTTCGGCGATTTCGCCGACCCGGAAAGCCATGTTTCCCAACTGGTTAGGGAACGTGGCGGCATCGATCTGATGCCCGAGCAGGGCACGAGACCCGTCAACCAGTACCTGCCGCCTCGCCCGCGCGATACGCTCGACGAGACGAGCGCCCCGCCGCTCGACAGCGTCGAGGAAACACCCGGCGGGTTCCTCGGTTGGCTCGACCGCGCGCTGGAGAAACTGCCGTGAATCCAGCACCTTCCGTCATCATCTTCTCGGTCCTCTCCGGTCTCGGCTTCGGCCTTCTGGCCTGGCTCGGACTCGGCTTTCCTGCCGTCACCGGCTGGGTCGCCGCGACCTTCTTCGCGCTCGGCTTCGCGCTGGCGGTCGGCGGTCTGATCTCTTCCACCTTCCACCTGGGCAACCCGCAGCGCGCGCTCCTCGCCTTCACCCAATGGCGCACGAGCTGGCTGAGCCGGGAGGCCTGGCTCTCGGTTTCCGCGTTGACCGCCAATGGCTTGTACGCACTCGGCCCGGTGTTCTGGGAGGCGCGCATCGCCCCGCTTGGCTGGCTCGCAGCCCTGCTCAGCCTTGCGACCGTATTCAGCACGGCGATGATCTACACGCAGATGAAGACTGTCCCGCGCTGGCGCCACTGGACCACGCCCGCGCTGTTCCTGACGCTCTCCCTCGGCGGCGGTGCGCTGCTGGCGGCCCAAGGCGAGGCCGCGGCGATCCTGCTGCTGATCGCGGGCGGGCTGCAGCTCTACGCCTGGCACCACGGTGATAGCGCGCTCGCCCGCTCGGGAAGCGATACCGGCACCGCCACGGGCCTCGGCCCTGCCGCGACCGTGCGCTTGTTCGAGCCGCCGCACACGGGCGGCAATTACCTGACGCACGAGATGGTCTACCGCATCGGGCGCAAGCACGCCGCCCGCCTGCGCATCATTTCGCTGCTGGCCATGAGCCTGCTGCCCGCCGCGATGATCGGTCTGCTCTACAACAGCCATCTGCTCGCCGGTCTCGCGGTGCTGGTCCACCTTGCAGGCACCTTCGTCCAGCGCTGGTTGTTCTTCGCCGAAGCCGAGCACGTCGTCGGCCTCTATTACGGGCTGCGCGCGAGCCCCGACCAGTCGAACCCTTCCACCACTTCGGTCAAGCGCGCAACGGGCAACGGCAGCCGTTCATAGGGCGGGTAGAAGGCCGTCAGCCAGATCTCGGGCGCTTTCCAGTCCGGCAGCAGCTCGACCAGTCGGCCCTCCTCCAGCGCCTCCGCCACCATGAAGCAGGGCAGCAACGCCACGCCCTGCCCCATCTCAGCCAGTCGCGCCAGGACGTCGCCATTGTCGCTGACCGTCATCGCCCGGACCGGCACGGGCACGCTCGCGCCGCTCGCAGGATCACGCAGCGACCATCCATCGGCCATGTTGGCGTAGCCGAGACAGGGCAGCGCGCGCAGGTCCCTCGGGTGGTCCATCGGACCGTGCTCCGCCACCAGCGCTGGCGCCGCCACCAGCACCCGCTCCACCGAAGCGATCTTGCGCCAGATCGAGGACTTGTCGTCCGGCGGGCCTGAGATGCGCAGCGCCATGTCGTAGCCGCCTTCGACGATGTCGACGAACCGGTCCGACAGGTCGAGCCTCAGCTCGGTCCGCGGCCAGAGGACCCGGAACTGCGCGACGATCTGCGGCAGGAAGCGCAGGCCGAAGCTCAGGGGTGCCGCCAGCCGCAGCAGCCCGCCATCCCCGTCCGACAGCGCCTTGAGTGCCGCATCCGCCCGGTCGAGATCGGCGACGATCCGGGCGGCATCCACGCCATACCTCTCTCCCGCGAGTGTGGGCGCGACCTTGCGCGTCGTGCGCACCAGCAGCTGCGTGCCGAGCTCCGCCTCCAGCTCCGCCACCGCGCGTGTGACGGCTGGCGGCGACAGCCCTCGCCGCCGTGCCGCCTCGGCGAAACTGCGCGCGTCCAGCACGTCGAGGAAGATGCGGATGCGTTCGATCTGACCGGACATGCGATCATTACACAATTCGGAACGATGAATTGCAATAAGCCTAGCTTCTCGAAACGACGCCGCAAGCCCACCTTTATCCCATCACGCAATCCAAGGAGCGATTCCATGCTGAACCAGATCAAGGGCCTGCACCACGTCACCTCCATCGCGGGGGATGCCGCGCAGAACAACGCCTTCTTCACCGACACGCTCGGCCTGCGCCGGGTCAAGAAGACCGTCAATTTCGACGCGCCGGACGTCTATCACCTCTATTATGGCGACGAGGTCGGCACGCCCGGCTCGGTGATGACCTACTTCCCGTTCCCAAATGCCGCGCGCGGCCGTCCCGGTACGGGCGAGGTGGGGACCACCGTGTTCTCGGTCCCCGAAGGGAGCCTCGGCTTCTGGCGCGACCGGCTGGCGGCGAAGGGCGCGGCGAATCTCGCCGAGGACGCGCCCTTCGGTCAGGCCCGCCTCACCTTCGACGGCCCCGATGGCGACGGATTCGCGCTGGTCGAGCAGCCGGGCGACACCCGTACCCCCTGGGCGGGCAACGGCGTCGGCGCGGACGAGGCGATCCGCGGCTTCCATTCCGCCTCCATGCGGCTGCGCGACGGCGGCGCGATGGGCGAGCTGCTGGGCTTCATGGGCTACGAGAAGCTCGACACCAGCGGCGACGTGACCCGCTTCGCCGTGAACGGCGATGCGGCCACAGTGATCGACGTGGAGACGCTGCCGGGGGCCGCCCAGGCTCAGCAGGGCGCAGGCTCGGTCCACCACATCGCCTTCGCCGTGGAGAACCGCGAAAAGCAGCTTGAGGTCCGCAAGGCCCTGCTCGACACCGGCTATCAGGTCACGCCGGTGATCGACCGCGACTATTTCTGGGCGATCTATTTCCGCACCCCCGGCGGCGTGCTGTTCGAGGTGGCGACCAACGAGCCGGGCTTCGACCGCGACGAGGATCGCGCGCATCTGGGCGAGGCACTGAAGCTGCCGAGCCAGCACGAGCATCTGCGCGGCTTCCTCGAAGATCACCTGCAACCGCTGGAGGGCTGAACGATGGGCGATTACCGCTACCAGGAGACGGAGGGGTCCGAGGGCGCGCCCCTCGTCTTCACCTTCCACGGTACGGGCGGCGGGCCGGACCAGTTCCACGGCTTCGCCCGGCAGCTCTGGCCCGGTGCGCATGTGATCTCGCCTGCCGGCGACGTGTCGGAGATGGGCGCGGCCCGCTACTTCCGCCGAACGGGCGAAGGCGTCTACGACATGGACGATCTCGCGCGGCGCACGGCGGCGATGGCCGATTTCGTCGCGGGGCATCGCGCGCGTCTGGGGGCTGAGCGGGTGATTGGCCTGGGCTACTCAAATGGCGCGAACATCCTCGCATCCGTCCTGTTCGATAGGCCCGAACTGTTCGAGGAAGCCGCCCTGCTACACCCGCTGATCCCGTGGCAACCGGATCTGGGCGACCGGCTGCAGGGCAAGCGCATCCTCGTAACGGCGGGCAAGGCCGACCCGATCTGCCCGGCGCCGTTGACGGAAAGCCTGATCGCGACTTTGCGCGCCGCTGGCGCGGACCTGCATACGCATTGGCATCGCTCGGGTCACGAGATCGCGCAGGGCGAGATCGACGCGCTCGCCGCCTTCGCCCGCTGAAAAAAGGGCCGTCCTGCCGGGAAGGTGCAGGACGGCCCGAGTTTCCCCACCGGGAAGAGGGGGGAGAGAGTAAGCGCGACCTCAGCCCGAGGCCGCCAGAAGCTGCGCGTTGCCACCTGCAGCCGTCGTGTCGATGCAGACGTGCCGCTCGGCCCGCGCGCGGCGCGGCACTTCCGCCAATGTCATCAAGGGCAGGATCGCGCCGTCGCGTGCGGCGAGCGCCTGACGATACAAGCGGCGCAGCGCCTCCGGTCCGTCACAGATGACACCGTCGAACCCGTCGAGCGTGCTCAGAACCGACGCCTCGGGCAGCCGGTCCGGCACCACTGCCGCGCATCCCGCCGCCTCGGCCGCCTCCTTTTGCCTTGCGGCCAGTTCGCGGGTCGGGCCGAGGCACAGCATCGTGCCCCGCCCCAGCGTGGTCAGCCGGTTCGACTCGCCCGTCGGGCCGGGCAACGCGGTGACGGCTACCTTCGGATCGACCGGACGCGCGCCTTCGATGGCCGTGCGGATCGCACCGGATTCCGCCACTGCCTCCGCAGCCTCGCCCGGCGCGACCTCCACGCGTCCGAAGCGCGGCACGTAGGCCGGACCGCCCGCCTTCGGCCCGGTCCCCGACAGCCCCTCGCCGCCGAAGGGCTGCGAGCCGACGATCGCGCCGATCTGGTTGCGGTTGATGTAGAGATTGCCCGCCGCGACCCGCGCGCAGACCCGCTGCACACGATCATCGATGCGGCTGTGCATCCCGAAGGTCAGCCCGTAGCCCGTCGCGTTGATCGCATCGACCACGGCGTCGAGTTGATCCGCCCGGTAGGTCGCGACATGCAGTACCGGGCCGAAGATCTCCTCCTCCAGATCCGCGATGCCGTCGACCTCTATCAGGGTCGGCGCGACGAAGGTGCCCTCGCCCGGCGCGACGAGCCGCTTGCGCACGCGCGCGGCATTCTTCGCCACATGCCCCTCGATCCGGTCGCGCGCCGCCGCGTCGATCACAGGCCCCACATCGGTCGACAGATGCCACGGATCGCCGACCACCACCGCATCCATCGCGCCTTCCAGCATCGCGAGCATCGGCCCGGCCACGTCCTCCTGCACGTAGAGCATCCGGCAGGCCGAGCAGCGCTGCCCCGCCGATTGGAAGGCGGAGGCGACGATGTCGCGCACCGCCTGTTCGGGCAGCGCCGTGGAGTCGACGATCATCGCGTTCAGCCCGCCGGTCTCCGCGATCAGCGGTGCCTCGGGGGCCATCGCCTCCGCCATCGCCCTGTCGATCCGCTTGGCCGTTGCGGTCGAGCCGGTGAAACACAACCCGTCGATGCGCGCATCGGAGGCGAGCGCCCCGCCCACCCGCGCCCCGTCACCCGGCAGCAGTTGCAAGGCCGTTCGCGGCACCCCTGCCTCGTGCAGCAATTCGACTGCGCGGTGGGCGATCAGCGGGCTCTGCCCCGCCGGTTTCGCGATCACGCCGTTGCCCGCCGCCAGTGCCGCCGCGATCTGCCCGCAGAAGATGGCGAGCGGGAAGTTCCAGGGCGAAATGCAGGCGAACACCCCCGCCGGGGCCTCCACCTCGCCCGCCTGCCCGGCGTAGTAGCGCAGGAAATCCACCGCCTCGCGCAGCTCGGCCACGCCGTCCATCAGCGTCTTGCCCGCCTCCCGCGTCAGCAGGGCGAAGATCTCGCCGAACCGGTCCTCCATGAGGTATGAGGCGTGGCGCAGCACCTCCGCCCGCTTCTCCGCCGGGGCATCCCAGGGGCGGGCCGCGTCGAGCGCCCGCGCGATCTCCGCGTCGCTCGCGTCGCGCACCCTGCCGACCACTTCGCCGGGGCGGGCGGGATTGAACCGCTCCTCCCCCGCGCCATCGTCGGCATCGCCCGCGATCAGCGGGGCCGCCTGCCAGACATGGGTGGCGAAGGGCGCGCGCGCCGCCTCGATCTCCTCCAAGTCGCGCGGATCGGTCAGGTCGAAACCGCGGGAATTATCGCGCGGGGCAAAGATCTCCGCCGGTGGCACCACCCCCGGCCCGAGCCCCTGCGCGGCCTGCCATTCGACCAGCGGATCGGCGGCCACGACCTCGGCCGGCACGTCCTCGTCGACGATCTGGTTGACGAAGGAGGAGTTGGCCCCGTTCTCCAACAGTCTGCGCACCAGATAGGCCAGAAGGTCCCGATGCGCGCCGACGGGGGCGTAGATGCGGCAGCGCGCGCCCTTCTCCCGCATCACCAGATCGTGCAGCGCGGCACCCATGCCGTGCAGCCGCTGGAACTCGTAATGCGGGCCCGGCGCGCTCATCTCCAGAATCGTCGCGACCGAATGCGCGTTGTGCGTCGCGAACTGCGGATAGATCCGATCCGTCAGGCCCAACAGCTTGCGCGCCAAGGTCAGGTAACTCACATCCGTCGCCGCCTTGTGCGTGAAGACCGGGAAACCCGACAGCCCCTCGACCTGAGCGCGCTTGATCTCGGTGTCCCAATAGGCGCCCTTGACCAGCCGCACCATGATCCGCCGGTCGAGCCGGGCCGCCAGCGCGTGCAGCCAGTCGATCGTGGCGCCTGCCCGCTTGCCGTAGGCCTGCACGACAACGCCGAACCCGTCCCATCCGGCCAGTTCCGGCTCTGCAAGCACCGCCTCGATCACGTCGAGCGACAGGTCCAGCCGGTCGGCCTCCTCCGCATCGACGTTGAGGCCCATGCCCGCCCGCTTCGCCGCCAGCGCGAGCTCGATCGCACGCGGCACCAGCTCGGCCATCACGCGGTCCTTCTGCGCGACCTCGTAGCGGGGATGGAGTGCCGACAGCTTGATCGAGATGCCCGGATTGTCGCGAATATCGCTCTCATCGCAATGCTTGGCGATGCGCGCGATGGCGTCGGCATAGGCATCGTGGAAGCCCTGCGCATCGGCATAGGTCAGCGCCGCCTCGCCCAGCATGTCGTAGGAATAGGTGTAGCCCTTGGCCTGCTGTGCCTTGCCGCGCTTCACCGCCTCGCCGATATCGCGGCCCAGCACGAACTGGTGGCCGAGCTCGCGCATGGCGCGGCCCACGGCGGTGCGGATCACCGGCTCGCCCAGCCGCTTGACCGCGCCGTGCAGCGTCCGCGCCACGCCGTCGCGCCGATCCTCGCGCAGCACCTTGCCGGTCAGCATCAAGGCCCAGGTCGAGGCGTTGACCAGCGAGGAGGACGACTTGCCCAGATGTGTGCCCCATTCAGACGGAGCGATCTTGTCCTCGATCAGCGCGTCGATCGTGTCGGCATCGGGCACGCGCAGCAGCGCCTCGGCCAGGCACATCAGTGCGACGCCTTCCTCGGTCGACAGGCCGTATTCGGCGAGGAAGACCTCCATCACGCCGGGGCGCGTATCGTCGCGGATCGCGCGCACCAGCTTTACCGCCCGTTCGCCCGCCCGCGCCCGCAGGTCGTCGTCGAGCGGGTGCGCCTCCAGCAATCCGTCGATCACCATCCGTTCGGGCGCGAGTGTCAGCTCGCGCAGCGCGCTGCGATAATGGTCGAGGGGGGACGTGCTCTGCCTGTTCATCTCAAAAATCCTTGCCGGAACTGCCAAGCCAGATTACGCCTGAAGCCACGGGAAATCTTCCCGCATCCGCCACGCAAGTCGGAATTCGACCCGAGTTTTCGAGGAAACGCCGTGATGAGACCCGATATTACTGCCGATGCCAGTCAATTGGACATGTTCGACCGCAAGATCCTCGACGTGCTGTCGCGCGACGGGCGGATCCCCGTCACGGAGCTGTCCAAGGAGGTCGGTCTGTCCAAGAGCCCCTGCCAGGTCCGCATGAAGCGGCTGCAGGCGGACGGGTTCATCCAGGGGTTTCACGCTCGGCTCGACCCGCGCAAGATGGGGCTGGAGCATATCGCCTTCGTCGAGGTGAAGATGAGTGATACGCGCGAGGCGGCGCTGGCCGAGTTCCGGCGCGCCGTCCGCGTTTTGTCCGAGGTGGAACAGTGCCACCTGATCGCGGGGGCCTTCGACTACCTGCTGAAGGTCCGCACGCGCGACATCCATTCCTATCGCGAGGTGCTGGGGGAGAAGATCTCGTCCCTTCCGCATGTCGCCTCGACCTCGACCCATGTGTCGATGGAATCGATCAAGGACGAGGCGTTCTAGCGCAGGCGCGTCATCCAGTCGAAATCGCCGGGCATGCCGGGGCGGTACTCGGCGCCGACATAGCCCTCCCAGCCCTGCGCATCCAGCCAGTCGAGGATGGGGCGGTAGTCGAGCGTACCGTGGTCGGGCTCGGCCCGGTCGGGGACGCCCGCGATCTGGATATGGGCAATGCGCGGCAGGTGGGCCTTCAGCGCGGACATCACGTCGCCGCCCATGCGCGCGACGTGGTAGCAGTCGAACATCAGCCGTAGGCCGTCGCAGGCAAGCTCGTCCACGATGCGCGCGGCGTGGTCGATGTCTTGCAGGAAATAGCCGGGGACATCGTGGCCGTTGATCGGCTCGATCAGGGTCGTGAGGCCGTGCGCCTGCGCCCCCTCGCAGGCGTAGAGAAGCGCGTCGCGAAACGTCGCCTCGGCCTGCGACCCCTCGGCCTTCCCGGCCATGACGTGCACGAAGCGCGCACGCGTGCGGCGGGCATAGCCGATGGCCGCGTCGATGGCACGGCGGGCCTCGGCCCCGCGATCCGGCAGGGCGGAGAGGCCGAAATCGCCGTCATCCCCACGTGCCGTGTTGATCGACAGCAGCGGCAGGCCGGTCGCGTCGAGCGCGTCGGCGACCTCGCCCGCGTCGGTCTGGTAGGGCCAGTGCAGCTCCACCGCGTCGAAGCCCGCCGCCTTGGCCGCGTGGACCGCGGCGGGCGGGGCGAGGTCGGGGAACAGCATCGGCAGGCTGGCCGAGACGCGCATCAGCCCGCGGCCAGCAGGGCGTTGGCCGTGCGCTCGTTGATCGCGAGGGCGGTGTCGTAGAGCGTGGCGAGGCGCAGCAGAGACTTCACATCGACGTCGTGCGGCAGGGCGGAGAGAGGATCGATGAAGAAGACCAGCCCGTCGAGCCGGCCTTCGGCGATCATGGCGCCGAGCTGCGCGTCGCCGCCGAGCGGGCCGCTGCGCAGGCGCGTGACCTCCAGCCCCAGCCCGTCGACCAGCCGCCCGCCTGTGGTGCCGGTGGCGTAGAGCGTGCGGCGCGACAGCGCCTCTCGGTGACGACCGGCCCAGTCGACCAGCCGGTCCTTCATGCCGTCATGCGCGACGAGCGCGAGCGTTTCGATGCTGTCCACGGGCGGCCCCTTCGTTTCCCCGCGGGGAAACTAGGGCGTGGAGCGGCGTGCGCCAGTCGGCGCGGATAGGGCAAGAGCGCTGACCATTTCCCCGCGGGGAAACGGAGGGCGGATCGCGCGGGTCGGCCAGGCGCGCGGGTTTGCGATTTCCCCGCGGGTAAGGCCGCCCGATTGGTTAAGGAAGGGTTAACGCGGTATCACTCCGCGATCTCGACACGGGTGCCCCAGCTGCGGCACGCCTCGGCCAGGCCAGGCGGCAGCGCGCGGTCGGTGAAGAAGGTGTCGATGGCCGAGAGAGAGGCGATGCGCGCGGGCGCGCTGCGCGCGAACTTGGTGTGGTCGGAGACCAGGAAGGTCTTGCGCGCATGGGTCAGGATGGCCTGGCTGACGCTGACCTCCTGTATGTCGAAGTCGAGCAGGTCGCCATCGGCGTCGAGCGCGGAGCAGCCGATCACGGCGAGGTCGAACTTGAACTGGCGGATCGTCTCCGCCGCCAGCGCGCCGACCAGCCCGCCATCCGCGCGTCGCAGCGCCCCGCCGGTCACGACGATCTGGCAGTCGGGATTGGCCGACAGGATGGTGGCGACATTCATGTTGTTGGTCACGACCATCAGGTTCTCGTGCCTGAGCAGCGCCTCGGCCACCGCTTCGGTCGAGGTGCCGATGTTGAGGAAGAGGGAGATGCCGTCCGGAATCTCGCGCGCGCAGGCCTGCGCGATGGCGCGCTTGGCCTCCTGATTGAGGGCGCGGCGTTCCTCGTAGCCGATATTGGTGGTGCCCGAGGGCAGGACGGCGCCGCCATGCACCCGTTCGAGCCGCCCGCCCTCGGCCAGATCGGTGAGGTCGCGGCGGATGGTCTGGTGGGTGACGCCGAAATGGTCGGCCAACCCCTCGACGGTCACCCGCCCGTCGCGGCGGGCGATCTCGAGGATCTCGGGATGGCGGAAGGTCTGCGACAAGAGAGTCGACCCGATGTTCGTTTCTGTTCGTTTCGGGCGATTCAAATCGCCTTGGATTTCCGGAGACTGACCGGAGCGCGCCACGAATGCAATGATTTTGGTTCAGGTATGCCCTGAGGGCCGCATTCCCGGCGAAGAAAACGGCTTCGCCTTACAAGGGAATATCGAACATAAACGAACAGGAACGGCTTGCGTATCGCGTGACGTCCCGTCATAGATGAGGCGAACGAGCGCGGCGAAGAACGCGCCGTCCGCACGGGGAGGAGTCGCGATGCCGACGGGCCGAACGGGGTCCGTGTCTTCGCGCGCCCTTCCCACACCGGACGGCCACCGGCGCGCGGGCGACGTGGAAGAGGAAACGCGATGACGCTGGAGCTCAGGGGCGTGTCGAAGTCCGTGGACGGACAGACGCATATCCACGAGACGGATCTGGTGCTCGAAAAGGGCACGATGAACGTGCTGCTCGGGCCGACCTCGGCGGGCAAGACCTCGCTGATGCGGTTGATGGCGGGGCTCGACGTGCCCACCAAAGGCCGGGTGATCTGGAACGGCGACGACGTGACGGGCATGCGCGTGCAGGACCGCAAGGTCGCGATGGTCTACCAGCAATTCATCAACTACCCCTCGATGAGCGTCTACGACAACATCGCCTCTCCCATGAAGCTGATGGGCGTGGACAAGGCCGAGATCGACGCCCGCGTGCGCGAGACGGCGGCGCTGATGCAGCTCACGCCGATGCTGGATCGAAAGCCGCTGGAGCTGTCGGGCGGGCAACAGCAGCGCTGCGCGCTGGCCCGCGCGCTGGTCAAGAACGCGGGGCTGGTGCTGCTGGACGAGCCGCTGGCCAATCTCGACTACAAGCTACGCGAGGAGTTGCGGGCGGAAATCCCGCGCATCTTCGAGAAATCGGGCGCGATCTTCGTCTACGCCACGACCGAGCCGGAGGAGGCGCTCCTGCTGGGCGGCAATACCGCGACGCTGTGGGAGGGCCGGGTCACGCAGTTCGGGCCGACGCCGAGCGTCTATCGTCGCCCCGGCGACACGGTGACGGCGCGGGTCTTCTCCGACCCGCCGATGAATTTCCTGAAGGTCCGAAAGGAGGGCGACCGCCTCGCCTTCGGCGACGGGCAGAGCGCGCCGGTGCCCTCGGGCGCGGCGGGGCTGGCCGACGGAGACTACGTGGCGGGGTTTCGGCCCAACCACGTGATGATGGAAAGCCCCGGCGCGGGCGCGATGCGGTTCGAGACGACGCTTGCCGTGACGGAGATCACGGGGTCGGAGACCTTCATCCATCTCGACCATCACGGCGAGCGCTGGGTGGGGCTGGTCCACGGCGTGCGCAGCCTGAAGCCGGGCGAGCCGCTGACCATCCATCTCGACCCCGCGCACGTCTACATCTTCGCCGAGGACGGCGCGCTGATGTCCGCGGCACCCTATGCGGAGGCCGCCTGACATGGCCAAGATCACGCTCGACAACTTGGCGCATTCCTACCTGCCCAACCCGTCCTCGCCCGACGACTATGCGTTGAAGGAGCTGAACCACGACTGGGTGGACGGGGAGGCCTATGCGCTTCTCGGCGCGTCGGGCTGCGGGAAGTCCACGCTGCTCAACATCATCTCCGGCCTGTTGCATCCGAGCCAGGGGCGCATCCTGTTCGACGATGTGGACGTGACCCATGCGCCCACGGCGGAGCGCAATATCGCGCAGGTGTTCCAGTTCCCCGTGGTCTACGACACGATGACCGTGCGCGAGAACCTGGCCTTTCCGCTCAAGAACCGCGGGATGGATGCAGGCGAGATCAAGCGGCGGGTGCAGAAGGTCGGCGCGATGATCGACATGGAAGCGCAGCTCGACCGCAAGGCGCGGGGGCTGACGGCGGATGCCAAGCAGAAGATCAGCCTCGGCCGCGGGATGGTGCGCGAAGATGTCAACGCGCTCTTGTTCGACGAGCCGCTGACCGTGATCGACCCGCACATGAAATGGGAGCTGCGCACGCAGCTCAAGAAGCTGCATCAGGATTTCGGGCACACGATGATCTACGTGACCCATGACCAGACCGAGGCGCTGACCTTCGCGGACAAGGTGGTCGTCATGCACGATGGGCGCGTGGTGCAGATCGGCACGCCGCAGGAGCTGTTCGAGCGGCCGGGCCATACCTTCGTGGGGTATTTCATCGGATCGCCGGGGATGAACCTGTTCGATGCCGAGATATCGGGGAGCACGGCGCGGATCGCGGGGACTGAGGTGGAGCTCGGCACCGCTTACGAAACCGGGACGGGGCGGGTGCAGGTCGGCGTGCGGCCCGAATTCGTGCGGCTGTCGCAGGGCGGGCCGGGCCTGCCCGCCACCCTGGAGCGTGTCGAGGATGTGGGCCGCCACCGCATCGCGCGGCTGAAGGTCGGGGAGACGCCCGTCAACGCCATCCTGCGCGAGGATCAGGCGGTACCCGCGGGCGTCGACCGGATCACCTTCGCGCCCGAGGGCATCAACGTCTACGAGAACGACTGGCGCGTGACGCCGGCCGGGCGCCGGGAGGCCGCGTGATGAACAAGACAGTCAACCAGAAGGCCTGGTTCCTCGTCCTGCCGGTGCTGGTGCTGGTGGCCTTTTCCGCGGTCATTCCGCTGATGACGGTCGTGAACTACTCGGTGCAGGACACGTTCGGGAACAACCAGTTTTTCTGGGCGGGCCTCGAATGGTTCGAGGAGATGCTGGGCAGCGACCGGATGTGGAACGCGCTGGGTCGACAGCTCGTCTTCTCGGGCATCATCCTCGCCATCGAGATCCCGCTGGGCATCTTCGTGGCGCTCAACATGCCCAAGAAGGGGTTCTGGGCGTCCTTCTGCCTCGTGGTGATGTCGCTGCCGCTGCTGATCCCGTGGAACGTGGTCGGCACGATCTGGCAGATCTTCGGACGGGTCGATATCGGCCTGCTGGGCTACACGCTCGACGCGCTGGGCATCGACTACAACTACACGCAGGACTTCTTCGCCGCCTGGGCGACGGTCATCGTGATGGACGTGTGGCACTGGACCTCGCTGGTTGCGCTGCTGGCCTATGCCGGGCTGCAATCCATCCCCGATGCCTATTACCAGGCGGCCAAGATCGACCAGGCGTCGCGCTGGAAGGTGTTCCGCTATATCGAGCTGCCGAAGATGGCGGGCGTGCTGATGATCGCGATCCTGCTGCGTTTCATGGACAGCTTCATGATCTATACCGAGCCGTTCGTCGTGACCGGCGGGGGGCCGGGCAATGCCACGACCTTCCTGTCCATCGACCTCGTGAAGATGGCGCTGGGGCAGTTCGACCTCGGCCCCGCGGCGGCATTCTCGCTGATGTATTTCCTCGTCATCATGCTGATCTCGTGGGTGTTCTACACGGTGATGACCAACCTCGACAAAAGGGAGGGCCGGTGATGAGCGACGCGGCCGCATCCGCCGACACCGCCGCACCCGGTGCGGCAAGTATCCCCGGCAGCGTCGTCGAGAGCCGCCCGCAGGCGCGCGTGCGCCGACGGTTCCGGCCCAACGGCTCCGCCGTCGTCATGGCGCTTTACCTGATCTTCCTGATGCTGCCGATCTACTGGCTCGTGAACATGAGCCTGAAGACGAATGCGGAGATCCTGTCGACCTTCTCGCTGTTCCCGCGGGACCTGACCTTCGCCAACTACACCAAGATCCTGACCGATCCGAGCTGGTACATGGGCTACGTGAACTCGCTGATCTACGTGGTGCTCAACACCATCATCAGCCTGACCGTCGCCCTGCCCGCGGCCTACGCATTCTCGCGATACACGTTCATGGGCGACAAGCATCTGTTCTTCTGGCTGCTGACCAACCGGATGGCGCCGCCCGCGGTGTTCGCGCTGCCCTTCTTCCAGCTCTATTCCTCGGTGGGCCTATTCGACACGCATATCGCGGTGGCGCTGGCGCATTGCCTGTTCAACGTGCCGCTGGCGGTCTGGATCCTCGAAGGCTTCATGCGCGGGGTCCCGAAGGAAATCGACGAGACGGCCTATATCGACGGCTATTCGTTCCCGCGCTTCTTCGTGCGGATCTTCATGCCGCTGATCTCCTCGGGCATCGGGGTGGCAGCGTTCTTCTGCTTCATGTTCTCGTGGGTGGAGCTGCTGCTGTCGCGCACGCTGACCAGCGTGGACGCGAAGCCGATCGCGGCGACCATGACGCGGACGGTCTCGGCCTCGGGCCTCGACTGGGGCGTGCTGGCCGCGGCAGGGGTGCTGACCATCGTGCCGGGAGCGCTCGTCATCTATTTCGTGCGCAACTACATCGCCAAGGGCTTTGCCCTGGGCCGCGTGTAAGGGAGGGGTTCCAACATGGCCTGGATGGCATGGACCACACCGACCGCGATCTTCTTCGCCGTCATCGCCGCGCTGCTGGTGCTGTTCACCGTGCTCGCGATCCGGTTTCCCGAGACGCCGCGCGCCGGTGTGCTGGGCATCGAGACGACGCGGGGCGACCGTCTCTTCATCACGCTTCTGGGTTCGGCCTTCATCAACCTGGCCTGGCTCGGCTTCGAGTTCGGATCCCAGCCCTGGGCGCTGGCGGTCTGTGCCGTCTATGCCCTCGCGGTGTTCCGCTGGGTGTAGCGAAATCGCCGGGGGCACGACCTGCCGCCGGCCAATATCAAGGTTCACAACGGGGAGGAAAACCATGAACCGTCTACTGACAACAACCACGGCGATCGCGCTGGGTCTGACGACCGTGCCCGCATTCGCCGACATGGAGGCGGCGATCGCCTTCCTCGACGAGACCATCGAACGCTCCGCCCTCACGCGCGAGGAGCAGGAAGCGGAGATGCAGTGGTTCGTCGATGCGGCGGAGCCCTTCCAGGGCATGTCGATCACCGTCGTGTCCGAGACCATCACGACGCATGAATACGAGGCGAATGTGCTCGCCCCCGCCTTCACCGCGATCACCGGGATCGAGGTCACACACGACCTGATCGGCGAAGGCGACGTGGTCGAGAAGCTGCAGACGCAGATGCAGTCGGGCGAGAACATCTATGACGCCTATGTCAACGACTCCGACCTGATCGGGACGCACTGGCGCTATGGCCAGGCGCGCAACCTGACCGAGTGGATGGAGGGTGAGGGCGCGTCCGTGACGAACCCCGGCCTCAATCTCGACGACTTCATCGGACTCGACTTCACCACCGGGCCGGACGGGGTGCTCTACCAGCTGCCCGACCAGCAGTTCGCGAACCTCTACTGGTTCCGCTACGACATGTTCACCGACGAGAAGAACATGGCCGATTTCCAGGAGGAATACGGCTATGAGCTGGGCGTTCCGGTGAACTGGTCGGCCTATGCCGACATCGCCGCGTTCTTCACCGGCCGCGACCTCAGCCACATGGGCATCGAGGGCGATATCTACGGCCACATGGATTACGGCAAGAAGGACCCCTCGCTCGGCTGGCGCTTCACCGATGCGTGGATGTCGATGGCCGGGATGGGCGACGTGGGCGAGCCCAACGGCCTGCCGGTCGACGAGTGGGGCATCCGGGTCAACGAGAACTCGCAGCCCGTCGGCTCGTGCATGGCGCGGGGCGGGGCCACGAACTCCCCCGCGGCGGTCTACGCGATCGAGAGCTACGTGGACTGGCTGACCAACTACGCCCCGCCCGCGGCGGCCGGCATGACCTTCTCGGAGGCTGGACCGATCCCGGCGCAGGGCAACGTGGCGCAGCAGATGTTCTGGTACACCGCCTTCACCGCCGACATGGTGGGTGACGGGGCGGCGGCCGTACTCGACGAGGACGGAATGCCGCTATGGCGGATGGCCCCCAGCCCGCACGGCGTCTACTGGGAAGAGGGCATGAAGGTCGGCTATCAGGATGCCGGTTCCTGGACCCTGATGGAATCGACGCCCGTGGACCGGGCGCAGGCGGCGTGGCTCTATGCCCAGTTCGTCACCTCGATGACCGTGGACGTGGAGAAGTCCCATGCGGGCCTGACCTTCATCCGCGAGTCGACCATCAACCACGAGAGCTTCACCGAGCGTGCGGACGAGCTGGGCGGCCTGGTCGAGTTCTACCGGTCGCCCGCGCGGACGCAGTGGTCGCCGACCGGCACCAACGTGCCCGACTACCCCAAGCTCGCGCAGCTGTGGTGGCAGAACATCGGCGATGCCTCCTCGGGCGCGCTGTCGGCGCAGGAAGCGCTCGACAACCTCTGCGAACAGCAGGAGCGGGTGCTGGAGCGTCTGGAGCGTGCCGGCGTTCAGGGCGAGCTCGGACCGGTGATGAACGAGGAGCAGGATCCCTCCTACTGGCTGGAGCAGCCCGGCTCGCCCAAGGCGCAGCTGGAGAACGAGGACGAGGAACCGATGACCGTCTCCTATGACGAGCTGATCCAGTCCTGGCAGTAAGCCGGACGCGGTGGGGGCCGTTCGCGCGGCCCCTGCCCTGACCTATCGAAACGGCCGGAGCCCCTGCGGCCCCGGCCGTTTTTTCATGCCGCAAGGAGAGAGACGATGGTGACGGAATTCGGCTTCACCGCCCCCGAGGCGACCCTGTTCGGGCGCGGCGCGCGCGACGTGGCAGCGGAGCGGATCGCCGGGCTGGGGCGGCGGGTGCTGATGGTGCGCGGACGCTCGGTCGAGTGGGTCGAAGCGCTGGAGCGGCAGATCGACGGCGAACTCGTGCGGGTCGTGGCGACGGGCGAGCCGGACCTCGACGCGGTGCGCGCGGGGGTCGCGGTGGCGCGGGAGGCGGGGTGCGACGTCGTGGTCGCGGTCGGCGGCGGGGCGGTGATCGACCTCGGCAAGGCGATCGCGGGCGTCGCGCCGGGTGGCTTTGACATCGCGGATCACGTCTGGCTCGACGGGCAGGCCGTGCCGCTGGCCGACCCCCTGCCCTTCGTGGCGATCCCGACCACGGCGGGGACCGGGGCGGAGGTCACGCGCAACGCAGTGATCGGCGTGCCGGAGCGGCAGGCCAAGATCAGCCTGCGCGACGTGCGGCTGGTGCCGCGGCTCGCGCTGGTGGACCCGGCACTGACGGATGGGTCGCCCAAAGGGCTGACGCTGTCCTCGGGACTCGACGCCGTGACGCAGTTGATCGAGAGCTATATCAGCGCGCGCGAGACCCCGGTGACGCAAGCGATTTGCGCAGGCGCGATCCCGGAGGCGCTGGCCGCGCTGATCCGACTGATGGACGGCGAGGCTGCGGATGCGCGCGACGCGATGGCGCGGGCGAGCCATCTGAGCGGGCTGGCGCTGGCCAATTCGGGGCTGGGGGTGGTGCATGGCTTCGCCTCGGTTCTGGGCGCGCGGGGTGGAGCGCATGGCGCGATCTGCGGGCGCTTGCTCGCGGCGGGGCTGGCGGTGAACGGCGAGGCGCTGGCGCGGCGCGGTAAGGAGACGGCACGCATCGAGCAGGTGCGGGGCTGGCTGGGCGAGGCGTTCGGGGCCGGGGATGGCATCGCCGCGTTGCAGGGTTTCGTGGACCGCAACGGCCTGCCGACGCTGGCGGATCTGGGCGTCACGCCGGAGGATCACGTGCAGATGGCGCGGCAGACGGCGGGGGCTTCCTCGACGCAGGCAAATCCGGTGGTGCTGGAGGATGCGGAATTGCAGGACGTGCTGCGCCGCGCAGGCTGATCCTAGTCCGCGCTCTGCTCCAGCAGCGCGTCCCACCCGGCGCTGATGCCCAGAAGCGAGACATCGAAGAGCAGCGGCGCCTCGGCCGAAAGCGGCTGGTAGCCAAAGGTCGCGGTGACGCCGTCACGCAGGGCCTGCGACCGCTCCGCATCCAGCGCGGTGGCCGCAAGACAGTGGTTCGCGTCGCAGGCCGTCCAGGTCAGGGCCTGCGCGGTGCCGTCATCGACCTCGAAAGCCGGACGGCGGGTCAGGTCCACGCCCGTCGGCACGCGCAGGACCAGTGCGGTGCCGTCCTCGCGCGCGCGCAGGACGATCTGGGCGATCTCCGCCTCGGTATCCGGGGAGATCAGGCGTTGGGCGAGCACGCAGGAGGTTTGATCCACCCCGGTCGCGCGGCAGTCGAGCGACCAGTCGCGGTGGCGGGAAACCTCCTCGGCCACGCTCGGGGTCGCCAGCGCGGCGAGCAGGCAGGCGAGCGCCCTCAAAACGACAGGCTCGCGTCGAAGAGCAGATCGACCTCGCCCTCGTCGTCGAAGGTGGCGGTGTCGGCGAGCGGCACTGCGGCGGTCAGGCGCAGGTTGAGGCGGGTGTCACCCGCGCCGAACGGTATCGAGGCGGTGGCGCCGATCCCGGCGGAGTAGAGCGGATCCTTGGCCACGCTTCCGGTGCCCGCGACGCGGTCCCAGCCGCGCCCGGCATCGGCGAAGAGGAAGCCGCCGAAATCGGTCCCTTCCCCGTCGCCGAAGCCGCGGGCCAATTCGACGCGAACGACGTAGCCCGCGTCAGAGCCGCCCTCGCTGGTCGGGTAGCCGCGCACGGCGGCAGGGCCGGTGGCGGAGAAGACCTGCGCGGCCGCGACCGCGGTGCTCGACAGCTGCCAGTCGAGCTGGCCGGTCAGGGTCCAGTCCTCGGAGAGCAGGCGCGCGTGCAGCGCGGTGCCCGACCAGCGCAGGATGGTGTCGTCATCCGCCAGGCCATCCTCCAGCCGGGCGAGGCCGACGCGCTGGCTGAGCGCGGTGATCGAGCGGCCCGGATCGCGGCGGACATGGTTGGAGCCAAGGGTGATCTCGGCAAGATCCTGATCGGTGATGTCTACGCCCAGAAGCTCGCTGCGTTCGCGGGTCAGGGTGAGGCCCGCGTCGAGGATGTCGTTGCCCGCGTCGCCTGCGGTCAGCGGGTATGAGTAGCTGAACCCCAGCGTCGCGACGCGGTTTTCCAGATCGTCCACCGGCGGGGCGGCGTTGACGAAGCGGTTGCGCGCGAGCGACAGGGCCGTGCCGATGCGCGCGCCGTCGCGCCCCACGGGCCGGGAATAGCCCGCGTCGAGCGCCAGCGCGCCCTCGCCCACCGAGGCGCCGAAGCTGAGCGGATCGCGCAGGCCGGTCAGGCTCGACCGCGTGGCGGCGACGCCCAACCGCCATTCGCCCACATCGGGCGCGCCGCTGTTGCTGAGCGTGGCCGCGCGCTGCCAGCGCTCCGGCTCTTCGACGGTGAGGATGAGGTTGGAGGTGCCTTCGACCGCACCCGGCTCCAGCTCGGCCACGATGCGGATGTCGTCGGTTTCGGGCAGGACGGCGAGGGTGGATTGCAGCGCGTCGAGATCCGCGAGGTCGCCCGCCTGCGCCTGCGCGCGGCGCAGCACATAGGCCGGATCGGTATCCTCGGTGGGCGCGACGATGATCTCGCCATAGGTGATCTCGACCAATTCGACGCGCCCGCGCGTGCCGTCGAGCTCGACGGGCCGGGCGAAGGCGAGACGGGCGCCCGCCGCGTCGTAGGCGGCGTTTATCCGCTCGGCCACCGCGGTCAGGCCCGCCACGTCCGCCGTGCAGCTGCCGACCGCCTCGGCGACGATGGCGGCGAGGGTGGCGTCGTCGAGGTAGCCTGACCCCTCGCTCACCTCGATCTCGGTCAGGACCGGCGCGCTGCCCGCGGGCGGGCAGAACGCGGCGGCGGGCCCGGCGGCAAGGGCCAGGGCGAGGCTCGTCAGGCGCATCGGCGTCACCTCCAGGCGCTCATGTCGAAGAGGACCCGGATATCGGTGTTGCGGTTGCCGTCATCTTCGTCCCCGTTCGCCGTCTTTTCCTCGTCGGACCGCTCCTCGGTCTCGTCTTCGGGGCCATCTTCGGCGATCCGCCGCTGCTCTTCCAGCCGCTCGCGCCGTTGCGCGGGGCTTTCCTTGAAGAAGACCATCGGCCCGTTGGGGTTGATCTGGGCATTGCCGCCGCCGTCGCGACTGAGCTGGGACAGGAATTGGTCGATGCGGTCGCGCTGCTCCGGGCTCAGCGGGGTGCCGCCGCCACCGTTCTCGCCGTCGCCGCCCTCATCGCCGCCGCCTTCGCCGCCTTCGCCGTCGCCGCCGTCATCGTCGCCATTGCCGCCGCCCGAGGGCGGGGTGTAGTCCACGAAGGTCAGATCGAGGCCACTCTCGTCGAAGATCGGCTCGCCGTTGTCGTCCACCTCGCCCGCCACGTCGAGCGACCAGATCGGGTAGATGGCAGGTTCGACCACCGGCCCGGCGACGGGCAGCAGGGAGACCCGCCCGCGCGTCTGGGCGTTCGAGATGTCCGGCCCGTTCAGGTCGTCGCGCCCGGAGGAGCCGAACTGGCCGACCTGCACGTTCGGGCTGCTGACCCGGACGACACCGCTGCGCGACATCAGGAGCGGCATGGCTGCGATCCGGCCGTCGAGATTGGCGACCACATGCCGGTCGGCCGCGATGGACAGGACCGTGCCACGCGGCGCGCCGCCCACGGTGAGGTCGAAATTCTGCGCGTCCGTGCCGATCGAGCCGCCGAGTGCGCGCAGGTGCACCTCGCCCGCCTCGACGGTCACGGGCCCGCCATTGGTGTCGGTCCACAGACTGCCGAGCGCGGTCAGGATGACGTGGCGGTCGGTATCGGTGCGCACGACCGACGCGCCGGTGCCGTCGCTTTCAAGCGAGATGTCGCCACCGGCCACCAGATCGATATCGCCCATGCTGGTCGCGAGCGTGCCCAGGCGGATCGTGTCGGCTTCGCGGATCGCGATGGTGCCTCGGTTCACCTGCATGTCGAGCCGGTTGACGGCGGTGCGCAGGGGCGCGTTCTGCTTGATCTCGCTCGATCCGACATCGATGCGGGTCACGGCACCCGCACCATTGGCGGTCAGATGCGCGTTGGCCGCACCGCCTGCGCGCAGCACCTCGGCCTGCAGGACGATCGCGTCGCCGCCGCTGGTGCGTTCGGAGACGATGCCGCTGGCGCGGATCGCGTTCGTAGCCCGCAGCGTGACGGAATGGTCGCCGCGCGCGACGATCCGCCCGCCATCGGCAATCTCGATATCCGCGAGGCGCGCGGTCGGGAAGTCGGGCAACAGCCGCTCGCCCGCCGACAGGTCCACGTCCCAGCCCAGGATCGCCCCGGTCGCCGTGACGTCGATGTCGTTGAGCGAGGTGATGGCGATGTTCGACCCTTCGAGCGTGCCGGTAACGGTGACGCTCTGCGCCGTCAGATCCAGCCCGCCGGTGCTGACGGGGCCGTTGATGCCATCCGCGAAGGTGACGTCGGTGCCGAGCGCGTCGATGGTCAGCGTGTCCCAGACGGAGCCCCAGTCGAAGCCGCGGATCTCGGTCGCGGGACCTTCGAGCCGGATGGTCTGGCCCGGCGCGGTGGAGGTGAAGTAGCCGCTCAGCGCCTCTGCCGTCACATCGAGCCGATTGCCTGCGAAGCCGATGCCGCGCAGGTCGACGCTGTCGGCGCGGACCTCGCCCACGTCGAGCAGGTCGCGCGCGTTCAGCGCCGCGTCGCGGCCCGCGAGAACCAGCGGCACGTCGATATTGCCGCTTGCGGTGATCGTCACGTCGCGGGAGCCGACGATGCGGCCCGCATCGATGTCGACCGCGATCTCTTGCGGACCGTACTGCCCCTGCACGAAGACGCCGCCGCCGGTCACGATCACGTCGCGCCCGCGCAGCTGGCGCACGTCGAGGCTGTTGCCCGCCGTCACGTCGAGCGTGCCGGTCGCGCGGAACAGCCCGTCATAGCGTGCGGTCAGGTTCAGCGGCGCGTCCGCGTTCTCGACCGTCACGTCATAGGCCGAGAGGGTCAGGTCGCCCAGCGCGGAAACGTCCGTGCCCCACGGGATCAGCGAGCCGTCCGCGCGGCGCTGCTGGCGCAGGAGCAGCTGGTTGCTGGCGTCGAGTTCGAGATTGCCCAGATGCCCGTAGCTCGACCCGTTGGCGTCGAAATAGCGATCCACGAAGATGTTGTAGGCCGAATAGGCGAGGTTGCGCCCGCGCGTCTGCGTCATGACGTCGATGGTCAGGTCGTGCCCGTCGGCGGAGATGCGACCGTCCGACAGGCCGTCGGCGCTGAAGCCGCTGACCGTCAGGTCGCCCCGGTTGGCGAGCCACGCCCCGGTGCCGGAGGCGGAGCCCCAGACATCCGTGACCAGCGTCTCGATGGCGTTGGTGCTGGTGCCGAAGCCCTGCGTGAAGACGTTGAGCTGGTCGGCCTCGATATCCTGCAGCACGTCGCCGCCCGCGGTGGGAATGTCGCTGCCCCCGTCGAGGATCGCGCCGTCATCCGCCCGCAGCGTCAGGTCGCCCGGCGTGAAGATCACCGGCGCGGTCTGGAAGCCGCTGAAGATGCTGCGCTGGCCGTCGAGTGTCAGATCGCCGTTCTCGATGTTGAGGTAGATGTCGTCGCCGCCGCGGATCGAGCGTGCGGTCATGTCGCCCTCGATCACCAGGTCGATGGCGCCGCCCGCCTCGATCCGGGTGGGCGCAGTGGTGTCGGTGGCCGCGATGCGCAGCCCCCCGCCGATATCGTCCGTCGCCGTCAGGTCGACGCTGGCCGCGCGCAGCGTGCCGTCGCCCGCATTGGTCGCGGCGACGAGGCTGCCGCCATTCGCGACGATCCGCGCCACGCCATTGTCGGCGCGCAGGGAGGCGATGGCGATGTCGCCCTGAGCCTGCCGCCCGATATGGACGGACTCGGTCGCGCGCGCATCGAGCGTGATCGTCGCGCCCACGGGGCCGGCGAGGTTGATCTGCTGAACGTTGTCGCCGATGGCGCCGCCCGCGGCCTCCAGCACCACGCGCTCCCCCGAGACGTGGGTGGCGGTCGAGACGGTGCCGTTCTGGTTCAGGCGGCTGAGGATCGCGCCGCCCGCCTTGACCCGCGCCCTGTCGGTCGCGCGGATCGAGTCGACCAGGATGTCGCCCTCCGATCCGATGAAGGCCAGCGTGTCCTCGGGATCGTCGGCGCGGCCCGCCCACGCGACGACGCCGCCGCCGCTCTGCGAGGTGCCCGCGGAGACGTCCACGTCCTCCTGCCCCAGGATGCGGATCTTGTTGATCGGATGGCCGAGGCGGACGATGTCGTCGCGCTCCGCCGTGGCCAGCGCGACCAGAAGCTCGCGCGGGATGTCGGCACCGCCCCGCAGATCCCAGATGATGCCCGTGCCGGTGCCCGAGGAGCTGTCATCGGTGATGACGGTGCCCAGTACGCTGTCCTCGCCGATATTCTGGGCGTAGAGGCGCACGTAACCGGCGGCGGCGACGTTGGCCTCCTCGATTTCCAGCTCGGTATCGCTGGCGGCGACGACGAGGTCGCGGCGCAGGCCGATGTCGAGATCGCGGGCGAAGTCGAGGCCGAAATTCTCCTCGATCTCGGCCAGACGGGTGGCGCTGATCGTGGGAACCAGCGTCTGCGCGGTCGCGCCGGGATTGGCGAGCGCGATGGCGCGGCCGTCATGGTAGAGTTCGGCGCGCCGGTCGCGCTCGGCCGCGATCATCTCGGCGGTGAAGCCCTGCGCGGTGAGCGCCTGCTGCTCCGCCGCCGACAGCGCGCCGTCGAAATCGGCATCGTAGGCCACGCCCTGCGCGCCCGAGACGTCGCGGTAGAAGGCGAGCGCGTTGCGCTGCCGCGCCTTTTCCGCCTCGATCTCCATCGCGACGCGGTCGGCATTGGTGTTGCCGTTCTCGTCGATCAGGCCGACTTGCTGCCAGAACGCCTTGAGCGCGGCTTCCTCGGCCAGGACGTCGAGCACGTCATTGTCGTTCGCGTCGACCATGCGGCCCGAGGTCTGCAGGCTGACATTGCCGGTGCGGCTCTCGACCCGGTCGAGGTTCAGCACGATCTGGTCGGGATCGCCGAAGCGGGCATGGGTCAGACCGATATCGCCTTGCGCGGTGGCGTTGAGCAGGCCGGTGCCCGTCTCGATATGCAGGTCGTCGTTCTGCTGGCCATAGGTCGCGATGCGCCCGATGCGCCCGTCGCGGCTGACGAGCACGAGGCCGGAGGAAGAGATGACGTCCGCCTCCTGACCGTCGAAGCCGTAGCCGTTGGTGATATTACCCAGCGCGCGCAGTTCGACCGCGTCGCCGCGCACCTGCCCGATGTCGAGGCCGCTGGAACGGGCCTCGATCCGCACGTCTCCGGACGTGGTCTGCGCGTCGAACAGATGCAGCGCGCCGCCGCCGGTGAAGGTGTTGTCGTGATTGACCTGAAGCGCGGTGCCGGACTGCCCGGCGATGTCGCCGCCGGCCCCGGCCATCAGCGAGATGTTGTAGCCGTGCACGAGCGCATCGGCGGTGGTGCCGAGAATGCCGCCGAACTGGTTGGCGATGCTGACCTCGCCGCCGACATTGGTGACGCGGTCCGTCAGCCGCACCGCACCGCGGTGGTCGATCGAGATCTCGCCCGTGCGCGCGCCCATCAGCTCGATGGCGATCGGCGCATCCGCGCGGAACCCGTGGGAGTGGCGCTGGCCCATGAAGCCGAAGCTCGCCTCGGACTGGTTGGAATAGGTGTAGAGCGCGCCCGCCACGCGGTCGACGACACGGGCGTCCTGTACCTCGCGCTCGTTGATATCGGTCGTGTTCTGAGGCTGACGGTTGGTCAGCACGTCGTAGAGGATGTAGGGCACGCGACCGTTGATGGCGTCGATCTGGTAGCTGACCTCCGCCTGGCCGAACCGGTTGTCGATCCGGGTCTGCTGGCCGTTCTCGGTCACAAGGATGTCGCGGTAGCCGAAGGGGTTGGTCCCGTCCGTGCCCTCGTAGGTCGTCACGCGGAACCGGTCGAGCGCGTCGGTCGCGGTCGGATCGACCACGAAGCGGGTGTCGATGAACTCCACCCGACCCGCCACGCCGTCCGTTCCGCCGGTGTCGAGCGCGCCCAGTTGCAGCGTGCGGTAGCTCTCGGACTGGATGTCGATGCGCGAATAGCCGTCGAGCACCGCGATCTCGCCGCCGCCGGTCGACATGATCTCACCCGCGATGCGGACCTGGCCGCCGGTCGCGACGGCGCGGTCGATCTCCAGCGCGCCGGTCTCGGCATTGTACCAGACGGGCAGGTTGCCGGTGATGTCCACATCCGCCTGCAGCGGATCGAGCGGGTCGAACACCAGCACGCGGCCCGTGCCGCCCATCTGCGGCGCGATACTTTGCGAGATGATGCTGTCGGTGCGGGTGCCGATGGAAACCGTCGCCTCGGGCAGACCGGCCTCGATACGGGCGTTGACGTTGACCCATTCGCCGTAGATCGAGACGTTGTTGGCCTGGATGCCGGTCGCCTCCTGCGTCAGATCCTCGGACGTGATGAGGGCGACGAGCGCTTGGGAGCCATTGCGCTCGATCCGCTCCAGATCCGCCATCGCGGCGGCGGCGGGATCGCCGCCCGCGTTGCGCAACCCGTCGACGAAGCCGACCACGACATTGCCCTGGGTTGCCGTGATCTGTGCCGTCGCCGCGACGAGGTTGCCCTGCAGCAGGATGTTGCCGGTGGTGGAGTTGAGCGAGACGCTGCCCGAGCGGTTCGTCAGATCCCCGAAGGCGAAGATCGAGCCGATCGCGTCCACGTCGATGCCGCCGGAATTGGCGCCGGGGTTCTCGAACACCAGGCCGGGCGCGAAATGGCCGGTCGTGGCGGTGGAGAAGGAGGTAAGACCGGAGGTGGTGATGCGGGCGCGCGCTTCGTTCGCATCGAAGCGGTTGACGTCGCCGACGCCCGCATTCGTGCGCACCGCCACGCCGTTCAGGCGGACCGAACCGGGCCGGTCGGGGATGGAAATGTCGCGCAGGTAGACGGCCGCCGTCGCGTCGTTCACATCGAGCCGGACGCCCGCATCCGTGCTGGGCGCGAGGATGCCCTGCCCGGTCAGGTAGCCGCCGTCGATCTCGATATCCGAGCCCTCGATGTCGAGATCGTCGAGGATGACGAGGCGCACGTCCGCGCCGCCGAGATCCTGCTCCAGAACGTCGAGCTGCGCCTGCACCTCGGCGATCTGGATGTCGATCAGGCTGACGGCGTTCTCGTTGCCCTCGGCCGCATAGGCCGCGCGCTGGCGGTAGAGCGGGATCAGCGTGAGGACGCGCAGTGCGTCGACGCTGACCTCGCTGATGCGCACCGGCAGGCCGTCCGTGTCGGTGATGACCGGGCCGTTCAGCCCGTCGGTCAGCTGGCCGTTGGAGTTGACGTGGATGTCGATGCTGGCCGCGAGGCCGGAGCGGATCGCACCGCCCGCGGCGACGGTGACGCCGGTATCCTCGGTCAGCGTGCGGTTCTGCGTGCCGATGATGTCGAGGTCGACATCGTCCGCGCCGACGATGTCGCCGACATAGTTGATGATGCCTTCCGCCGTCTCGCGCCACAGGTTCTTGCCGATGGCGGTCGCGTTGATGTTCGCGTTGCCCCGTTCGGTGCGCAGGCGCACGGTGCCGCCCGCCTCGACCGCGCCGCGGGCGGTGATGGTGGAGACGAGGTCGGAGCGCGCGTCCGAGACCGGCGCGCGGTCGAGCGGCACAAAGCTGTCGGAGCGGTAGCCCGCCCGCGCGGTCGCGGCGGCGGAGCGGGTACCGAAGGCGCCCATGCCAGTCGTCATCGCGACCTCTCCATCTCCGGCGAGCACGGCGCCCGTGTCGATCAGGATGGTGTCGTTCGCGTCGTAATCGGCATCCGCGGTCGTCGTGATGCGCGACCCCGCGGCGACGGTATGCGCGCTGGCATCCGCCAGCGACCAGCCGGTGGTGCCCGCGGTCACGTCCACGTCGCCCGCCGCGTCGATGCGCGCGTTCGGGCCGAGCGCGAAGGCCGCGTCGTTGGTGATCGTGGTCCGCGTGTTGGCGGTGGGCAGGCTCGCCGCCTCGACTGTGGAGACGGTGGCGTTGCCGGAACCTTGCGCACGGGAGGCGACGTCGATCGCCACCCCGCCGACCGGGCCGGTCTGCGAGAGGCGTGCGCCGGTGCCGATCCGCACGGAGCCGTCGAGATCGATATCGGTGGTCGCGCGCACGCCGGTGGTGCCGAAGCCCCCGCCCGAGCCGCCGATGACGGTGGTACCGTCGCCGCTGCGGCGCATCAGGTCGGTCTCGGCCCGCAGCGCGATGTCGCCCGCTTCGATCCGGGCATTGTCGGCAATGCGCACGCCGCTGTCGGTGGACAGGTTGGCATCGGCGATGGCGGAGGCCCGCCCGACCGCTCCGATGACGCTGGTATCGGCCTTGGCCGTGTAGAGCGCCTGGTGGTCGCCCAGCGCGTCGAGGCGGCCGAGCTCCAGCAGGCCAATGCCACTGCCGACGATGGCGCGGGAGTTGGAGCTGGTGGCGAGGTTCGCCGTGGTGCGACCGACGGTGCCGAGCCCGCCGCTGTCGCCCTCGGCCTCGACGCGCAGATCCTCTGCCGTGATCGCGCCGATTAGAGCGGAGGCGGCGTAGCCGGTGGCGTCGAGCGTCGCGGTGGAGGTGACGTCCGCCGCGACATCCGCATCCGCGGCCCCGCCCGATCCCAGCAGACCGATGGCGGTGCTGTCGGCGGTAGCGCGGGTCAGCCCGTTCTGGAAGGTCCGCACGGTCACGCCGCCGTCGAGAGCGAGGGTTCCGCCCAGCGTCGCGGTGACGGTGCCGCCGCGCGTGGTCGCGGCATTGGAGCCGGAGACCGCCGCGCCGATCGCGCCCAGGCCGGACTGGCCGATCGCCTGAAGGCTTCCCTTCTGGGTGGCGGAGAGCTCGACCGAGCCACCATCGAACCGGGTCGCGCCATCGCTGTCGACGCGCACGGTCCGGGCGACATCCGTCTCCGCGTCCGCGATCCCACCGGCGGCGAGACCGGCAACCGTCAGGCCCTCGGCCCGCGAGATGGCGGAGGCCCGAGCCTCGGCGCTCAGGTCGGCGTCGTCGGCCGTGACGTGCGTGCCATCGAGATCGACGGTGACGGTCGCGCGGTCGTCGACCTCGGCCGCCAACAGCGCCCCGGCAGCGCCGAGCGCGATGCCGAAGGCCTCCACCGTCGCGCTGCGCGTTCCGGTGCTGAGCGCATCGAGGCGCAGCGTTCCAGCCGTCAGGTCGGCGGCGCCGAGCAGGATGCGGGTGCGCCCGCGATCGGTGAGGGTCGCGGACAGGCCCGAGGCTGCGCCCAGAAGCGAACCGCTGATGCCGTCCGCCGCCGTGGTCGCGGCGATGTGGCTTTCGGCCTCGGCCCGCAGGGTGGCGGCGGAGATGGAGGCGTCGTCATGGATCCGCAGCAGCGTGTCGCCGCGCAGGGTCAGGTCGCTCGCCGCGAGGGCGGCGGAGACGGTGGCGGAGAACGCGCCGGCGAACCCTTCGGCACGGATGGTGGAGAGGTCGCTGGCCGTACCGTTATAGGCCCCGATCGTCGCCGTGCCGCCGGAAGTGAGGACGGCATTCGCCCCGATCTCGGTCGTGATGCCGTTGTCGAGCGTGACGGCGGCCTGGCCTGCGGTGGCGGAGATACCGCCCGAGATGCCCAGACCACCCGCGCTGGCGGAGGCGTCCGTCCGGTCGGTCGCGGCCACGGTCAGCGCGCCGCCCGCGGCGATGCGCGCGGCGCTGCCGATCCGGGTGACGGTGCGGTCGGCGCGGGACTGCGACACGGAACTGTCGACGGCTGCGAGCTTCGCTCCCACGGAGTTGCGGCGTGCGGCGACCTGCTGCGCCTCCGCCGTGCCGCTTTGCCCGTCGGCGAGGATGGACTGGTCGCTGCCTTCGTTGTCCTGTACCAGCACGTCGTCTTGGGCGAGCGATTGCCCTGCGGAGGAGAGCGTCGCCGCGTCGGAGCCTTGGGCGGGCGCGCCGACGATGGTCTGCGCGACGATGCCCTGGAACGCCCCGCCGAAGCCCACCTGCAGGCTGTGTGCGGAGGTGTCGAGGTCGCGCTCGGTCAGACTGTCGATGGCGATGCTGCCGGTGGCGTGCAGTTCGGCATCCGCATCGACGATCGCTTCGGTGATCGCGTTGGAGGACAGCACGGAGACGGTCCCGCCGAGCGCCGCGATGCTGACGGAGATCGCCCCCGTCTCCAGCATCGTGTCCTCGCCCTGGCGCGGGCCGATGGTCTGCGTCGCATCGATGTCGACGCTGCCCGTGCGGTCCTGCGCGGTGCCGATGCGGGCGTTGCGGCCGACCTCGACGCGCGAGGTCGTGTCGGCGAAGCCGGTCAGCACGGTCCCTTGCACCGCGACGATGCCGCCGCCGAAGGAGGACGCGTCGAGATCGGCGGCGAGGCCGAGCCCGGACTGCAGCCTGACCGCATCGCCCGCGACCGTGACGTGATCCGTGGCGGTGCCGTCGACCAGCTCGATCTCCGCCGTGTCGGTAGCGTCGAAGACGAGGACGGAGCCCGCGACGGCCGCGATGCCGCCACCAACGCTGCGCGTGGCGAGGCGCATGTCGCGGTCGAGCAGAGAGCGGATCGTCACGTCGTCGCGCGCGTCGAGCGCCGCGCGGTCGAGGCGCGCGCGCACCTGCGTCTCGCCCGAAACGACGGTGACGGCGCCGCCGATGCCCGCGAACTTGGCGATGCCGCCCGCGAAATCGCTGGTGGTGACGCGATCCGCCGCGAGAGCGGCCATCTCGATATCGTCGTTGGAGTCGAGATCGGCGCGGATCGCCTCCGCCGTCACGTCGCGCGCGGTCAGGATGGTGGTGGAGCTGCCGCCCACGCCCGCGGCAAGGCCCGCCCCGCCCGCGATCGCACTGGTGCGCAGCGCGAGCGAACCCGCGGCCTGCAGGACGATGTCGGCGGAACTGCTCTCGGTGGTGACGGTGGTGCGGTCGCCGCTCGCGTCGCCGATGCGGGCCAGGACGGTATCCTCGACGCTGACCACGCCGACCTGACCGGCGATCCCGGCCTTGGCGCCGACGCCGACGGTGACGGCGGTGGCCGCGTGGGAGATGGCGCTGTCGGCGCTGACGAGCACGCCGCGCCGCTGCGCGCGCGTGATGTCGCCCGCCGCGTCCGCCGCGGCGTCGGCTTGCGTGCCTTGCGAGGTGCGCAGCCGGATATCGGTGCCGATATCGCCGCCCGACAGCGGCGCGTAGCCGCGCCCGGTGACGGAGGCCCCGCCGCCGATGCTCGCCTCGACCGTGTTGCGCAGGACAGGCACGGCAACGGTGATGCCGACACCTGCCGCGCCGCCCGCCGCGATGTTGACGCCCGCGCCCCCGAAGTCGACGCCGAGCGTGCCCGCGTCGATCATCTCTCCGCCCGAGGCCCCGACCCCGGTCTGCACGAGCGATTCCACCGCCACGCTGTCGCGCGCGGTCACGGTGCCGTCGGCGATGCGTGCGCGGGTGAGGTCGTCGCGCCGAATGACGCTGAGCGATCCGGTGACGCCCGCAGCCCCGCCTGCGGCGACGCCGATGCCGATCGCATCGATATCCGCGTCCGAGCGGGCGCGCACGGCGACATCGTCCTGCGCGCTGAGGGTGCTGTCCTCGACCAGCGCCTCGGTCGTGCCGGACTTGAGCGCGATGCCCACGCCCGCGGAGACCCCGGCGCTGCCGCCGATGCCCAGCGGCAGGCTGATCGCGGTGACGCGGGGGCGGGCGCTGCCCTCGACATCGGCATCCTCGGCCTGCACGGCACGGATCGTGATGTCACCCTGTGCGGTCAGGGTGCTGCCTTCGATCGTGGCGGTGGTGTCGGAATTCTGGCGCGCGAGCGCGAGGGTCGCGCCGACGCCCGCCGCTCCGCCGGCCGCGCCCGCAGTG
>NZ_JAWDKL010000024.1:0-51082 GCF_032464675.1 Roseobacter sp. HKCCA0434
ACGGTCGTCGGGCGCTGCGACGCGGCCTCGGGCGCCGGTCGTGCCACCGCCGCGGGCTCCTCGATCACCTGTGCGACCTCCGGATCCGGCGCGGGCTCCGCCACCACGACCTTCGGCTCGGGCGCGACCTGGGCCGCGGCGTCGATGCCGGTTGCGACGACCGACACGCGCAGCACGCCGTCGAGCGACGGGTCCATCGTCGAGCCGACGATGATGTTCGCGTCCTCGTCCACTTCCTTGCGGATGCGGCCCGCCGCTTCGTCCAGTTCGAACAGCGTCATGTCCGTGCCGCCGGTCACGTTGATGAGCACGCCGCGCGCACCCTTCAGGCTGATCTCGTCGAGCAGCGGGTTCGCGATGGCGCGCTCGGCCGCTTCGACCGCGCGGTTCTCGCCTTCGGCCTCGCCGGTGCCCATCATCGCCTTGCCCATCTCGTCCATGACCGAGCGGACGTCCGCGAAGTCGAGGTTGATGAGGCCCGGACGCACCATCAGGTCGGTCACGCCCTTGACGCCCTGGTAGAGCACGTCGTCGGCCATCATGAACGCCTCGGTGAAGGTCGTCTTCTCGTTGGCCAGCCGGAACAGGTTCTGGTTGGGAATGATGATCAGCGTGTCGACATGCTTCTGCAGCTCGGCGATGCCGGCCTCGGCCTGCTTCATGCGCTTGGAGCCCTCGAAGGTGAAGGGCTTGGTCACGACGCCGACGGTCAGGATGCCCATCTCGCGCGCGGCCTGCGCGATGATCGGTGCGCCGCCCGTGCCGGTGCCGCCGCCCATGCCGGCGGTGATGAAGCACATGTGCGAGCCCGCGAGGTGATCGACGATCTCCTCGATGCTCTCCTCGGCCGCGGCGGCCCCCACGGTGGGTTTCGCGCCTGCGCCCAGGCCTTCCGTCACCTGCGCGCCCAGCTGGACCTGGCGCAGCGCCTTGGCCTGTTGCAAGGCTTGCGCGTCGGTGTTGGCGACCACGAATTCCGCGCCTTCCAGCGCCTTGTCGATCATGTTGTTGACCGCATTGCCGCCTGCGCCGCCGACCCCGAAGACGAGGATGCGCGGCTTCAGTTCGGTCTGCTCGGGCATCCGAAGATTCAGACTCATGGTGTGATCCGCCTGTGTTTGCTCTGCTCTACCTACGCGGCGTCCTCGTTTGGATCGGGACCCCTGCTGATTCGCAGGGTAGCGCAAAGGTATAAATCGGTCACGGAGAAATAGGTTAAGGCTGCCTTGTTTTGGGCGAAAACAAGGCAGGTTCGGCGGAAAATCGCGGTCTGCGATCCGTATGGAAAGCGTATGGCATGCGTATGGCAGATCGCCCGCGATTCAATCACCAGTTGTCGCGGAACCAGCGCATCGCCTTGCGGATGCGCTGACGGCCCGATCGGTCGGCGGGCATCTCGAAATCCCAGCATTCGTCCTGGGGCTTCGCGAGATGCAGCGCCAGCCCGACCGCGGCGGAGAACTGCGCGGCCGTCTGCGCCTGCGGCAGACCGGGGATGCGCATGGGACGGCCCAGCCGGACCTGACGGCCCAGGATGCGGGCCGCGACCTCCTCCAGCCCCGGAATGAGACTGCCGCCGCCCGTCAGCACGATGCGCCGTCCGGGCATGTGCTCGAAGCTGGCGGCGTCGAGCCGGTCGCGCGCCGATTCCAGGATCTCCTCGACCCGTGGGCGCATCACGCCGATGAGTTCGGCGCGGGAGATCATCTGCCGCCCCGGCGCGTCGTCATGCGCGTCGCGCGGCAGCTCGATCAGGTCGCGGTCGTCGCGGGAGGTGGCGACCAGTCCGCCTTGCAGCGTCTTGGTCCGCTCCGCCGTGTGGGTCGCGATCTCCAGCCCCGCGCAAATGTCACGCGTGACGTGATCGCCGCCCAGCGGCACCGCGTCGGCATAGATCATCTGCCGCTTCATGAAGATCGAGATGCCGGTCGAGCCGCCGCCGAGGTCGATGCAGGCGCCGCCCAGCTCCAGCTCGTCCTCGGTCATCGCGGCGAGCCCCGAGGCGTAGCTGGAATGGACCAGCCCCGACAGCTCCAGATCGCAGCGGCGCATCACCTGCACGAGGTTGAGGATGCTTTCCTGACTGACGGTCATCATGTGCATGTCGACGCTGAGCCGGGATCCGGTCAGCCCGCGCGGATCGGTCAGGCCGCTGCGCTGGTCGAGCATGAAGTTAACCGGCAGCGCGTGGATCACCTCGCGCGCCGCGCCGTAATCGGGCACGTCGCCCGCGGCGAGGGCCGCGCCGATATCGGCCTCGCTGACCTCGCCATGCTCGACCTCGGCCTCGCCCAGGATGCCGTAGGAGCGAGGCTGCCCGCCGGAATAGCAGGCGATGACGTGATCCACGCGGACCTCCGCCATCTTCTGCGCGCCCGCGATCACGGTGCGCACGCCGCGCTCGACCTCGTCCATAGAGGCGATCTCGCCCAGTTCGATCCCGCGCGAGCGGGTGGTGGCCGCGCCGATGACGCGCAGGCCCGCCTGCCCGTCGAGCCGCCCGACCCCGTCCGCGCGCGGTGCCCGCAGCAGCGCGGGATCGACCTGAAGGATCAGGCACGAAATCTTCGACGATCCCAGATCGACGATCGCGACCAGGCCCTTGCGCAGCGCGCTCTCGCGCCGGTCGCGCATGATGCGCTGGCTCTGGAACAGGCTCTGGCTCATGCGTCTTCCCCCGTCTGCATGGCGCGCACGCGCCGCATCTCGTACACCGCGTGGGTGCCCAGCCGCAGCGTCGGCCGCGCGCGGTTGCGCATGTCGAGCGTGACGATGTCGCGCTCCATCACTTCCTCGCTCAGATGCAGGGCGAGCACGTGCATCAGCGCATCCACCGCCCCGTCCTCGGGCAGCAGTATCCGCGCGCCGCGGTCGAGCACCACGTCCCAGCGCCGCTCGCCGATGCGCACCAGCCCGGTGATGCGGGGGGCGAGCGGGCCCGCCGCCTGCGCCAGCGACACCGCCTCGGCCACATGGGCATCCGCCCCGCGCCCGACGATCAGGGGCAGGTCCGGCAGGGTGTCGCGCGTCGGCACCGGGCCGATGTTCACGCCCTCCCCGTCCAGCGCGAACAGGCCCTCGTGGCTGCGCCAGACGGCGACGGCGGTGCGGGCGCGGACGCGGACATGCAGTTGGCGATCATCGCGGACCGACAGTTCCGCCCGCGCGATCGGGGCCAGCGCCTCGATGCGCGCACGGGCCGCCCGCAGATCGAGCCGCAAGGAGCTTTCGGGCAGGGTCAGGTCGAGCGCCGCCTCGATCCGGGCCGACAGCTCCGGCCCCGCGCCGTCGATGCGCAGGCCCTCGATTGCGAATTCGGGTCGCGCCTCGACCCCCGCGCGCAGATCGGTCCAGAGTCCCAATGCCCGCGCCTGGTTGGCCGGGTTCAGCGCGGCGAGCGCCAGCGCGCCGGTAACGAGGCCGAGCGGCAGCCAGCGCTTGACCAGCGCCTTGACCCGCGGGCTGAGCCACCACCGCGCGAGGCGGTAGCGCAGGCGGGAGGGGGCATAATCCCGCTTCACCGGTCGCATGAGGCGTCCGCCACCAGCATCCGGCAGAGTGCGGCGAAGGAGATCCCCTCCGCCTCCGCCTGCTCGGGGGTGAGGGAGGTCGGCGTCATGCCCGGCTGGGTATTGGTCTCCAACAGGATCAGCCCGTCGGGGCCGCGGCTCTCGTCCCAGCGCAGGTCGGTGCGCGACACGCCGCGGCAGCCCAGCACCTGATGCGCGCGCAGGGCGTAGTCGCGGCAGAGCGCGGTAATCTCCTCGGGCAGCTCGGCGGGCACGACATGGCGCGAGCCGCCATCACCGTATTTCGCCTCGTAATCGTACCAGCCGGTATTGCTGATGATGTCGGTAACTTGCAGCGCGCGCGGCGCGCCGTTCTCCTCGATGACGGAGACGGTCAGCTCACGCCCCGGCACGAAGGCCTCGGCCATCAGCATGTCGGGCATGTTCTCGTCGATCTGTGCGGGGCCGTTCGCGCCCTCCTGCACGATGTAGATGCCGACGGAGGAGCCTTCGTTATAGGGCTTGATGACGTAAGGGGGCGGCAGCGGGTGGTCGGCCATCGCCTCGGCCCTGGTCACGCGGCGGTCGTCGGCCACGGGCAGGCCCGCCGTGCGGTAGGCCGCCTTGGTCCTGAGCTTGTCCATCGCCAGCGAGGAGGCCAGCACGCCCGAATGGGTGTAGGGGATGCGCAGCCATTCCAGCAGGCCCTGGACGCAGCCATCCTCGCCCCAGCGGCCGTGCAGGCCGTTGAAGACGACGTCGGGTTTCGCCGCGCGCAATTGCTCGACCAGGTCGGGGCCCGCGTCGATCTCGATGACTTCGCTACCGTCTTCCCGCAATGCAGCCGCACATAGACGCCCCGAGACCAGCGAAACCTCACGCTCCGCCGAAGGGCCGCCCAGAAGGACTGCGATGCGGGTCTGTCCACTGCTCGACATGACCGCCTCTGGTGTTTTTCGCCCCGGTTCGTCCGGGGTCGCGTCATGCGCCGGAGTGTTCTCCTATCCGCATGATTTCCCACTGTAGCTCAATCCCCGAATGGGCCAAAACCCTTTTTCGCACTTCCTCGCCCAGACCTTCGAGATCGGCGGAGGTGGCGGTGCCGGTGTTGACCAGGAAATTGGGGTGCTTGGGCGACATGATCGCGCCGCCCTGCGTCAGGCCGCGGCAGCCCGCGTCGTCGATGACCTTCCACGCCTTGAGGTCGTGCACGTCGTCTGCCTGCCCGGTCGAGGAGAACCCCGCCGGGTTGCGGAAGGTCGAGCCGCAGGAGAGGTCGTCGACCGGCTGGCTCTCGGCCCGTTTGGCGAGTTGCTCCTCCATCTTCGCGGCGAGCGTGTCGGGATCGCCCTTCCCGCCCTCCATCAGCACCGAGAGGACCACCGCGCCGTCGGGCAGCGCGGAGGAGCGGTAGGCGAAGCCCAGCTCGTCCGCCGGAATCGTCACCACGTCGCCGCCGCGCAGCATGATCTCGGCCTCCACGACCACGTCGGCCATGTAGGTGCCGTAGCAGCCCGCGTTCATCTTCACCGCGCCGCCGATGGCGCCGGGAATGGTGCGCAGGAAGGTGAGGTCGACGCCTGCCTCCGCCGCGCGCCTGGCCACCTGCGCATCGAGCGCGGCGCAGCCCGCGCGCACGCTTGTGCCCTCGACCTCCACGCCGTTGAAGCCGCGACCCATGCGAATCACGACGCCGCGGATGCCGCCGTCGCGCACGATCATGTTAGAACAGACGCCGACCGGCAGGATCGGCACGTCCTCGGGGCAGCCCTTGAGGAAATCGGAGAGGTCGTCCGGGTCGGCGGGCATGTAGAGCACGTCCGCCGGGCCGCCGGTGCGCAGCCAGCTCATCGCGGACATGTCGCGGTCTTCCATGTAGCGGCCGCGGACCTCGGGGAGGCGGGAGAGGATATCAGACATCCTCGTGCGCCTCGCATTCCGCAAGGATCAGCCCGGCGGGCACCGCCGGGCAGCCCCCGACCGCCCCCCCGGGCGGGGGCTTCACCCCCACCCGCGGTCGGGGGCTGCCCTCAGCGATAAACTGCAACGCCATCACGTCAGGCTCCGCGGCAGCGCGTGGGCCCATTGCGTGATCGTGCCGGCACCGAGGAACACCACCATGTCGCCGGGCTCGGCCACCTCGCGCACGAAGGCGGGCAGGCCCTTCGGCGCATCGACCGCGCGCACGTCGCGGTGGCCATGCGCCTTGATCCCGTCCACCAGGTCCTGCTGCCCCGCGCCGGGGATCGGGTCCTCCCCGGCGGCATAGACCGAGGAGATGCCGACCACGTCCGCCTGGTTGAAGCAGGTGCAGAAATCCTCGAACAGGCTTTCCAGGCGGCTGTAGCGATGCGGCTGGTGCACCGCGATCACCTTGCCCTTCGTCGCGTTGCGGGCCGCGCGCAGCACCGCGGAAATCTCGACCGGGTGATGGCCGTAATCGTCGATGATGGTCACGCCGCCGACCTCGGCCACGTGGGTGAAGCGGCGGTTGACCCCGCCGAAGCCCGCGAGGCCCTTGATGATCGACTCGTCGGGGATCTTGAGGTCGAGCGCCACGGCCACCGCCGCCAGTGCGTTCTGCACGTTGTGCTCGCCCGGCATGGGCAGGCGCAGGCCCTCGATCCGCCGCTCCCCGTGGCGATGCCGCGCGATCACGTCGAAACAGGCGACGGGGCCGTCATAGTGCAGGTTCACCGCACAGATGTCGGCCTGCAGGCTGAACCCGTAGGTGATGACCCGCTTGTCGATCACCCGGCCCTTCAGCGACTGGCATTCGGGATGGTCGATGCAGATCACCGCGGCCCCGTAGAAGGGGATGTTGGACACGAAGCTGTCGAACGCATCGCGGATGGCGTCGAAGCTGCCGTAATGGTCCATGTGCTCGGGGTCGATATTGGTGATGATCCCGATGGTCGCGGGCAGCTTGAGGAAGGTGCCGTCGCTCTCGTCCGCCTCGACGACCATCCAGTCGCCCTCGCCCATGCGCGCATTCGAGCCATAGGCGTGGATCACCCCGCCATTGATGACCGTGGGATCCACCCCGCCCGCGTCGAGGATGGCCGCGACCAGCGAGGTGGTCGTGGTCTTTCCGTGCGTGCCCGCGACGGCGATGTTGGACTTGAGCCGCATCAGTTCGGCCAGCATCTCCGCCCGGCGCACGATGGGCAGGCCCCGCTTGCGCGCGCCGTCGAGCTCTGGATTGCCCTTCTTGATGGCGGTGGAGACGACGACGACCTCGGCATTCGTGAGGTTGTCCTCGGACTGGCCGACGAAGGTGCGCGCGCCCTTTTCACGCAGACGCTCCAGGATCGGGCCGTCCTTGAGATCGGAGCCCTGCACGTCGTAGCCGTGGTTCAGCATCACCTCGGCGATGCCGGACATGCCGATGCCGCCCAGACCGACGAAGTGGATCGAGCCGATATCCTGCGGCAGGCGGGTGGGGCGGTCGTTCATTCTGTCTCTCCATCGGCGATGCGCTCGACCAGATCGGCGAGGCGCGTCACGGCATCGGGTTTGGCATGGGTGCGCGCGGCCTCGGCCATCGCCGTGGCGCGCGCGGGATCGGTGAGGATGGCGGCGATTTCGGTGCGCAGGCTCTCGGACGTCAGATCGCCTTCGGGGCAGAGCACGGCGGCCCCCGCCTCGACCAGCCCGCGGGCATTGGCGGTCTGGTGGTCGTCGGTGGCCGAGGGCAGCGGGATCAGGATCGACGGGCGGCCCACCACGCCGATATCGGCGACCGAGGAGGCCCCCGCCCGGCTGATGACGAGTTGCGCCACCGACAGCCGCGCGGGCACGTCGTCGAAGAAGGGGCGCACGGTGGCGGAGATGCCCGCCTCGGCATAGGTCTCGCGCACCCGCGCCAGATCCTCCTCCCGCGCCTGGTGGGAGACGTTGAGCCGCTCGCGCACGGTGTGCGGCAGGCCGGCCAGCGCCTCGGGCGCGAGGCGCGACAGGGCCGCGGCCCCTTGCGAGCCGCCGATGACCAGCACCGAGAGCGGACCGTCGTCGGGCGCCTCGTAGGACGCCTCCGCCGCGGTCAGCACAGCGTCGCGCACGGGATTTCCGACATGCTCGGCCTGCGCGCCCTTCGGCAGTTCGGTCGGCCAGACGGCGCAGGCGACACGCGCCACGCGCGGGGCGAAGAGGCGGTTGACCCGGCCCAGCACGCCGTTCTGCTCGTGGATCAGGGCGGGAATGCCCATCAGCTTGGCCGCGCTCATCGCGGGCACGGCCGGGTAGCCGCCGAAGCCCGCCACCGCCGCGGGTCGTTCCGCGCGCATGGCGGCCATAGCCTCGCGCACGCCACGCGCGATGGCGAAGGGGGCGCCGAGCTTGCCCGCGATGCCGCCGCGTGCGGGCGTCGCCGCGCGCACCACCTCGCGTTTCACCGCGGGCGGGAAGTTGTCGGCATAGCGCGCCCCGCGCGCGTCCGTGCTCAGGCTCACCGTCCAGCCGCGGCGCAGCATCTCCTCCGCCAGGGCCTGTGCGGGAAACATGTGGCCACCGGTCCCCCCGGCGGCGATCACCAGTTTGCGCATGTTCTCTCGTATCTAGTCGGTCGTCCCCGTCGCGGGCGGCACCGCCCCCGCGATCTTTCAGCGCAAGATGGGCGTCTTACCCGTGAAGTCCAACCGCATCGCCCAGATCGTCCTGCGGGCGGCGACAGGTCAGCGCCAGCAGCATCCCCAGCGCGATCCCGGCAGCGACGACCGAGCTGCCGCCATAGCTGACGAAGGGCAGCGTCATCCCCTTGGCGGGCAGCAGGCGCACCGCCACGCCCATGTTGATGATCGCCTGCATCCCGAACAGCGCGGCAAGCCCCGTGCCCGCCAGCCGGATGAAGGGATCGCGCTCCCGGCTGACGCGGATCAGGGCGCGCAGGGTGATGAACAGGAACAGCCCGATGATGACCCAGACCAGCAGCAGGCCGTATTCCTCGGCCGCCACCGCGATGATGAAGTCGGTATGCGCATCCGGCAGCCGCCACTTCACCTGCCCCTCGCCGATGCCGACGCCGAGGAACCCGCCCTCGCGGATCGCGGCGGTGGCGTAGCCGATCTGCGTCGTGGGATCGATATTCGGGTTGAGATAGCCGTCGATGCGCCGGGCGAAATGCTCGGAGTTCTCGTAGGCGAAGGTGCCCGCGGCGACCACCGCGCCCGCCAGTCCCAGAAGCAGCGGCATCGGCGCGCCGGCCACGAAATACATCAGCCCCCAGGCGGCGAGGATGAGGCTCGCCTGTCCGAAATCGGGTTGCAGGGCAAGGCACCCGGCCACCGTCACCGCCACCCCGAAGGAGAGCAGCCGCCCCGGAGGCCCCCCGCGCACCATCGCCCCCGCCATCAGCCAGGCGCAGGTCACGACGAAGACCGGCTTGAGGAATTCCGACGGCTGCACGCTGGCGAAGCCCAGCGAATACCAGCGCGTCGCGCCCTTGCCGAAATCGGTGCCGAGCACCGGAAGCAGCAGGATCGCCACGAACGCCCCGGCGAAGCCGATCACCGCCCAGCGGCGCAGGTCGCGCGGGCTCATCATCGACGCGACCAGCATGGCCACCAGCCCGACCGAGCCGAAGAAGGCCTGCCGCGAGACGTAGTGGAACGGGTCGAGCCCGTTGCGCGCGGCCAGCGGCGGAGAGGCGGCGAGGCCCAAGAGCAGCCCCAGCAGGAACAGAATGAACACCGCCGACAGGCTCCAGCGATCCACCGTCCGCCACCAGCGGGAGAGAATCGGCTCCTCCAGGGGCACGTCCTGCGCCCCGAACACCATGTCGGTCATCTGCCTGCCTCGAACTCTGCCCGTGCCGCGCGCGCGCCGATCTTTCGCCGGTCGTCCTGGGGCACGGGTGGAACGATAGCGCGGACCGGGGCCTCGCGCCAGTCAGGACGATTCGGGCAGCACCTCGATGTCCTGTCGCTGCAACACCCGGCCCCGCGCCCAGGGGCGGAAGCGCAGGCGCACGGCGTCGAGGATGTCCGCATCGTCCTCGTCGCCATCCGCCGTCCAGCCTGCCGCGCGGGCGCGGGCGAGGAAGCTCTCCATGTCCACCCGGTCGGCCGTGCCCTGCCCCGCTTGCCCCGCGCGACCCGCGCGCGCCAGCCGCGCCCAGTCGAAGCGGGGGCCGGGGTCTTCCTTGCGGCCCGGCGACAGGTCCGAATGGCCGATCACATCCTCCGCCGCGATGTTCCAGCGCCCCCGGATCGCGTCGATCAGCCGTTCCAGCGCCTGCATCTGCGCCTGCGGAAAGGGCCGGTCGCCCAGATTGGCAAGCTCGATCCCGATGGAGACGGCGTTCACGTCCTCCCAGTCGCGCCAGCGCCCGATCCCCGCGTGCCAGGCCCGCCGCTCCTCGTCGACCATCGCGTAGGCTTTCCCCCGCTCGCAGATCAGCCAATGGGCGGAGACCTTGAACTCCTCCGCGCACAGCCGCTCCATCGCCGCCTCGGCACTGTCCATCGCCGTGTAGTGGATGACGATCACCCGCGGCACGGCCCCGTCGGGCCGGTCGTTGTGGTTGGGCGAGCGGTAGGTGAGATCGGCATCGGTCATGGCGCGCACCATGATGCGCCCGATGCGGAAGGACAAGGCACGGATGATCCGTCTTGCCTATTGCCAGAGAGGACCGTTATCGGCGGGCGCGGAGCCGAACACGTTCTCGCGGTGCCAGCGCAGATTTTCGGGATGCGGCGCGTCACGCGGGTCGGCGGGGCGGATCAGCTTGACGTCCGGCGGCAGCAAGCGGTCGGACACGTCGCGCGGCACCTTGTTGCGGGAGACGAGGATGGTCTCGCAATCCTCCGCGACCGAGATCAGGCCGCGATCGAACATCCAGTGCAGCGTGCCCGACAGCGCCAGCCCGTTGCGCACGGAATCGCTGCCCTCATGCTCGACCGGCCGGATATGCGCGGCCTGCACCTCGGGCCGCCCGCCGCCATTGCGCAGCATCAGCCCGGACATGGCGCAGCGATAGCCGTAGGCCTCGCGCACCTTTCGCCGAAAGGCGACATCGCGGTAGGGCCTGCGGGTCAGCCGTTCGAGGACCGGGCGCTCGAACGGCTCGGCCCCTTCGGCGAGACCGGGCGGGTGCGGGTCGTAGCGCGTCGCCTCGATCCGCTCCAGATCCTGCGGGAGGCCCCGATTGACGATGCGGGCGAAGTCGGCGTCGGGCAACCGGCGCACCGCGCTTTGCGCAAGTCCGCCCCTTTTCGGATTGCCGTCGGGTTCGCTCAGGGCCGTCTCCATCGGGCGGCCATCGACGAGACGCGGCACCTCCCGGTCGAACTGGAGGAAGGAGCCGGGAGCGATCAGGGCGAGGAAGCGCCCCTCCACACCCGGCTTCGGGATCACCTTGTCGATCCGTGCGACGGCGAAATAGCCGCGAGGCCCCGCCTTGACCGGCTCGTAATAGACGATCCAGTCGCCGACGGCCTCCTGCATCGCCTTCAGATATGCACGCGGGAAATCGTAGCAGACATCCGGCACATCCTCGTAGATCGAGTCGGCCTTGTGCAGGAGGACGAGTTTCACCATGCGCCCAGGAAAGCCCCTGCGCGCGGACGCGCAAGGGAAATCATGCCGGCCTGCAGTTCCTAGAGCCCCATCGAGACGTAGCTCGACGCGACGCGGCCGATGCTGACGAGGTAGGCCGCGGTGCGCAGGTCGGTCACGTCCTGGCGTTCGTGCCAGATGGCCTGCATCGACTGGTAGGCGGAGCGCATCGTGTCGTCGAGGCCGGAGCGGACCAGTTCCAGCTCCCCCGCCCCTTCGAGATACTCCTTCTTGAACTTCTCGGACAGCACGAGGTTGTTGCCCGCCGCGGTCTGCAGGCTTTCCAGCTCCTCGACCAGAAGCGCGTGCCGCGCCTCCTCGCGCCGCCGCTCCATCCGGCCGAAGCGGATGTGGCTGAGGTTCTTGACCCACTCGAAATAGGAGACGGTCACGCCGCCCGCGTTGGCGTACATGTCGGGGATGATGACGCAGCCGCGTTCGCGCAGGATCTCGTCCGCCCCGGCGGTCACGGGACCGTTCGCCGCCTCGATGATCAGCTTTGCCTTCACGTCGCGCGCGTTGGAGAGGTTGATGACCCCTTCCAGCGCCGCGGGCACCAGGATGTCGCAATCGAGCTCGAGCCCCTTCGCACCGTTCTCCTCGAAGGTGGAGCCGGGGAAGCCCTTGACCCCGCCGGTCTTGAGGATGTGGGCGCGCACGTCCTCCACGTTCAGGCCCGCCTCGTCCATGATGGCGCCGTCGCGCTCCATGATGCAGGTGACCAGGCACCCGTCCTGCTCGGACAGGAACTTCGCGGCGTGGTAGCCCACGTTGCCGAGGCCCTGCACCACCACGCGCTTGCCGTCGAGCTTGCCTTCCATCCCGGCCTTCGCGACGTCGGTGGGGTGGCGGAAGAATTCGCGCAGCGCGTATTGCACGCCCCGGCCCGTCGCCTCGACCCGGCCCTCGATGCCGCCCGCGTTCAGCGGCTTGCCGGTCACGCAGGCGCGCGCGTTGATGTCGGTCGTGTGCATCCGGCGGTACTGGTCGGCGATCCAGGCCATCTCGCGCGCGCCGGTGCCCATGTCGGGGGCGGGCACGTTCTGCGAGGGGTGGATCAGGTCGCGCTTGATCAGCTCGTAGGCGAAGCGGCGGGTGATCCGCTCCAGCTCGTCCTCCTCCCAGTCGCGCGGGTCGATGGCGAGCCCGCCCTTGGAGCCGCCGAAGGGCGTCTCGACCAGCGCGCACTTGTAAGTCATCAGCGCGGCGAGCGCCTCGACCTCGTCCTGGTGCACGTTGCTCGCATAGCGGATGCCGCCCTTCACCGGCTCCATGTGCTCGGAATGCACGGCGCGGTAGCCGGTGAAGGTCTGGATGTCGCCGCGCAATCTGACGCCGAAACGCACCGTGTAGGTCGCGTTGCACACGCGGATCTTCTCCACGAGGCCGGGCGGCAGGTCCATCAGCGCGACCGCGCGGTTGAACATCATGTCTACCGACTGGCGAAAGCTCGGCTCGGTCTTGTCCAGCATGGGCACCTTTCCTCCTGTCCGGTCTTGGGGCCGGGGTGTCGTGACCCAGCGTAATCCGAATCGTCGCCGGGGCCAGTGCGAGCGTCGTGATATCTGGTATCAAGCGCGCGAAAGCCGGGCGTTCAGTTCCGCCCGACACACGGTCCGAAGATCGCAAAAAGGGCTGTTGACGCCCCCCGCGGGACATGGCAATTACCGCCTCACTTCCGAAGGGGCCACGCTCCGACGGACGGATGGGCGTATAGCTCAGCGGGAGAGCACTTCGTTGACATCGAAGGGGTCACTGGTTCAATCCCAGTTACGCCCACCATCCAATTCCCGCCCCCGCCGACGCGCGACGGGGGCAATGCAACCAAAGGCGCTCGCCGCGCCGCTGAGACAGGAGAGTCAGAGATGAAGGTCAAGAACTCGCTTCGCTCCCTCAAGCAGCGCCACCGCGATTGCCGCGTCGTGCGCCGCAAGGGCCGGGTCTACGTGATCAACAAGACCCAGCCTCGCTTCAAGGCCCGCCAGGGCTGAGATCGGGCAAGACTCGAGATTTCGCGAAAGCCGTCCCGGATCGGGGCGGCTTTTGCAGTTTTGCACAGGGTCCGCGCACGGACTCGATGGATGATCTGCAAGGGGACCGCCGCGATGACCGATATCCGATATGTCGCCGCCGCGCCTGCGCATCTCGACGGCATGTGCGCGATGCTGCAACGCCTGCGCGACGACGGAGTGCGGACCCGTCCCGCCGATCCGGCTTTCGTGAACGACAACTATATCGCGAATCCCGATCGCATCGCCTGCACCGTGGCGCTCGACGGCGCGGGGCAGGTCCTCGGCTTCCAGTCGCTGAGCCGCGCGCGGGCGGGCAATCCGTGGGACACGCCGGTCGGCTGAGGGATCATCGGCACGCATGTCCATCCCGATGCAGGCCGACGCGGGCTGGGTCGCGGCCTGTTCGACGTGACGCGCGGGGCGGCGGTCGGCCTGCCCTTCATCGAAGCGTTCATCGGGCGGACGAACGCGCAGGGCCTGGGCTATTACAGTGCCATGGGGTTCGAGACCTATCGCGAGACGGACGCGGCCATCGTCAAGCGCTTCGCCCCCTGACATAAGGTGCCGGATCGGCGCGCGGGCGGTGCTTTGAGCGTGACGCGATCGCGCGAGGTCCGCGTCGGCGCCGGGGTCTGGAAAAGGCCGCGCCCGACGACGCGGCCTCCCCCGGTTCAGCAGGACGGCATCAGGCGGTCAGCGCCTTGCGGAACGTGACCTTGTCGTCGCCAGGCGCCCAGAAGTCGCGCAGGCGTGCCTCCGCCTCGTAGCCGACGCGGGCGTAGAAGGCGCGCGTCGCCGCGAAACCCTCCGTGCCGGACGTATCGACGATCATCAGCCGCGCGCCGTCCGCGCGCAGCCTGCCCTCCGCGGCCGTGACCAGTGCACGGCCGAGCCCCCGCCCCTGCATATCGGGACGGATGGCCAGGGCCCGCATGTTCCACGTGCCCTCGGTCAGTGGCTCGGGCACGCAGAAGACGAGCCCGACTGCCGCCCCGTCGCGGTGCAGGCTCAGCCACAGGGCCTCCCCCGCCTCCGCCAGCAGTCCCGGCAGCAACGCCGCCGGGAACAGGTCGGTTTCGGTGACCACGCGGGCCAGATCGGGGATGTCCGCCTCGGCGGTCGGATGAATTGCGAAGGTCATGTCTACCCTCCTCATCGGTTGTCGGGTTGCGCGTGCACGGCCGCGAGCCCGGCCCGCGTCACGCGGTAGGGCCGCCCACCGACGGAGCGGATGAAGCGCCGCTTCAACAGCCGGTCGAAGACCCGCATGTCGCAATCGCTGAGAAGGTGCCCCTCGCGGGTCATGCAGCGGATGTCGCGGATCTTGCCGCTCGGCAGCCGGTCGAAGCGGATGGCCCCGCCCTGCGCGAGCACATGCAGCACGCGCTGTTCGTGTTTCGAGATATTCAATGGAGTGTCTTTCGGACGTCATGTCAGCACGACGGGCTTCCGGCATCGCGCGCGGAAGTCCGATCGGTGGGGAGGTCCTTCAGATGGACCTAGCGGCGGACCGCAATCGTAGACATGAACACTCCATCGCCCCTGTCAGGTTCGGGGCGTGGGACCTTGCATAGCACGCAAGACACGCATGAAAAAGGCCGCTTCGAAAAGCGGCCTTCCTCGAACATTCGTCACTCGGCTCAGTTGCCCTGCAGCGTGATCAGCTGGCGCACCGTCGCCGGGTTCATGTAGCCCGTCGCGGGCAGGCCGTAATCGCGCTGGAACGCGGCCAAGGCTTCTCGGGTCTGCGCGTCGAAGCTGCCCGAGACGTTGCCAACCTGGTAGCCCAGCGCCTGCAGCCGGATCTGCGCGAGCGCGCGGTTGATCGAGTTGAGGCCCAGCGCGTTCTCCTCGGCCTGCGCCTGTGCGGTGGCATCCTGATTGCCGCCGGCGTTGCCGTTGTTGCCGTTGTTATTGTTGTTGTTGTTCTGGTTCGCCTGCTGTTGCGCGGCGCGCAGGTCGTTGATGCGCGCGCGGGCCGTGTTGGCGAAGTCGCTGTTGGGATAATCCTCGATGAAATCTTCGTAGTCGTCGATCGTGTTCGCGTTCAACGTCTCGTTCCACTCGCGCTCGATCTCCTGCGCGCGGGCATTGCCCAGCTGGTTCAGCTGCTGGCGCGCCTGCTCGGCGAAGGCACCGTTCGGATAGCGTTCGAGGTAGCGGCGCAGGCCGGCCTCGTTGCCGCTGGAGCCCGTCGCCTCCCAGAACGCACGGTCTTCGCGCTGGGCGGTGGCCTGTTGGCGCTGCTGCTCGGCCTGTTGTTCGGCGCGGCGGTTGTCGGCCTGCACGGCGAGCAGGTCGATCTGGCCGCGGGTCAGGAAGCCGTTGGAGGTGAAGTTCTGCTGCGTCTGCCACCCGGCGATGGCCGAGCGGGAGCCGGAGCCGAAGATCCCGTCCACGCCGCGCGTGTTGTAGCCCAGGATCGTCAGGTCCTCCTGGATCTCCGTGCGCTGGGCGCGGGTCAGGTTCAGCGCGTCCTCCGTCTCCTCCGCCGTGTTGCGCGGCTCGGGCTGCTGCGGGGTCTGGGGGACCGGCGTCTCGACCACCTGCGGCAGCGGCTCGGGATCGGGCTGCGAGCTCTGACGCTCGTCCACCAGCACGGCCCCGCGCGGGCCGAAGCCGGAACGCTGGACGCCATCGGGCAGGTCGCGCACCAGATCGCGCAGGGTCATACCCGGCGACAGCGCCTCGTCGCGCACCAGATCGGCGATCACATCGATCTCGCCGCTGAGGAAGATCGTGTCGCGCGGCGTGTAGATGCTGCCCACGCCGCCCTCGAAATCATCGGCCTCGAAGCCCGCATCGGCATCGGTGCCCACAAAAACCGCGCCATGCTCCTGCGCGTCCGCCGCGAAGGAGAGGAACAGGTCCAGCGTCGGCGCGCTGAGCGCGGTGCGCACGATCGTGTCGTCGCGCGCGTCGACCGGCAGGAACCAGGTCTCGTTATCGGTGGTGACCGTCACGCCGTTGAGGTGGACGACCACGCGGTCGGCGCCCTCGGCCCGGTCGAGATAGTCGCGCAGCAGGTTGAACATGTCCGAGCGCGACAGGTTCTCGCCCTCGACCACCTCGTACCCGGCGGAGGTATAGGCGCTGACCAGGCTGTCATGCTCGTCATCGGGCAGCGTGTCGGCGTTCTCGTAGTCGGAATTGCCGATCACCAGCGCGACGTTCTGCGCGGCAGCGGGTCCGGCCAGCGCGGCGAAGGCCGTGCCGGTCAGCAAGGCGGCAAGGGTGCGGTTCATGTCTGCGTCTCCTCGGTCCGTTTAACGGGTATCAAGGGAAAGACGCGGGATCGGGTCAGGGAGTTCCCTCGACCGCGACCACGGGTCCGTGAGCGGCCCAGCCTTCGCGCACGTGCTGCTCGCTGGTCCGGGCGAGCATCTTGCGCCCCCCGGCGGTCGCGGGGTCGAGCACCGGGCCGAAATCGAGATGCACGACCCCGCCCCAGGACCATTGCAGCATCTGCCAAGCATGGCCGCCGAGGCTCATGTCGCCCCACCAGCCGTAGAAGTCGGGCGGCATCCCTTCGGGCGCGACGTAGCGCGCCGCGACAGGCTGCACCGGCGCGTCGGCGCCCATCGCGTCGAACACGGCAAAGAGCGAGGACTTGAACGGCAGCACGCGTTGCCCGTCGGTACTGGTCCCCTCGGGAAAGAACAGGAGCTGCTGGCCGCGCGCCAGACGCTCCGACATCTCGACGGTCTGGGCAGCGGCGGCGGCGGCGCGGCGTTCCACGAACATTGCGTCCATCATCCGCGCGCACCAACCCACGCCGGCCCAGCCCGCGACCTCGGACTTCGCGACGAAGGCCACCCGCCCGATCGAGCAGAACAGCATGATGTCGAGCCAGCTCGAATGGTTCGCGACCAGCGCGACGCCGCGCGCGGGAGCCCCGTGCACCACGCGCCGAAGCCCCATCAGCCGCAGCGAGACCCGCGCCCAGGTCCGCATGACCGCGTAGCGCGGACGCCAGCGGCCGGTCAGCGGCTCGGCCCATTTCAGCGGCAGGTAGATCGCGATCATCAGCGCCAGCCATGCGAAGACGACCGCACCGCGTGCGCCCGCCACGATCTTGCGCAGCGGACCCGCCTGCGGCAGCACGGGCGGCGGCGGTCCTTGCCAGGTGCTCATGCCGCGCTCATGCCGAGACGTTGCGCGAGTACATGTCGCGGTAGCGCGCCGTCATGCGCGCCGTGTCCATCAGCAGGCAGACGTCGACCGTGTTGAAATCCCGGTCGACATAGGCCCCGTCGCCCACCACGCCGCCCAGCCGCAGATAGGCCTTGATCAGCGGCGGCATCATCCGCATCGCCTCGCGCCGGTCGATCGCCTCGGGCGGCAGGATGTCCATGTCGACATGATGCCGGTCGAGCGTGCGCACCCTGAGCTCGGGCGGCGCGAGATGGGCGTGATGCAGGTGCGACAGCGGCTGCGCCAGCGCCGCGACATCCGTGCCGGGAAAGCTCGCCACGCCGAACATGATCCCGATGCCGTTGCGGATCACGTAGGCGCCCAGCCCCTGCCACAACAGGTGCATCGCCGCCCCGCCGCGATGGGCGGGATGCACGCAGGAGCGGCCCAATTCGACCACTTCGCGATCCAGCCGCAGCAGCGGGTCGAGGTCGTATTCGTGCTGGCCGTAGAAGCCCGGACCCGCCTGCGCCACTGCCCCGCGCAGCAGGCGGTAGACACCCACCACGTGCAGGTCGCCGTCGCGGGGCGCGGCGTGGTCGATCAGCAGCAGATGGTCGAAATGCGCGTCGAAGGCGTCCTTCTCCAGCCGGGCCTCGTGATCGGCCTCGGCGGCCTCGGCCCCGCGCTCCTCCACGAAGACGATGTAGCGCAGGCGCTGGGCGGCGCGGATCTCGTCCGCGTCGCGCGCGAGGCGCACCTCGTATCGCTGGGTTTCGACCTGCATCCGCGTCCTCCGGGAGGTGCACCGGCCCGCTTCGCGCGGCCCGGACCGCGCGCAACCTACGCATCGCGCGGATCGGAGGCAACGGCTTGCCGGATCGGGCCTGCACGTAAGAGTTCGTTAACCTTTACAGGGCAGGGTTAACGAGAGCTTACTTTTCCTGGTGGATCTGGCGCAGTATGATCCTGTCGCCATCGATGAGGACCTTGCCGCGGTTCTCGAAATTCACCGTGATCCGTCGGCCGATGACCGACTGCACCTGGCCCACGCCCCAGTCCGGCTCGTCCGGATGTCGCACCAGGGCCCCCGGTTCGAGGAATTCGTTCATGTCGCTTCTCTCCCTGCATGATCGGCCCGCCCCCGCGACCCAGCTGGACGAGGACGACCTGATCGGCCTCGTCACCTCGCGGATCTGTCACGACCTGATCAGCCCCATCGGCGCGATCGACAACGGGATCGAACTGATGGGCGCGATGGCCGGGCCGCCTCAGGGGGCCGAGATGGGCCTGATCGGGGAGAGTGCAAGGGCCGCGGGCCTGAAACTGAAGCTGCTGCGCCTCGCCTTCGGCACCGCCAATTCCGAGGCCCGCAAGGGCGGGGCGGAGCTGTCCGCCCTGTTCGAATCCGCATTCGATCGACCGCGCCTGAGCTTCGCCGTCCAGATCGAGCCTGCATCCATATGCGCCGCGCGCGCCAAGCTCGCGACCCTCGCGCTGCTCTGCGCGGACGGGGCCATGCCCTTCGGCGGCACGCTGACCCTGACGCTGGGCGCGCGCGAGGTGCGGCTCGACATGCGGGCCGAGCGGCTGCGCTGGCAGGAGGCGCTGTGGGACGGGCTGCTGGGCAATGCGGGGTTCGACACCGTCCGCGCGGGCGAGGTCCATTTTCCCATCGCCCGCCTGCATGCCGAGCGGATGGGCCGCGAATTCACGTTGGAACGGGACGAGGGCGGCGCGATCCTGACCGTTTGAACCTTTCGGCCCCGCCCTGCGTTGATGCGACACCTACGGTTCCTGCCCGAGACGGCGCGATCCGAAGGGACAGCGGACGACGCGCCCCGTTAGCGGGAATCGATCGATCGCAAGGGGGGCCGGAAGCCTGGATCGCTTCCGGCTTCCTGCTGACTCAAGCCCTATTCCGCCGCCAGCGGCGCCTCCGCCTGCGACAGCCATTCCCACATGCGCACCGGCGTGACCGGCATATCGATATGGCGCACGCCCGCCTCCCACACCGCGTCGAGCACGGCATTGGTCACGGCGGCGAGCGCGCCGACCGTGCCCGCCTCGCCACAGCCCTTCATGCCGATCTCGTTGGCCGTCGAGGGCACCAGCTCGGCATGGAACTCCATCCACGGCACGTCATAAGCGCGCGGCATCGCGTAATCCATGAAGCTGCCCGACAGAAGCTGCCCGTCCGCATCGTAGACCACCTGCTCGGTGATCGCCTGGCCGATGCCCTGCGCGACGCCGCCATGCACCTGCCCCTCGGCCAGCATCGGGTTCATCAGCACGCCGAAATCGTCGACCACCGTGTATTTGACCACCGTGGTCTTGCCGGTGTCAGGATCGACCTCGACCTCGCAGAAATGCGCGCCGTTGGGGTAGGAGCGGGCGCCGACCGTGTTCTCCAGATCCGTGACCAGCAACTCGGCCCGCCCGGCCTTGCGCGCCGTCTCGGCCAGCGCCATCAGCGTGACCTCCCGGTCGGTGCCGACCACGCGGAACGCCCCGTCCGAAAAATCGAGATCGGCAGCGGATACCTCCAGCTCCTCCTCCGCGAGCGGGCGGAACTTCGCGATCATCTCGTCGGCGGCGGCGTTGATCGAGTTGCCCTGCATGGTGACGGAGCGGGAGCCCCCGGTGCCGCCGCCCTTGGCGATCAGGTCCGAGTCCCCTTGCACGAAGTTGATTTTCTCGAAGGGAATGCCCGCTCGCGCGTGCAGGATCTGGGCGAAGACCGTCTCGTGCCCCTGCCCGTTCGACTGCGTGCCGACATAGAGGTTCACGCGGCCATCGTCGCCGAACTCGATCTTCGTGTTCTCGGTCTGGGAGCCGAGGATGCTCTCGATATAGTAGCACAGCCCTAGCCCGCGATACTTGCCCTGCGCCTCGCTCGCCGCACGGCGGGCGTTGAAGCCGGCAATGTCCGCTTCCTCCAGCGCGCGGTCGAGCACGCGGTGGAAGTCGCCCACGTCGTAGGTCTCGCCGCTGGCGGAGGTGTAGGGAAAGCGCTCGCGCGGGATGAAGTTCTTCTGCCGCAGCTCCACCGGGCTGACGCCCAGCTCCCGCGCGCTGAGGTCCATCAGCCGCTCCAGCGCGTAGATCGCCTCGGGCCGCCCGGCGCCGCGATAGGCGTCGATGGGCGTGGTGTTGGTATAGACCCCCTCGACATGGAAGAAGGTGGTCTGCACGTCATAGCAACCCGGCATGACCTTCAGCGCCAGGTCCGACTGGATCATCTGCGCGTTGGGCGAGTTGTAGGCGCCCAGATTGCTGACGGTGTGGAAGCGCAGCGCCTTGAGCCGGTGATCCGCGTCGAAGGCCGCCTCGGCCGTCGTCACCAGATCGCGCCCGCCGCTGTCGGTCAGGTGCCCCTCGCCCCGGTCGGCCATCCAGCGCACGGGGCGGTCGAGCTCGCGTGCGGCGAAGGCGCAGAGGAAATATTCGGGGTAGTCGAAGCTCTTCATCCCGAAGCCACCGCCGACATCCGGGTTCGTCACCCGCACGGCGTCGCGGTCGAGCCCCAGCTTCTTGCCCAGCGCGCGTTTCAGACCCCAGACCCCCTGCCCGTTCACCGCGACATGCAGCCGGTCGCCCTGCATCTCGGCGAAGCATCCGCGCGGCTCCATCGCGTTGGCGAAGACGCGGTTGTCGATCAGCTCCAGCGTCACGTGATGCGCGGCCCCGGCGAAGGCGGCTTCGGTCGCCGCCTCGTCGCCATGCGCCCAGTCATAGGCGCGGTTCTCGGGTGCCTCCGCGTGGATCGCCTCGCCGCCCACCGCCGTCTCCAGATGCACGGGCAGGTCGTCATAATCGGCCATGACGAGTTCGGCGGCGTCCTGCCCCGCGCGCTTCGTCTCCGACAGGATCACCGCCACCGCCTCCCCGGCATAGCGCACGCGGTCGACGGCGAGGATGGGCCGCACCGGCGCCGCGCCCTTCGAGCCGTCGCGGTTCTTCACCACCGAGAAGTCCATCTCGTTGACCAGCTTCCCGTCGAGATCGGCGGCGGTGTAGATCGCGACCACGCCCTTCAGCCCTCGCGCCCCCTCCACATCCAGCGACGCGATGGTGCCATGCGCGACCGGCGCGCGGACGAAGGTGGCGAAGAGCGCACCGTCGGGCACGTTGTCGTCGACGTAATTGCCCGCCCCGGTCAGGAAGCGGGTGTCCTCCGTCCGCCGGACGGACTGGCTGGTGCCGAACTTGGTCTTCTGCGCGCTCATGGAATGCCCTTTCGTCCAGGCCGGTGCCTGATAGTCTGATGGCTGCGGCACAGACTAGCACCGGCACCGCCGGTGTCCATCGGAGGCGACATCATGCCCGACGGCTGGAGCAAGGCCCCCTTCACCGCGCCCGTCGCGGGCCGCGACCTGACGCGGCAGGTCCACACGCTGGGCGAAGGCCCCGATATGGTGCTGATCCAGGAGCTGCCGGGCGTCACGCCCGAATTGCTGGCCCTGGCCGGGCGTCTGGCGGCAGCGGGGTTCCGCGTGCACGTCCCCCACCTCTTCGGTCCCTGGGGGCGCAGCGCGATGCTGAGCAACACGCTGCGGGTCCTGTGCCTGCGCCGCGAATTCGCGGTCTTCGCGCGCGATCGCTCCAGCCCCGTGGTGGACTGGCTGCGCGCGCTCTGCGCCCAACTCGGCGGGCCGGTCGGGGTGATCGGCATGTGCCTGACCGGCAATTTCGCGCTGACCCTGATCGCCGAGGACAGCGTGGCCGCGGCGGTGGCGAGCCAGCCTTCCCTGCCCATCGCGCGGCAGGACGCGCTGCACATGAGCGCGGGCGACATCGCCGCCAGCCGCGCGGCGCTCGACGTGAAGCCGCCGATGCGGGCCCTGCGCTTCGAGGGCGATCCGCTGTGCCGGGCCGCGAAGTTCGCCGCCATCGACGCCGCCTTCAACGACGACCGCACGCGCGTCGAGACCACGACCCTGCCCGGACGCGGCCACGCCGTGCTGACCGCACATTTCGTGGACGAGGCGGGCCACCCGACCCGCGCGGCCCTCGACACCGTGCTCGCCTATCTCGATGCGACATTGCGCCCCGAGCGCGCGTAGCATCCTGCAATGGTCGCCAGCCCCTCCGAGCCTAGGTGACGGGGGGACCCATCTGACAGGAGACCCCTCATGGACGCCCTCTTCTTCGGCTCGATCGGCGCCATCGCCGAAACCTCCGAACGCCAGCGCCAGGCCTTCAACCGCGCCTTCTCCGAAGCTGGCGTCGCCCTCGAATGGCAGGAGGCGCAGTACCGCGACCTCCTGGGCAGCAGCGGAGGCGCCAACCGCATCCGCGACGAGGCCGCGCGCGCCGGGCTCGACCTCAGCGAGGAGCAGGTGAAGGCGCTGCACATGCGCAAGACCCAGATCTTCGACACCGGCCTCAAGGACGACCCGCTGGAGCCGCGCCCCGGCGTCGTGCGCCTGCTGCGAGAGGCACGGCAGAACAATATCCCAACCGCCTTCGTCACGACGACCTCCTCGGACAATGTCGACGCGCTGCTCGCCTCGGCCTCCGACCATCTCAAGCCGGAGATGTTCGACCTGATCATCACGCGCGACATGGTTAGCGCGGGCAAGCCCGACCCCGAGGCCTACCAGCTGGCGATGGAGCGGCTGGGCGTGACCGCACCGGTGGTCATCGAGGACAGCCCGCCCAGCCTGAAGGCCGCGCGCGGCGCGGGGCTGGCCACGCTGGTGACGCCGGGGGCCTACCATACCGGGCGCGACTTCGACGGAGCCATCGCCGTGGTGCCGCATCTCGACGACCGGGGCGACGGGCAGCCGGTGGACCTCGACTGGCTGCGGGGTAAGGCAGACATGGGCTGAGGGCCCGCGCGTGCCGTGCGGTCGCGCTTGACGCGGCCGCACGGGGCGGCATCGTGCGGCCCGAACGGATCAGGGAGGATCAGCATGACACGCGACATCGTCATTCTCGGCGGCGCACGCACCGCAATCGGCACCTTCGGCGGCAGCCTCGCCGCCACCCCGCCCATCGAGCTGGGCACCACCGTGGCCAAGGCCGCGCTGGAGCGCTCGGGCGTCGAGGGCGGGCAGATCGGGGCCGTGGTCTTCGGCCACGTCATCAACACCGAGCCGCGCGACATGTATCTTTCCCGCGTCGCGGCAATGCAGGCGGGCATCCCCGACACCACGCCCGCGATGAACGTCAACCGGCTCTGCGGCTCGGGCGCGCAGGCCATCGTCTCGGCCACGCAGTCGGTGATGCTGGGCGACGCGGATTTCGCGCTGGCAGGCGGGGCCGAGAGCATGAGCCGCTCGCCCTACATCCTGCCCGACGCGCGCTGGGGCGCCAAGATGGGCGACGTCCGCGGCCTCGACATGATGCTCGGCGCGCTCAACTGCCCCTTCGGCACCGGCCACATGGGCGTGACGGCCGAGAACGTGGCGGACGAGCATGACGTGACCCGCGAGGACATGGACGCCTTCGCCCTGCAAAGCCAGGAGCGCGCGGCGGAAGCCATCGCCCAGGGCCGCTTCGCCGAGCAGATCGTCCCGGTCGAGGTGAAGGTAAAGCGCGACATGGTCGCCTTCGACACCGACGAGCACCCCAAGGCGACCAGCGCCGACAAGCTCGCCGGTCTCAAGCCCGTCTTCCGCAAGGAGGGCCGCGTGACCGCGGGCAACGCCAGCGGCATCAACGACGGTGCCGCGGCCATCGTTCTGGCCGAGCGAGGTGCTGCGGAGAAGGCGGGTCTGACCCCGCGCTTCCGCGTCGTGGGCTACGCCCATGCCGGCGTGCGGCCCGAGGTCATGGGCATCGGCCCGATCCCGGCGGTGGAGAACCTGATGGCCAAGACCGGGCTAAAGGGTGCCGATTTCGACGTGGTCGAATCGAACGAGGCCTTCGCCGCGCAGGCCATCGCGGTCAATCGCGGGCTGGGCCTCGACCCCGCCAAGGTGAATCCGAACGGCGGCGCGATCGCGCTCGGCCACCCGGTCGGCGCGACCGGGGCCATCGTGACCGTGAAGGCGATGTACGAGCTCGACCGCATCGGCGGGCGCTACGGCCTGATCACCATGTGCATCGGCGGCGGCCAGGGCATCGCCATCGCCATCGAACGACTCTGAGGTCCGTGCTACCCTCCGCCCGTGAGTTTCATGGGCGGAGGATCCGATGACCGAGACGACGACCGGCACCTGTTTCTGGTATGACGGCACCGCCGAGGAGGCGGCGCGGCTCTACACCTCGATCATCCCCCGTTCCTCGATCACCGCCGTGATCCGCAACCCGATGGCCTGGCCCGGCGGGGCTGCGGGCGACGTGGTGCTGGTGGAGTTCGAGCTGGCCGGGACGCGCTATCAGGCGCTCAACGGCGGGCCGGACCAACCCTTCAACGAGACCGCCTCGGTCACGGTCTCCTGCCCCGATCAGGCGGAGGTGGACCGCATCTGGGACGCGCTGATCGACGCGGGCGGCGAGGCGATGATGTGCGGCTGGCTCAAGGACCGCTACGGCCTGCGCTGGCAGATCGTGCCGCAGGCGATGGAGCGCATGCTGCGCTCGGGCGACAGTGACGGCATCGGCCGGGCGATGGCCGCGATGGGCGAGATGGTGAAGCTCGACGGCCCTGCGCTGGAACGCGCGTTCGAGGGGTGAGGAGGCACATGTCTCCAAAGCGCGGAGTCAAGGCCGAAGGCCGCCGCGCATCGCCGGGCCGCCCCCCGGCACGGCGATTTGGTCGGTGGAGGCGCGACGTTTGAATGTCATGCGGACTTGGCTGGCATAAACTGCCATGCTCAAGCCGGAGATCGCCGCACCGCGGCCCGTCGCTGCGCTTTGTTCCTCTTCGGCGCAAGTTTCGGCACCCTCACGCCTTGTGCGGGCACCCCTCCTCGTGCACCAGCTCCCCGATGTCATGCGCCTCCGCCCCGCATTCGACGCAGCGGATCCCCGTCTCGGTCTTCTGCAGGAAGGACGGCAGCATCCCGTCCTCCCCGTGCCCGCCCGTGGGATCCGGCGCACCGGCGCGCGCAAGGCTCATCTTGTCCTCGAATTCACTCATCTGGAATCTCCCTTTCGCTGGGTCACCAACCCGCGACCCCATGCCGGAGTTGCGCCGCCGCGCCCCCGCGTCCATCCTTCGCGGCAAAGGGCCGCGAAGCGCCCGTCACGACAGGGAGACGACAACATGCACAACCTTATGCAGGACTGGCCATTGCGCGTCGGCGCGATCCTCGACCACGCGGCGCGCTACCATGCGAAGCGGCCCATCATCTCCCGCTCCGCCGAGGGGCCGATCATCCGCACCACCTGGGCCGACATCCACCTCGCCGCGCGCAAGTGCACGCAGGCCCTGCGCCGCCTCGGCGTCAAACCGGGCGACGTGGTCGGCGTCATGGCCTGGAACACCGCGCGGCATCTGGAGGTCTGGTACGGCGTGCCGGGCGCGGGCGCGGCGCTGCACACGCTCAACCCGCGGCTCTTCGCCGACCAGATGGCCTACGTGATCGACCACGCGGGCGACAGCGTGCTGATGGTGGACGCGGACCTGCTGCCGTTGATCGAGGCGCTGATGCCCCGCCTCCTCAAGGTGCGGCAGGTGATCGTGCTGACCGACCGCGCCAACATGCCCGACACCGCGCTCGACGTGCTGTGCTACGAGGACCTCGTCGCCGCCGAGGATGGCGACACGGATTGGGAGCCGGGGGACGAGCGCGACGCCTGCGGCATCTGCTACACCTCAGGCACCACCGGCAACCCCAAGGGCGTGGTCTACACCCATCGCTCCAACGTGATCCACGCGCTCGCCAGCCAGTCGCCCGACATGCTGGGGCTGGGTGCTGCGGACACGGTGATGCCCGTTGTGCCGCTGTTCCACGCGAATGGCTGGTCCATCGGCTACACCGCGCCGCTGGCCGGGGCCTCGGTGGTGATGCCGGGCCGCGACATGACGCCGCCCGCGCTCTACGAGATGCTGGAGCAGGGCGTGACGCTGACCGCCGCGGTGCCGACCGTGTGGCTGGGCCTGCTCGGCTGGCTGCGCGACAACCCCGAAAAGCGCTTCTCGACGCTCAAGCGCGTGGTGATCGGCGGCTCCTCCTGCCCGCGCGCGGTGATCGAGACCTTCCAGGATACCTACGGCGTTCAGGTCCTGCACGCCTGGGGCATGACGGAGATGAGCCCGCTCGGCACCGTCTGCTCCTTCAAGCCCGAGGTCACGGCTTTGCCGCACGAGAAGCGGCTCGACGTGCAGGAGACCGTGGGCCACCCCCCCTTCACCGTGGAGCTGAAGATCACCGACGATGACGGCACCCGCCTGCCCGAGAACGGGGAGGAACAGGGCAAGCTCTGGACCCGCGGCCCCGCGGTGGTCGGCGAATACCTGCACGCGGGCAAGTCCGCGACCGATGCCGAGGGCTGGTTCGACACCGGCGACGTCGCGACGATCGACGCGAACGGCTATGTCCGCATCACCGACCGCTCCAAGGACGTCATCAAGTCGGGCGGCGAATGGATCAGCTCCATCGACCTCGAAAACGCCGCCGTCTCCCACCCCGAGGTGGCCGAGGCCGCGGCGATCGGCGTGGCGCATCCGAAGTGGGACGAACGTCCGGTGCTGGTCGTCGTGCCGCGCCCCGGTGCCAGCCCCGACAAGCAGTCCATCCTCGACACCGTGGCGCGCAAGTTCGCGAAATGGCAGGTGCCCGACGACGTGATCTTCGTCGAGGAGCTGCCCCACACGGCGACCGGGAAGATCTCGAAACTGACGCTGCGCGACCGGCTGGCGGAGATGAACTACACCTTGCCCGGCTGATTTTCGCCGATCGCCGCTTGGCCTTGCCCGTTTTGCATTAGGTTAACGGTGCAAGGAACCGACGGGACAGATGCGCGCGATGACCGCCCTCGACCAGTATCAGCGGCTCGAAGCCGTAGCCTCGTGGCGCCCGGCGCCCGACGCCTACGAGCGGGAGGTCGTTGTCAGCTTCGGCAACGCGACGCTGACGCTGATGGACATGGATGACGCGCCGCGCGCGCACTGGTCGCTGGCGGCCCTGGAGGAGGTGCCGGGTGCCGAGGGGCGGCTGGTGCTCAGCCCAGATCCCGACGGGGCCGAGACGCTGAGCCTCGACGATCCCGACATGATCGCCGCCATCCGGGCCGTGCGTAGCGACATGAGCGTCGCGCGCACCGCGCGGCGGGCCTGGCGGCTGATGCTGCCGCTCGCCGCCGTGCTGATCGTCGCGGTCGGCGCGCTGGTCGCCCTGCGCGGGCCGCTGGCGCAGGAGGTCGGCGCCCGCATCGACCGCACGACCTGGGACCGGGTCTCGCTCAACCTCGCCACCGCGCAGATTTCCACTCCGGGCGCGAGCCTCTGCCGCTTCGCCACCTCCGCCGCGCTGCGCCGCAGTCCGGGGCATCCGCAGCTCTTGCGCATCGCGCAGCGCGTCGGCGGGGCCGAGCGGATGCGCCCGATGCTCGCCCGCTTCGACGGGCCGCTGGTGCTGTCGCTGCCGGGCGATCTGATGCTGGTCAACGCGACCGCGCTGGCGGCGGCGACCCAGCCCGAGGAGATCGCGGGCCTGATCGCGCTGGCGCAGGGCCGCCTCGACGCGGGCGCCGACCGCGCCGTCATCGTGCGGGAGTTGGGACTGATCGGCACCGCCCGCCTCGCCATGTCGGGTCAGGTCCCGCGCGAGGAGCGCCCGCGCCTCCTTGCCGCCCTGTCGCGCGACTGGGTCGAGAGCGGCGCGGGCGACCCGGCCGCGCTGCGGCTGCTGGCGACCGCGCAGCTGCCGACCCTGCCGGTCAGCCTGATGATGTCCGATGCCGGCGCGCCCGAGGAGCGGGTGGAGGCGATCCAGCAGGCCGACGTGATCGGCGGCGCGGCCTACACCCCCGCGCTCTACGACGCGGACTGGCTGCGCCTGTCGGCGGCGTGTGATTAGCCTTTCGCGTGAGCCGAGCAGCGCCGGGCCGCGGTGCGGCGATGCGACGTTCGTTCATGGCACTTTATGGCGGCCAAGTCCGCTCGACCTATCCGTGTCACGCCTTCATCAGCCAAATCGCCGTGCCGGGGGGCGGGTCACGCCGCAGGCGTGCTTCCGGCACGACCGATGCGCGGCGGCTTCGCCTTGATTCCGCGCAATGCCAAGCCCTAGACCGGATGCACCTGCCCGTGATCCAGCCGCAGCGTGCGATCCATGCGGCCCGCCAGCTCCAGGTTGTGCGTCGCGATCACCGCCGCCAGCCCGGTGGTGCGCACAAGGTCCATCAGCACGCCGAAAACCTGCTCGGACGTGTCGGGGTCGAGGTTCCCCGTCGGCTCGTCCGCCAGCATCAGCGCGGGCGCGTTGGCGAGCGCGCGGCAGAACGCCACCCGCTGCTGTTCCCCGCCCGACAACTCGGACGGGCGATGCTCGGCCCGTGCGGCCAGCCCGACCTTGTCGAGCAGGTCGCGCGCCCGCGCGCGCGCCGCTCCCGCCCCGACGCCGTTCGCGCGCTGGGGCAGCTCGATATTCTCGCTGGCCGAGAACTCGGGCAGCAGATGGTGGAACTGGTAGACGAAGCCGACCGTCTGGCGCCGCAGCCGCGTGCGCGCCCGCTCGCCCATCCGGCTCGCGTCCATCCCGGTGATCTCGACCGTGCCGCTATCGGCGCTGTCGAGCAGCCCCGCGATGTGCAGCAGCGTCGACTTGCCCGAGCCCGAGGGCGCGACCAGCCCCACGATCTCGCCGGGATGCACCACCAGATCGAGCGCGCGCAGCACGCGGATCTCGCCTGCCTTGCCTTCGTTGTAGGTCTTGGAGATGCCGCCGAGGTTCAGGACCGGATCACTCATAGCGCAGCGCCTCCACCGGGTTCATGCTGGCCGCACGCCGCGCGGGAAACAGCGTCACGACGAAGCTGAGGCCGAGCGACAGCATTGCCGCGCGCGCCACGTCCCAGGCGCGCAGCTCTGCCGGCAATTCGCTGATGAAGCGCACCGAGGGGTCCCAGACCCCGCCGCCCAGCAGCCAGTTCACCGCGCCGAAGATCGGGTCGATATAGATGGCGAAGAGGCAACCCATGATGACCCCGATCAGCGTGCCGAGGATGCCGATGGACGAGCCGCACAGGAAGAAGACCCGCATCACCGACCCGCGGCTCAGCCCCATCGTGCGCAGGATGCCCACGTCGCGGCCCTTGTTCTTGACCAGCATGATGAGGCCCGAGGTGATGTTGAGCGTGGCGATCAGCACCAGGATCGACAGGATGACGAACATGATGTTGTCCTCCATGTCGAGCGCGCGCAGGAACCCGCCCGAGGACTGTTTCCACGTCCACGAATAGGTCCCCTGCCCCGCGGCGGCGAGGATTGCGGGGACGAAGGCGTCGATCTCCTCGGGATCGTCGATCAGCACCTCCAGCTCGTCCACCACGCCCTCGCGGTTGAAGAAGCGCTGCGCTTCGGCCAGCGGCAGGTACACCCGCACCCGGTCGATGTCGTAGCGCCCGACCTGGAACACATGCACCACCTCGTAGGTGGAGGTGCGCGGCGTGGTGCCGAACGGCCCCTGCACCCCGTTCGGAGAGATCAGCTGCACCCGGTCGCCCACCACGATGCCGAGCGCATTGGCCACGCCGGTGCCGATGGCGATGGCGTCGTTGCGCCCCTCCAGCGCGTCGAGCGAGCCATAGCTTACCTCCGGCTCGGCCATCAGCGGCAGCTCGCGGATATCCTCGATGGTCTGCCCCAGCACCTGCACGCCCGCATTGTTGCCATTGGCCGAAGCCAGCACCTCGCCGCGCACGGTCGGTGCCGCGCGGATCACCCCGTCGAGGTCCACCACCGCCTGCGAGCGGGCGTCGTACTCGCCCAGCGTGCGGATCACCTCGCCCGACTGCACGCGGTAGGGCTGTTGCAGCACCTGCACATGCGCGTTCGCGCCGAGGATCGTGCCCACGAACTCCGTCCGAAACCCAGAGCGCACGGCCAGCGTCGCGATCAACGCGAAGACGGCGAGCGCGATGCCCACCAGGCTGATCCAAGTCATCACGCTGACCCCGCCCTCGCGCCTGCGCGCGCGCAGGTAGCGCCAGGCGATCAGCCACTCGTAGCGGGAAAAGGGGGCGGCGCTGCCGGACATGCGGGTCTCCTTGCCGAATGCGCGCGGACAATGGGGGCGGGCGGCGGCGGGGTCAAGGCGGCGGGCGGCGCCTTGCACCCTCTGGCATAAGCGGCATAGTTGAACTTTCAGTCGAGAGGGCGGCACGGGGCCGTTTTGGAACCACGGACCTGGACGATGAACGACGATCGAAACCGGACGGAGGACACCCGTCAGGATCAGCTTGAAATCAATCCGCAAGAGCATCAGGACAACGCGAACCCGGAGCCCGAGAGCCTCGGTCTCGACACGGCCGCGTTGTTCGAGCAGGCGCTGGAACAGACCCGGATGGCCATCACGCTGGTCGATCCGTTCGCTCCCGATCAACCGATCGTGTACTGCAACCGCGCCTTCGTGGATCTGACGGGCTACACCCGCGAGGAGGCCGTCGGAAAGAACTGCCGGTTCCTTCAGGGGCAGGACACCGACCCCGACTCGGTCGCCGCGATACGTGCGGCGCTGGAGGCCAACGAGGTCCGGGTCATCGAGATCCTGAACTACCGCAAGGATGGCACGCCGTTCTGGAACGCGCTGCATGTGGGGCCGGTTCTCGATGACCGGGGCGAGCTGACCCATTACTACGGCTCGCAATGGGACATCACCGCGATTGTCGAGGATCGTCGTCACATCGCACTGCAAAGCCGCGTGGCCGAGGAGCTGGAGCATCGCACCGGCAACCTGTTCAACGTCATCGCCTCCATCCTGCGCGTCACCGCGCGGACCGAGACGGAGATCGCGCCGCTGGTGCAGAAGGTCGAGGCGCGCCTCGCGGCCCTCAACCTCGCGCATCGCAGCTCCATCTCGGCCGAGCAGAATGCCCGCCATGCCGATCTGCGTGACTTCGTCCAGACGATCACGGCCCCCTACACCAGCGCGGAGACCGACCGCGTCATCGTGCGGGGCGAGCCTGTCGACCTGCTGCCCGAGGCGGTCACGCCATTGGGACTGATGCTGCACGAACTGGCGACGAACGCGCTGAAATACGGCGCGCTTGGGTCGGAAGGCGGGAAGGTCGACATCGCATGGCAGCGCCGCGGCGACCGACTGCACCTGGTCTGGACGGAAACCGGCGGACCCCAGGTCGCGCGGCCCAGCCGTGCGGGCACCGGCTCGCGCCTGACCGAAGGCGTGCTGGCCGCCATCGGCGCGACCTTGACCTATGACTGGCCGCCGACCGGGCTGACGGCGACGCTGGACATGCGCCTGGGACGAGAAGACTGAGATCGTCTCGGGCGGCCGGATCCGGCAACGGGAGCGGCCGGAGACAGGCGGCCCCGGCGCGCGCGCCGGGGCATCGTCGATAGGACGGGCGCCACGCGCGCCCGTCAGGCGACCGTCACTCCCGCGTCAGCCGCACGACCGAGCCGCGCTCCTCGTCGATCAGCACCAGCAGCGAGCCGTCCGCATCGACCTCAACGTCGCGGATCCGGCCCAGATCGGTGATCAGCCGCTCCTCGCCCACGACTGTGTCGCCGTCGAGCTCCAGCCGCACCAGCGCGCCGGGATAGAGCGAGGAAGCGAGCACGTCGCCCTCCCAGTCCGCGAACATCTCGCCCTGGTAGAAGATCATACCGCCCGGCGCGATCACCGGATCCCAGTAATAGCGCGGCTCGACGAAACCGTTGCCCGCGTGATCGGCCTGTCCGGTGCCGACCGGCGTGCCCGAGTAGTTCTCGCCGTAGCTGACCACCGGCCAGCCATAGTTGTTGCCCGGCTCGATGAGGTTCAGCTCGTCCCCGCCCGCGGGCCCGTGCTCGATCGACCAGAGCTGGTCGGTGCCGGGGCGCAGCGCCGCGCCCTGGATGTTGCGGTGGCCATAGGTCCAGATCTCGGGCAGCGCGCCCTCCTGCCCCTGGAAGGGGTTGTCGGCCAGCGCCTCGCCCTCGGGCGTCACGCGCACGATCTTGCCATAGGTCTTGTCGAGGTCTTGGGCATAGACCCGCTCCGCCGGGATCGAATGCTCGCCCATCGTGACGAAGACCCAGTCCTCGGTCGGAATGACGCGCGATCCGTAATGCTTGGACGAGGCCGAGGGCGGGTCCTGCACGAAGATGTCGCTGACCTCGCTGATCCCGCTCAGATCCTCGGCCAGCACCGCGCGCGCGGCGGCGGTGGCGGACATGCCGTCCTCCATCGGCTTGGCATAGCTCATGTAGATCACGCGGCTCTCCGCGAAATCGGGGGCCAGCACCACGTCCAGCAGCCCGCCCTGATCCACGTCGTGCACCTCCGGCACGCCCGTGAGCTGCTCGGACAGCGACCCGTCCGCGGCGATCACGCGCAACTGGCCCGAACGCTCGGTGACGAGATAGCCGCCCTCGGGCAGCACGGCGATGCCCCAGGGGTGGTTCAGCCCCTCGGCGATCGTGTCCATCGCGATCGACACCCCGCTGTCGGAGGCCGGCGCGCGCGTCTGCTCGGGGAAGGCGGGCGTGAACTCGGGCACGTTCGGCTCGCCCTGCGGCACGGGGTCGGCGGATTGCGCGGCGGCGGGCAGTGCGAGCGTCAGCGCGATCGCGGCGGTCATCATCGGTTTCATCTTGCGTCCTCCTTCGGGAAAATCCCTGTCGGGTGAGAACATAGCGCAAGGGACCGCCCTGACACGCGCCGGATCGTCACGGGTGGGTGAGGAAGGACACAAGCCGCGCATCGGCGGGCCGCGGTGCGGCGATCCAAGGTTCGAGCATGGCACTTTATGCCGGCCAAGCCCGTGAAACCTTCCAGCGTCACACTCACATCAACCAAATCGCCGTGCCGGGGGGCGGGTCACGCCGAAGGCGTGCCTTCGGCACGACCGATGCGCGGCGGGCTTCGCCCTTGGGTCCGCGCAAGGTCAGGTTCGCCCGCGTCTCACACCCCTTCGAAAATCCCCTTGAGCCGGTCCAGCGCCGCCTCGGGCGTTAGGCTCTCCGCCTCGCCCGTCCGGCGGGAGGTCAGCTCGACCTTGCCGTCCTTCAGCCCGCGCGGGCCGACCGTGATCCGCCACGGCGCGCCGATCAGGTCCATCGTGGCGAACTTGGCGCCCGCCCGCTCCTCGCGGTCGTCGTAGAGAACCTCGATCCCCGCCTGCCCGAGCTCCGCATAGAGCCGCTCGCACATCGCGTCGCAATCGCTGTCGTTCTGCTTGAGGTTCACGATCGCCACGCCGAACGGTGCCACGCCCTCGGGCCAGATGATGCCGTTCTCGTCGTGGTTCGCCTCGATGATGGCACCCACCAGACGCGATACGCCGATCCCGTGCGAGCCCATGTGCAACGGCGCGCGGCCCCCGTCCTCGGTCTGGACCATCGCGCCCAGCTTCTCGGAATATTCGGTGCCGAAATAGAAGATCTGCCCGACCTCGATGCCCCGCGCGACCCGGCGGCGCGCCTCGGGGACCTTGTCGAACACCGCTTCGTCATGGGTCTCGTCGGTGCGCGCGTAGCGGGAGGTGAACTCCTCCAGCACCGCCTGGCAGGCCGCGCGGTCGTTCGGATCGACCTCGCGGTCGCCGAAGGTCAGGTCGGTGATCTCGCTGTCGTAGAACACCTCCGACTCGCCCGTGTCGGCGAGCACCAGGAACTCGTGCGTGTAGTCCCCGCCGATCGGCCCCGAATCGGCCCGCATCGGGATCGCCTGCAGGCCCATGCGCTCGTAGGTCCGCAGGTAGCTGACCAGATGCCGGTTGTAGGCGTGCAGCGCGTCCTCGCGCGTCAGGTCGAAATTGTAGCCGTCCTTCATCAGGAACTCCCGCCCGCGCATGACGCCGAAGCGCGGCCGCACCTCGTCGCGGAACTTCCACTGAATGTGGTAGAGCGTCAGCGGCAGCGCCTTGTAGGAGGTCACGTAGTTGGCGACGATATCGGTGATCATCTCCTCGTTCGTCGGACCGTAGAGCATCTCGCGCCCCTGCCGGTCGGCGATGCGCAGCATTTCGGGGCCGTAGGCGTCGTAGCGGCCCGACTTGCGCCACAGGTCCGCCGATTGCAGCGTGGGCATCAGCATCGGGATGTGACCGACGCGCTGCTGTTCCTCGTGCACGATCTGCTCGACCCGGCGCAGCACCTTGTAGCCCAGCGGCAGCCACGAATAGATCCCCGCGCTCGCCTGCCGGATCATGCCCGCGCGCAGCATCAGGCGATGGCTGGCGATGGTGGCATCGGCGGGCGTCTCCTTGAGCACGGGCAGGAAATAGCGGGACATGCGCATGGGTCGGGGCTCCGTCGATATGGCGTCGCCCCCGTCTAGATCATGGGACGGGGCTGGGCAATGGCGGGCACCGCCCGTCCGCCCTCGTCCGCGAAAGATCCGTGCGCGCACCCCGGCGCGGCGGCCGATCGGACCGGCGCGATCATGCCCTTCCCCGCCCGATCCGGTCCCCTGACCCGGAAATCGAGGGGGTCCGCGCACGCGATGCCCCCCGATTGGGCGCTGCACCCCCGCCTTTCGCTTATTTTTTGTGCATGAAATAAAATTACGGGGTGACGCGGGGTCATAGAATCGATTAGACCTTTCTCAAAGCCGCTGAAACGGCCCAAGTCTGGGGAGACTTCATGAAACGGATCGGGTCCGCCCGGTCCGTTTCTCGTTTGGGGGGGCTGGCTGCTCCGACCCGCCTCAATGCATCTCGATCCGCGCCTTGCGCCCCATGTTGGCGGCGAGCTTGGCCAGCCGCTTCTCCACCACCTCGCCGCGCAGCGCCGCCATCGAGCCGTCGAGCGTCAGCACCAGCTCGCCCTCCTCCAGCTCCAGCCGCGACTGGCGCAGCGCATCGGCCGACGCCCCGGTCAGCATCGCGCCCAAGCGCAGCGCGCGGCCCACCGTCTCCGCCAGCACCTGTTGGTCGTCGGTCAGCAGCGCCAGCACATCCTCGGGCGGGCGGGCGCGCTGCCCGCTCTTGTAGCGATGCGACAGCACGAGGCCGAGGAACACCCGCCCCTGATGCGTGATCCCGCCCAGATTGGCGCGGGTCACACTCTCGAAACTCGCCGTGGGCCGGAAATCGGGATGGGTGCGCCAGTTCACGTCGTGCAGGTGGCACGCCGCCCGGATCAGCCGCTGCACCGAAGGCGGGCACCCCTCGAAGAGCGGCCGCACCCAGTCGAACAGCGCCACGCCGAAGCCGGGGAAGCGCGCGGCGGCCAGCTCCATGTGACGGCACGCCTCCAGCAGCGGGTCTAGCTGCCGCGCCTCCGCCGACATCTGCTCGTAGAGCACACCCTCGCGCAGCCCGTAGGACGACACCGCGATCCGGTCCGGCCCGAAGGCGGGGATCAGCTTCGACAGCACGCGCGCCGCCATCGGCACCAGCTGCAACCGCGCCTCGGAGGTCGTCACGAGGTCCTGGAAGGTGGCGACCTCCTGCCCCACCGCCCATTCCGCCGTCTCGAGCAACGCTTCCGGCGCGACCTCGTAGGCATGCAGCACATGCAGCGGATAGCCGGTGCGGGCCATGTGCAGGTTGGCGATCGCCCGCCACGATCCGCCGACGAGGAACATTTCCTCGACCGTGCCGGGCAGCTTGTCGCGCAGGTCCTCCAGCGTGCGCTCGATGACCTTGTCGCGCTTGCTCTCCTTCACGTCCGCCAGCGACAGCGGCGCGAGGTTGGAGGTCACGCAGGTGCCGATGCGCCCGCCATGCACGCGGGCCATCTCCATCGAGGAGCCGCCGATATCCACGATCAGCCCCACCGCGTCGGGCCAGCCGACCAGCACGCCCTGCGCGGACAGCCGCGCCTCCTCCACGCCCTCGATCACGCGCAGGTCCAGCCCGGTCTCGCGCTTCACTTCGGCCACGAAGTCCGGGCCGTCCTCCGCCTCGCGCACCGCCGCCGTGGCGACGCCGATCAGCGCGCTGAGCCGCATGCGCTCCCCCAGCACGGCGAAGCGCTTGATGGTGGCGAGTGCTGCGACGCGGCCCTCGGGGCTGAGCTTCCCGGTCGCGCCCACGCCCGCACCCAGCCCGCACAGCACCTTCTCGTTGAAGAAATAGGCGGGAGAGCGGGCGGCCCCGTCGAACACCACCAGCCGGACGGAGTTCGAGCCCACATCCACCACGCCCACCCGCGACAGGTCGCGCGCATCCGCCATCGGTCCGGCCATCTCGTTCATCGCAGGCTCCTCCTCGGTCAGCCGGGTCACGATAGGGCACGCGGGGGGCGAGGCCAGCCCAAGAATGCGGGGAGGGATCGCAATTGTGACACGGAAGCCGCGCAGCGTCGGGCCGCGGTGCGGCGAACCGACTGTCGAACATGGCACTTTATGCCTGCCAAGTCCGCGAGACCTAGCGACCTCGCCCATCCATCAACCAAATCGCCGTGCCGGGGGGCGGCCCGGCGATGCGCGGCGGCCTTCGGCCTTGATTCCGCGCAATCCACACCCCTACCCCGCCACCAGCTCCTTCGTCAGGCGCGGCGCGTCCTCGGTCCCGGCCCGCCCGCGCCCGCTCAGCGACGGGTGGCGCATGAAGAACTCGTGGCAGCTGAACGGCTCGCCACCATCCACCGCGCCAGGGCGCACGTAGTCGCCATCGGGCTTCAGGACCCAGCTCTGCGCCTCGTCGGCGAAATTCGCGGCCATCACCTGATGGATGATCTGCGCATGCACCGTGGGGTTCGTCACCTCCACCAGCGTCTCCACCCGCCGGTTGAGGTTGCGCCCCATCAGGTCGGCCGAGGAGATATAGACCCGCGCCCCGTCGGAAGGCAGCCCCGCCCCGTTGCCGAAGCACGCGATCCGGCTGTGTTCCAGGAACCGCCCGATCACCGATTTCACGCGCACGTTCTCCGACAGGCCCGCCACGCCGGGGCGCACGCCGCAAATGCCGCGGATCACCATGTCGATGCGCACGCCCGCCTGGCTGGCCGCATAAATGGCGTCGATCACGTCCGGCTCGATCACCGAGTTGCACTTGAACCACGCCGCGGCGGGCCGCCCGGCGCGCGCATGCTCCGCCTCCGCCTCCAGGCTCTTGATGATGTGCGATTTCAGGCTGTGCGGCGAGATGTGCAGGTTGTCGAGGCTCTCGGGCTTGGCATAGCCCGAGACGTAGTTGAACACCCGCGTCGCATCGCGCCCCAGCGCGGTGTCGCAGGTCATCAGGCTCAGATCCGTGTAGAAATTCGCCGTGATCGGGTGGTAGTTGCCCGTCCCGAAATGCGAGTAGGTGACCAGCTTCTTGCCCTCGCGCCGCACCACGGTCGAGATCTTGGCATGGGTCTTCCAGTCCATGAAACCATAGATTACCTGCGCGCCCGCGCGTTCGAGCTGGCGGCTCAGCCGGATATTCGCCGCCTCGTCGAACCGCGCCTTCAGCTCCACCAGCGCGGTGACGGATTTCCCGTCCTCCGCCGCCTCGCACAGCGCCGCCACGATGGGCGAGTTCTTCGACGTGCGGTAGAGCGTCTGCTTGATCGCCACCACGTCCGGGTCGCGCGCCGCCTGCCGGATGAAGTCGACCACCGTGTCGAAGGTCTCGTATGGGTGGTGCAGCAGCATGTCCTTCTGCGCCACGGCGGCGAAGATGTCGCCGTCATGGTCCTGCACCCGCTCGGGCGGGCGCGGCTTGTATTTCGGCCACAGAAGCTCGGGCCGGTCGTCCAGCACCAGTTCCCCGAGGTCGGAGATGCCGATGACGCCGTCCACCTCGATCACCTCCTCGGGCGAGGCGTGCAGCTCCTCCACGATCATCGCCCGCAGGTCGGCGGGGGCGCCCGCGCTCATCTTCAGGCGGATCACCTCGCCGCGGCGACGGCGTTTCAGCGCGCTTTCGAACTCGCGCACCAGATCCTCGGCCTCCTCCTCCACCTCCAGATCGCTGTCGCGCAGCACGCGGAAGGTACACAGGCCCGCCGTCTCATAGCCGGGAAACAGCCGGGTCAGGAACAGCTCCAGCAGCCCTTCGAGCGGCAGCATCCGCGTCAGCCCCGGCCGCCCGCCCTCCAGCCGCACGAAGCGGTCTAGCTGGTTGGGGACCGGCAGCAGCGCGTCGAGCGGCTCGCCATCCTCCTCGCGCCGCAGCTGCAAGGCCAGCGCGTAGCCCGCATTGGCGATGAAGGGAAACGGGTGTGCCGGGTCGATGGCGAGCGGGGTCAGGACGGGGAAGACCTGCTCCATGAACACCGCCTCCAGCCGCTGCGCATCGGCCTTGGTCAGGTCCGCGACGCCCACCACCTCGATATGCTCCCCCGCCAAGAGCTTGCGCAGCTCCGCCCAGCATTCCTGCTGGCGCAGCATCAGCGCGCGCGCATCCGCGTCGATCCGCTCCAGCTGCTGCCGGGGCGTCAGCCCGTCGGCCGAGGGCTTCGACACCCCGCCGCGCACCAGCCCGCGCAGGCCCGCGACGCGCACCGTGTAGAACTCGTCGAGATTGGAGCCCGAGATCGACAGGAACCGCACCCGCTCCAGCAGCGGCACCGCGGGGTTCTCCGCCTCCTCCAGCACCCGCCAGTTGAAGGCGAGCCAGCTCAGCTCCCGATTGAAGAACCGCTCGGGCCCCGAGACGTCGAAATCGGCGGGAATGGCGGGCGGGACATCGGAGTTGAGGAAGTCGGGATTGGTCATGCCGCACTATATCGCGCGGTTTCACGACAGGTAAATGACGGCCTAGCCCGAAGCGCCGCGGCGCAGCAGCCAGGGCCGGACGAAGATCGCGACGGCGACCATGCCCCCCAGCGCCATCAGGCCGAACGGATGGTGGGTCGCCTCGCGCCATGCCAGCAGCACGCCCAGCCCCGCACAGCCCACGATGCCCGCCATCGGCAGCCAGCGCACCCGATCCGCCTCGCGCCAGCACAGCCAGTTCACGATGCCGAATGTGACGACGTAGATCAGGCTCGCCGCCTCCACCAGCGCGGTCAGCGAGCCGAGCACCGCCAGCGCCGCCGCGACCGCGCCGATCACCAGGACGCCGACGCTCGGGATCCCGTTAGCATTGGTTCGCGCGAAGGCTGGGGGCAGCTCCCTGTCCCGCGCCACCCGCGCGCTGAGCTTCGCGGTGGAGAACAGCGTCGAATTGATCGCGGCCATGGTTGCGCAGCAGGCGGCCAGCGTCATCCCAGCCAGGCCCCAGCCCCCCGCCGCAACGCGCGCGGCGACGCTCAGCGCCACGTCCTGCTGGTCGATGACGGCCTGCGCCCCGGCCAGGCTGACGGCGCCCAGCGCGACCAGCACATAGACCCCGATCACCACAAAGGTGGCGGCCAGCATCACCGGCGTCAGCATCCGGCGCGGGCGATCAAGCTCGTCATATTCATAGGTCAGGAGCTGGAAGCCCTCGTAGGAGATGAAGATGACCGCCGCCCCGATCAGTGCCTGACCCGGTCCGTTGCCCGCGCCCGGCGCGGACAGGTTCGCGGGGCTCCACCCGGCGGTCACCCCCCACAGGCCCAGGATCAGCAGTGCCACGAGGTTGACCGAAACGATTCCGATCTCGACGCGCGTCAGCTTCGCCACCCCCCCGAGGTTCAGCGCGACGATGCACGCGACCACGGCCACGGCCAGGCCCTTGTCCGCCCAGACCGGCGCGCCCAGCGCGAAGCCGAGGTAATGCCCGAAGGCGAAGGAATAGACCGCGACGGTCAGCGTGTAGCCCCCGATCAACAGCCAGGACAGCGCCCCGGCCCAGGATGCGCGGTCCGCCTCCTCCAGGAACTCGAACACCCCGCCCGACTTGCGGTAGAGGTTGGACAGCCGCGCATAGCTCCACGCCGTCGGCACGATCACCAGCCCCGCCAGCGCGAAGCTCGCCCAGGCCCAGGCGCCCGCCACCTCGACGATCACGCCGAGCGAGACGTAGATGCCGCCCCCCACCATGCCGCCCGCCGCAAGCGCGAACGCCTTGGCCGCTCCGATCCCGCCCTGTGCCATCCCGCCCCCGACGCTGCGTAATGCCGCGCAAGCTAGGACGCGCGCTTGTCGGTGCAAACCTTGCCCCGGCCTCCCCCCGCGCGTATCTCAAGGCCAACCGCAACCGATGAAAGGGTGCCACGATGTTCAAGGGTATGGGCGGCCTCGGCGACATGGCCAAGGTCATGAAGCAGGCGCAGGAGATGCAGGCCAAGATGGAGGAGGCGCAGGAACGTCTGAACACTATCGAGGTCGAGGGCCAGGCCGGCGGCGGCCTCGTCACCGCGCGCGCCACCGCCAAGGGGGAGCTGACGGGCCTGACCATCTCCGACGAACTCTTCAAGCCCGAGGAGCGCGAGGTGGTCGAGGACCTGATCCTTGCCGCCATCAAGGACGCGCAGGGCCGCGCCTCCGACCGCGCGCAGGAGGAGATGGCCAAGGTCACCGAGGGCCTGCCGATCCCGCCGGGCATGAAACTGCCCTTCTGAGCCCCGCATTGACCGTGCGACGTCGCGCGGTCACTCTGGCCCGAACGATAAAAACGAGGGGAAACGCCATGTATCAGCCCGCCATCACCGGCAGCGGCGTGTTCACGCCGTCCGAGATCATCACGAATGACGAGCTGGTCGCCGCGTTCAACGCCCATGCCGACCTCTTCAACCAGCAGAACGCCGACGCGATCGCGGCGGGCGAGGTCGAGGCCAAGCCGCAATCCAACGCCGACTTCATCTTCGCCGCCTCCGGCATCGAGCAGCGCTACGTGCTGGAGAAGGAGGGCGTGCTCGACCCCGCGCGCATGTATCCCCGCTTCCGCGAACGCTCCGACGACGAGCCGTCGCTGATGGCCGAGATCGCGGTCAAGGCCGCGAAGATCGCGCTGGAACAGGCGGGCCGCGATGCGCGCGATATCGATGCCGTGATCTGCGCGGCCTCGAACATGGAGCGCGCCTATCCCGCGATGGCCGTCGAGATCCAGCAGGAGATCGGGATGGAGGGCGGCTTCGCCTTCGACATGAACGTCGCCTGCTCCTCCGCCACGTTCGGGCTGCAACAGGCGGCGGACATGATCCGCTCCGGCTCCGCGCGCACCGTGCTGATGGTCAATCCCGAGATCACGTCGGGGCACCTCGAATGGCGCGACCGCGACTGCCACTTCATCTTCGGCGACGTCTGCACGGCGGTGGTGGTGGAGCGGGCGGAGGACGCGAAGGGCGCCCGCTTCGACATCCTCGACACCCGGCTTCTGACACAGTTCTCCAACAATATCCGCAACAATAACGGCTTCCTGCGCCGCACCCGCCCGCACGGGATGGAGGACCGGCGCGACATGCAGTTCATGCAGGAGGGTCGCAAGGTCTTCAAACAGGTGGTGCCCATCGTGGCCGAGCTGATGACCGCGCACCTCGCCGACAACGACATCGCGCCGGGCGATCTGAAGCGGATGTGGCTGCACCAGGCCAACAAGTCGATGAACGACCTGATCGGCAAGAAGGTGATGGGCCGCGAGCCGACGCGCGAGGAGCAGCCCAACATCCTGCAGGACTACGCCAACACCTCTTCCGCCGGCTCGATCATCGCCTTTTCCAAGCATTCCGACGATTTCGAGCCGGGCGACCTGGGCGTGATCTGTTCCTTCGGGGCGGGCTATTCCGTCGGCTCGGTGATCGTGCGACGGGCCGGGTGATTTCGAGTATTTGGGCCAATCCGAAAGCCGCAGGCGCGTGCCTTGTCGCGGGCGCTGCGACCTGCCACATCTGAGACATGGCCCAGACCCCGCTCGATGACCTGATCGCCCTGCTCGCCCGCCTGCCCGGCCTCGGCCCCCGCTCGGCCCGCCGCGCGGCGCTGGCGCTGGTCCAGAAACGCCAGGTCCTGCTGGAGCCGCTAGCCGAGGCGATGGCGGATGTGGCGCGCAACGCCCGCGAATGTCTGGTCTGCGGCAATATCGGCACGGGCGAGCGCTGCGAGATCTGCCTCGATCCCAAGCGCGACGCCACGATCATCTGCGTGGTCGAGGACGTGGCCGACCTCTGGGCGATGGAGCGGGCGGAGGTGTTCCGCGGCCGCTACCACGTGCTCGGCGGCACGCTCAGCGCGCTCGACGGGATCGGGCCGGACGACCTGAACCTGCCGCACCTCTTCGCCCGCATCGACGGCGATGCGGTGTCCGAGGTCATCCTCGCACTCGGCGCCACGGTCGATGGCCAGACCACCGCGCACTATATCGCCGACGCGCTGGAGGGCCGCGGCGTGACCCTGACCTCGCTGGCGCAGGGCGTGCCGGTGGGGGGCGAGCTCGACTATCTCGACGACGGCACGATCACCGCCGCCCTGCGCGCGCGCCGCGCGCTATAGCAGCCACAGGATCGCGCCGGTGGCGATGCCGCCCAAGCCGAAGATCGAGGCGATCAGCGTGATCCCGGTGGTCGAGGGCGGCTCGGCCCGGTGCGAATCGAGCCGCGCCTGAACCTTGCACCCCGCCCGCCGCGCCATGGCGAAGATGACCAGCGCCACCGCGACGAAGATCATCGAGACCGATTTGGCGAGCCAGGTCGGCTCCGTCTCCTTGAACACCGCCGACAGGCCCACGGCGATGGCCAGCGCCGCCGTGCCGGTGCGCATCCACCCCGCGAAGGTCCGCTCGTTGGCCATGACCGTGCGGTCCTCGGCCCAGTCGGTCCGGTCCTCGGCCATCTGGTTCTTGTCGCTCATGGCGGCGAATATGAACCGGGCGATGCGGGGGGTAAAGGGTGAGAGGCTGGACGACGACCCAAGCGGGACTCGTTGTGGCTGCTTCCTTCCGGACCTGACCAGGTTGGCGAGGCGCCTGCCCGCGCCAACCTCTCGACCTTCAGATAATCCGCGCGGGCGGTGAACGCAACCCGGCGCGAAAGGTTAACGCGGCCCGGCGCGCCCGACAGGTGCCATACGCATGCCATACGCGTGCCATACGCATCGCAGACCGCGTTTTTCGGCGTTAACCTGTCCGCCCGCCGCGTCGCCCTTCGCGGACGCAGCATTTCGGTTGACGTTGACCCGGCATCAAAATACCCGTTGAGCCGACGCCATTGAAATTTTCTGTCGCACCGGAGACGCGCCCATGTCCTTCAAGGTCCAGCCCCAGGCCCCCGCCATTCCCAACCGCTGCCAGCTCTTCGGCCCCGGCTCGCGGCCCGCGATCTTCGAGAAGATGGCCGCCTCCGCCGCCGACGTGATCAACCTCGATCTGGAGGATTCCGTCAGCCCGTCCGACAAGGACGGCGCGCGCGCCAACGTCATCGAGGCGATCAACGACATCGACTGGGGCACCAAGACGCTGAGCGTGCGGATCAACGGGCTCGACACGCCCTACTGGTATCGCGACGTGGTGGAAGTGCTTGAAAAGGCAGGGGATCGCATCGACCGCTTCATGATCCCCAAGGTCGGCAATGCAGGCGACATCTACGCCGTCGACGCGCTGGCGAGCGCCGTCGAGATGGCCAAGGGACGCACGAAGCCGGTCAAGTTCGAGGTCATCATCGAAACGGCCGCAGGCCTCGCCCATGTCGAGGAGATCGCCGCCGCCTCGCCCCGCATGACCGCGATGAGCCTCGGCGCCGCGGACTATGCCGCGAGCATGGGGATGCAGACCACCGGCATCGGCGGGACGCAGGAAAACTACTACATGCGCACGCCCGACGGGCAGAAGCACTGGGGCGATCCGTGGGTCATGCCGATCACCGCCATCGTCGCCGCCTGCCGCACACACGGCCTGCTGCCGGTCGACGGCCCCTTCGGCGACTTCTCCGACGACGAGGGCTTCACCGCCCAGGCGCATCGCTCAGCCACGCTCGGCATGGTCGGGAAATGGGCGATCCACCCCAAGCAGGTGGCGCTCGCCAACGCGGTCTTCACGCCCTCCGACGCGCAGGTTCAGGAGGCGCGGGAGATCCTGCAAGCCATGGAAGAGGCGGAGAAATCCGGCCAGGGCGCCGCGGTCTACAAGGGCCGCCTGGTCGACCTCGCCTCGATCCGGCAGGCCGAGGTGATCGTCAAGCAGGCGGAGATGATCGCAGACTGAGAACGGGAAAGGCCGGGCACGCACGCGCCCGGCCTTCGCCTCGATTACGGATCGTCGCGCCCTGCGGCGCCGATCACTCCCAGCCGACCTCGTTGAAGATCTGCTGTGCCAGCGGGATGTTCAGCGCGACCGCGGCGAGGTCCACGTCGTCGGCGGTGAACTCGCCCATCGACGCCGCGTATTCGCCGGTCTCGACGCTTTCGACCACCGGGAATTCGTCATTGCCGTTGGCGAAGTATTCCTGCGCGCTCTCGCTCGCGAGGTACTCCAGGAAGGCGATCGCGTTCTCGCGGTTCGGCGCGTGTGCAGCCACGCCGCCGGCGGAGATGTTCACGTGGGTGCCCGTCGTCTCCTGGTTGGGGAAGACCCAGGCGATGCTGTCCACGTCGCCCGACAGCCCGTCCACGTCCTGACGCAGCGCGCGCGCGAAGTAATAGGAGTTCGACACTGCGATGTCGCACTCGCCCGAGACGAGACCGCGAAGCTGGTCGGTATCGCCACCCTGCGGATCGCGCGCCATGTTGGCGACCACACCCTCGGCCCAGGCCCGCGCGGCTTCCTCGCCCTCGTTCTCGATGATCGAGGCGAGCAGCGTCTGGTTGTAGGTGTTGGTCGAGGAGCGGATGCAGATCATGCCCTCGTAAGCCGGATCGGCGAGATCGGCATAGGTCGCGGGCGGGTTCTCCACGCGGTCCTCGGCATAGAACACCATGCGCGCGCGCTGCGAGAAGCCGTACCACATGCCCTGGTCGTCGCGCAGGTTGGCCGGGATCGCCTCGTTCAGCACGTCGCTCTCGATGGTCTGCAGGATGCCCGCATCCTCGGCCCGCTGCACGCGGCTGGCATCGACGGTCAGCAGAACGTCGGCGGGGGAGTTCTCGCCCTCGGCGGACATACGCTCGATCAGCTCGTCCGCATTGCCGTCGATGCGGTTGATGGTGATGCCGGTGGCCTCCTCGAAATCGGAGTAGAGCCGCTCGTCCGTGTCGTAGTGGCGCGAGGAGTAGAGGTTCAGCTCCTGCGCGAGGGCGGGGGCTGCGACGGCAATCAGGGCCGTGGTGGCGATGAGGGAACGGATCATGGTGAAGTCCTTTAACTGACTCGTTTGGTCGGGCATAGGAATGACATCCTGACTAAAATGGTCAAGAGGCATTTCCGAGTTTTTTTGTCGGGACGCGAGGCCATTGTTAAATTGAGTGCGAGGAGTCTGGTGCTTAGCCGCGCATCGCTGGGCCGTGGTGCGGCGATCCACGACTAGATCGTGGCACTTTATACCCGCCAAGTCCGTCGAACCTGTCCACATTGCGCCTCGCTCAGCCAAATCGCCGTGCCGGGGGGGCGGGTCACGCCGAAGGCGTGCTTTCAGCACGACCGATGCGCGGCGGGCTTCGCCCTTGATTCCGCGCCACAATCACTGGCCCGCCGCGCTAATCGAGTGCTATATCCATCCCATGAAATTCACCCTCGCCTCCCTCGACGCCCTCGCCGACCTGCCCTTCGACGAGATCATCGACGCCCGCTCGCCCTCCGAGTTCGCCGAGGACCACCTGCCCGGCGCCATCAACCTGCCCGTTCTGTCGGACGAGGAGCGCGCCCGCGTCGGCGCGATCTACGTGCAGGAAAGCCGGCTGGAGGCGCGCAAGATCGGCGCGGCGCTTGTCGCGCGAAACGTGGCCCGCCATCTCGACGCGCATTTCCACGACAAGCCCGGCGGCTACCGCCCGCTGATCTATTGCTGGCGCGGCGGGCAGCGCTCGGGCTCGATGGGGCTGATCCTGGGCCAGGTCGGCTGGCGGGTCGGCGTGCTCGACGGCGGCTATCGCACCTATCGCCGGATGGTGAGCGCGGCGCTGTACGGCGACGCCTTCCCCTGGCGGCTGGTGCTGCTCGATGGCAATACCGGCGTCGCCAAGACGGACGTGCTCAAGGCCCTGCCGGATGCGCAGATGGTCGATCTCGAAGGGCTCGCCAATCATCGCGGCTCGGTCTTCGGCGGCTTCGCGGACAGTCCCCAGCCGGAGCAAAAGGCGTTCGAGAGCGCGCTGTGGCAGGCCTTCGCCCCCCTGGATCCCGCCCGCCCGGTGCTGGTCGAGGCCGAATCGAGCAAGATCGGACGGCTGCTCCTGCCCCCCGCCCTGTGGAAGGCGATGTGCGCCGCCCCGCGGATCGAGATCACCGCGCCGCTCGATGCGCGCGCGGCCTACCTGACGCGCGCCTATGCCGACATCGTCGACGATACCGACCGCCTCGCCGACATCATCGAGCGTCTGCGCGATCTTCACCCGGCCGAGCGGCGCGAGCGCTGGCACGCGCTCGCCGCCGAAGGCGCGGTCACGGCGCTCGCCCGCGACCTGATGGAGAGCCATTACGACGCCGCCTATGCCCGCCAGCGCGGGCGGCATCCCGACCCGGTCAGCACCATCGCGGGCCGCACGCTCGACCCCGCCGATATCGACCGGATCGCGGCCGAGGTCGCTGCGGCGGTGAAGGAGCTCTGACCCGCCGCCGCCGCACGGGAATTGCAATTCGCCGCCCGCGCGCTCTATATCGCCCATGAAAGCAACGCTGAGGGGCCGGATGCAGAACTATCTCGACTTCGAAAAGGGTCTCGCCGAGATCGAGGGCAAGGCCGAGGAGTTGCGCGCGCTCGCCCGCCAGGATCCCAAGATGAAGGTGGAGGACGAGGCCAAGGCGCTCGACCGCAAGGCCGACGGGCTGCTCGCCGATCTCTACACGGACCTGACCCCCTGGCGGAAGGCGCAGGTCGCCCGCCACCCCGACCGCCCGCATTGCAAGGATTATATCGACGCGCTGTTCACCGAGTACATGCCGCTCGCCGGCGACCGGAACTTCGCCGACGATCACGCGATCATGGGCGGGCTCGCCCGGCTCGACGACAAGCCGGTCGTGGTGCTGGGGCAGGAGAAGGGCCACGACACCGCGACCCGCATCGCGCGCAATTTCGGCATGGCCCGGCCCGAGGGCTACCGCAAGGCGGTGCGGTTGATGGACATGGCCGACCGTTTCGGCCTGCCGGTCATCACCCTCGTGGACACGCCCGGCGCCTATCCCGGCAAGGGCGCGGAGGAGCGGGGCCAGTCCGAGGCCATCGCGCGGTGCACCGAGAAATGCCTGTCGCTGGGCGTGCCGATCGTCTCCGTCGTCATCGGCGAGGGCGGATCGGGCGGGGCCGTGGCACTCGCCACCGCTGACCGGGTCGCGATGCTGCAACACGCGATCTATTCGGTGATCTCGCCCGAGGGCTGCGCCTCGATCCTGTGGAAGAACGCGGAGAAGATGCGCGAGGCCGCCGAGGCGCTGCGCCTGACTGCGCAGGACCTCAAGAAGCTCAAGGTCATCGACCGCATCATCGAGGAGCCGCTGGGCGGTGCGCAGCGCAGGCCGGAGGAGGCCATCGCCTCGGTCGGCACGGCCCTGCGCGCGATGCTGGGCGAATTCGACGGCAAGACCCCCGACGCCATCCGCAAGGCGCGTCGGAAGAAATATCTCGACATGGGGTCCGTGGCCCTCTGACGCCCTCAGCCGTCGAGCTTCGGCGCTTCCAGCAGCGCCGCGCTCGCCGGTTCGATCTCGGATTCCAGCCGTTCGAGAAACGCCTTCTGGTCGAGGCCGAGCGGGATCACCGGCAGGAACTCCATCACCACCGTGCCGGGGCGGCGCAGGAAATCGTTGCGCCCCCAGAACACGCCCGCATTGGTCGCCGCGGGCACGCAAGGCAGCGCGAAGGTCTCATAGAGCGCCGCCGCCCCCCGCTTGTAGCGCGCGGTCTTGCCGGGAGCGACGCGAGTTCCCTGCGGGTAGATGACGATCTGGCCCGGATCGCTGCGCTCCTGCGCGACCTCGTCCATCATCTTGCCCATCGCGCCCTTCTGCTCCCGCTTCACGGGGGCGCAGCCGATCTGCATGGCGTAGAACCCCACGATGGGCGTCCACTTCACCGAGTCCTTCATCACGAATTTCGGACGCGGCAGCGTGCCCATCAGGATGATGATGTCGAGGAAACTCTGATGCTTGGCCGCGACGACGCATTCGCCCTGCGGCACCGGGCCCCGGATCTCCAGTTTCAGGTCGATCACGTTGCGCATCAGCCAGAACACCACGTGGCAAAAGCGCGACATGAACCAGTAGGCCCAGTCGCGCGACAGCATCGCCGGGATCGCGCCGATCACGCCCATGACGGCCAGCACCAAATACATCGCGACGTTGAAGATCAGCGAGCGGACGAACAGCATCGTGTCAGCCTTTCCAAGGGTCAGCCGTCCTCCAGACGGCGCAGTGCGCGGAACGCGGCCATGCGCGTTGCGATAAAGGCAGTCGCCGCAGCGATCAAGGGAACCGCCGCGATGGCGAGCCATTGCCAGCCGATCGGGCCGAGCCGCGTCGCGAAGGCCTCTTCCCGCGCGACCTCGGGCATCAGGGCGAGGCCGAGGGCGGCGACCGCCGTGCCGACCACCGCCCCTCCGAGCGCGCGCAGCGTGAACCGCCGGGTGAAGGCCGACGCGATCAGCCCGTCGCGCGCCCCGATCAGGCGCAGCGTGCCGATCACCTGCGCATTGGCCGCCAGCGCCGCCTGCGCGGCCAGCGTGATCATCGCCCCGGTGCCAAGCGCGATCAGCACCAGCGCCCCGATCCCGAACAGCCGCAGCCGGTTCGCCGCCGCCACCATCGGGCGCCGCCAGCGACTGTGATCGTCGTAGAGCGCGTCGGGCGCCTCGCCCGCCAGCCGCAATTGCAGCCCGATCGCGTCCGGCCCCTCTTCGGTTTCCTCCAGCACGATGGTCCGAGGGATCGGCACCACGTCGAGCACGACGTCCGAGCCGAGCCAGGGCGTCAGCAGGTTGCGCTGCTCGTCCTCGGTGAGGATCCGGGCCGAGACGATGCCGGGAGTCGTCCGCGCCGCCGCCAGCGCGGCTTCGGCCTGCGCGTCCATCTCGCCTTGCGGGGCCAGCACCGTGATGGTCGAGGAGCGGGCCAGCTCCGCCGACCAGCGATCGGCCAGCCGCGCGGTGGCGAAGCACGCCGCCAGCGCCGCGACCGCCAGTGCCGCCATCGCGAGCGAGACCGCCACCACCAGCCACGCGGTGAAGCCCGAGGGCGGCACGATCCCCTCGGCAGGCGAGGACAGGAAGGCGGGCCGCCTCACAGCCCGGCCCCGGCGACGGTCATCCGCCCCTCGGCCAGCCGCAGCACCCGCGCGGTCACGTCCGACTTGGCGGAGCGAATCAGGTTGAGATCGTGGGTCGCGATCAGCACCGCCTTGCCCAGCCGATTGAGCTCGATCAGCAGGCGCAGTACCCGCTCGCCCATCTCCGCGTCGAGATTGCCGGTCGGCTCGTCCGCCAGCACGATGTCGGGGGCGACGATGACCGCGCGGGCAAGTGCTGCCCGCTGCCGCTCTCCGCCCGACAGCTCGGGCGGCATGGCGCGCGCCCGCGCGCTCAGCCCCACCCAGTCGAGCAGGTCGTCGATATCGGCCTCCCGCCCCTTGCCCGTGCGACCCGCGACGCGCAGCGGCAATGCCACGTTCGTGCGAAGGTCGAGATGGTCGAGAAAGGCGCAGTTCTGGTGCATGACGCCCATCCGGCCGCGCAGTTCCGCCACGTCGTCGCGGTCCATCCCGCTCGCATCGCGCCCGAACAGCTCCATCCGGCCGTCCGTGGGCGTCAGCGCCAGGTAGCAGAGCTTCAGGAACGTCGTCTTGCCCGCCCCGGACGGCCCGGTCAGGAAATGGAAGGAGCCCGGCGGGATGTCGAGCGTCACGCCGGACAGGATCCGGTCCTGCCCGTAGCTGAAGCCGACATCGTCGAACGCGATCATATCCAACTCTCCAAGCGGGTCCGGGGCCGCACAATCGCAGATGCGGGCGGACCGGACAATCCGTTGAACCCTAGGCACCGCGGCAATTGCGCGCTAGGTTCGCGGAACGCCGGTGATCGGGGGTGATCGCCGCGACTACCGGACCGACCGTCACGAGGGGGAAAACGTGCGTCTGATCTGCCCGAACTGTGCCACGCAATACGAAGTTGCGGATGCGGACATCCCTGCGGCGGGCCGCCTCGTGCAATGCGGCACCTGCGAGACGGAGTGGACCGCCACCCGCCCTGCCGTGGACCCCGCGCCGCGCATCGCGGAGGAGCCGACCGAGGCCCCCCGCTTCGACCCCGCCGCGGCCCCCGACCCGGCCGAGGCAACCGAGGCGCAGCCCTCCGATTTCGACGCGGAGGCGCTGCGCTCGCTGCTCGCGCGCGAGGTCGGGTCGCAGCCCGCGCCGCAGGAGACGACGCCGGACCCGACGCCCGAGAGCTCGCTGCCCGACCTGCCGCCCGTGCCGGAGGAGGCGCCGCGCGATGCGCCCGACCCCGTGGCCGAGGTCCCGCCCGAGGTGCCCGAGCCCGCCATCACCGAACCGAAGCTCGACCAGGGGCCCATCGAGGCCGACGAACCGGACGCGCCCGCCGCCGAGGTGACGCAGGCCGACGGTGCTTCGGGCGATTTCTCGATCCCGCCCGTCCCTCAGGACGACGCCATCCGCGCCAGCGCCGATGCGGCCTTCGAGGCGATGCGCGCGCGCCGCGCCGAACGCCGGGCCAAGCGGGAGGGCACGCTCACTTCGCTGGACGATCACCCCACCCTGACCGAGGCGGAGGAACAGCCGATCGACGATGTCGATACCGCGCTGACGGACCTTCGCAGCCTGATCGACGCCGATCGAACGGACGCCGATGCCGGGATCGCGCCCGAGCGTGACGTCCCGCCGGCCGAGGACAGCGCCGAACTCGACGCCGCGACGGTGGAGCCCGTGCCCGCGCGTCCTGCCCGCCCCGGACGGCCCGAGGCGGACGCGGCGCCGGT
>NZ_JAWDKL010000025.1:0-48195 GCF_032464675.1 Roseobacter sp. HKCCA0434
TTCAGCATGCCGCCGCCGAGCACCACCACGGCGTCGGCCTGCACCGGCCGTCCGACGGGGGCCAGCCGCCCGATCAGCGCCAGCACGCAGCAAAGCGCAAGGTAGCCGAGGGCGAGCCACAGCAGGCCTAGCATCGGCCCTGCCCCGCCGAGCCGCGCCGGGCCTCAGCCCTCCTCATGCGCCCGGTCGCGCAGCTCGCGCCGCAGGATCTTGCCCGTCGCGGTCATCGGCAGCGCATCGACGAAGATCACGCGACGCGGGGCGACGTGGGGGCTGATGCGGGCGCGGACGCGGGCGATCAGCTCCGCCTCCTTCTCGGGCGTGCCGGGGCCGCCCTTCAGCACGACATAGGCCTGCACGGCCTCGGTGCGCACCGGGTCGGGCACGCCGATCACGCCGGCCATCGTCACGTCCGCATCGCCGGTCAGGCATTCCTCGATCTCGGTCGGCCCGATCCGGTAGCCGCTGGAGGTGATGACGTCGTCGGTGCGCGAGGCGAAGCGGACGAAGCCGTCCTCGTCCATCGTCGCGACGTCGCCGGTCAGCATCCAGTCGCCGCGGAACTTCTCCGCCGTCTTCTCGGGCGCCTCCCAGTAGCGTAGGAACATTGACGGGTCAGGGCGGCGCACGGCGATCTCGCCTTCCTCGCCCGGCGGCAGCGGCTGGCCGTCCGCCCCGAGGATCGCGACCTCGTGGCCCGGTACGGCGCGGCCCGTGGAGCCGGGGCGCGGCGCGTCCATGCTCGCCATATTGCCCAGCACCAGGTTGCATTCGGTCTGGCCGTAGAACTCGTTGATCGTGGTGCCGAGATGCTCGCGGCCCCAGTCCAGCAGCTCCGCCCCCAGCGCCTCCCCGCCCGAGCCGACGGTGCGCAAGCTGGCTCGCCCGGTGGAGCGGCGCATCAGCTTGAGCGCCGTGGGCGGCAGGAAGCAGTTGCGCACCTTGAGCCGGTCGAGCACCCAGAAGGCGCGGTCGGGGTCGAATTTCGCCATCCGGTGCGCGACCAGCGGCACGCCCAGCGTCAGCGCGGGCAGCATCACGTTGGTCAGCCCCCCCATCCACGCCCAGTCGGCGGGCGTCCACAGCCGGTCGCCCGGTTGCGGCAGCCGCTCGTGATGGGTCATCACGCCCGGCAGGTGGCCCAGCAGCACCCGGTGCGCGTGCAGCGCCCCCTTGGGCGGCCCGGTGGTGCCGGATGTGTAGGAGAGGAACGCCGGATCTTCGGGCGCGGTGTCCGCGGTGGGGCAGGCATCGGCGGCCTTTCCGAGCTCCTGCCAGAACCCGAAGGATCCGGCCTCGCGCTCGTCGATCGAGTAGATGAAGTCGAGATCGGGCAGCTCGTCGCGGATCGAGGCGAGCTTGGCCAGGTTCTCGCGGTCCGTCACCACCACCCGCGCGCCGGAATGGGAGAGCCGGTATTTCAGCCCGTCCTCCCCGAACAGGGTGAAGAGCGGCACGACGATCGCCCCGAGCTTGTAGGCGGCCAGATGGGTCAGCACCGTCTCGGGCGTCTGGGGCAAGAGCACCGCCACCCGGTCGCCGCGCGTGATGCCGCGCGCGGCGAAGGCGTTGGCCAGGCGGGACGAGGCGCGCGAGAGCTGGATGTAGCTGTAGTCGCGCTGTTCCCCGTCGGGCCGCAGATAGGTCAGCGCCAGCCGGTCGGGCGCGGCGCGCGCCCAGCGCTCGCACGCCTCCTCCGCGATGTTGTAGCGAGCGGGTGTGGGCCAGCGGAATTTTTCGCGCAGCTCCGCCCAGCTGTCGGCGGGGGGGAGAAGGTCGGTGTCGGGCAGCGTGCTCATGCCGGCGAAGGTGCGCCCGGCGGCGGGGGGACGCAAGGGGGAAGGTAGGCGTGCCTGTGCCGCCGCTCCGGCCTCCGAGCCGGAGCCTCGCGCCGCAGGAGGTCCCGGATCAGGTCCGGGACGTGTCGGAACTGCATCCGCGCGGAATCGAGCCGTCGGCGCCGCGCATCGGTCGTGCCGGAGGCACGCTTGCAGCGTAACCCGCCCCCTGGCACGGCGATTTGGTCGATCGAGGCGCGATGCGGTGAGGTCGTGCGGACTTGGTGTGCATAAAGTGCCATGCTCGACCGTCGGATCGCCGCACCGCGGCCCGGCGATGCGCTCTGCCATGCCCCGGCCTACGAGCCGGGGCCGCGTTATTCAGCGCGGTTTTGGATCAGGCCCGTGACGGGGCATCGCCGCCTCCGCCGCTCCGGCCGTCGAGCCGGAGCCTCCGAGTACATCGCGTTGGCGGATCAAATAGGCCCTGCGCGGGATCGAGCCGAAGGCGCCGCGCATCGCCGGGCCGCCCCCCGGCACGGCGATTTGGCTGACGGAGGTGCGCTTCGGCAGGGTTTCGCGGACTTGGCGTGCATAAAGTGCCATGCTCGAACAGTAGATCGCCGCCCCGCGGCCCGTCGCTGCACGGCTCACCCCCGCAACCGCTCGACCATCTCCACCGCAAGGCCCCGGCGCAGCTCGTCGATCTCGCGGAACCGCTCGGCCTCGGCGTAGAGCGCGAAGGCCGCGCGGCGCGGGCCGCCGATCCAGCCGACATACCAGCCACCCCAGCCGCCCATGCGGCCCATCCGCCCCGCGCCGGTCTTGCCATGCAGGACCTCGCCGCCGATCTCGCCATCGCGCGAGATCGCGTCGAGCACGGCGTAGCTCTCACCCTCGACTCCGGGCAGGGCGCGGGCCGCGAGCGCCGAGAGGAACGCCACCTGCTCGGCCACGCTGATTTGCAACGTGCCGTCCAGCCAGAACCGGTCGTTGCCGCGCCCCGGATCGGCGTTGCCGTAGCGCCAGTCGGTCAGCCGCGCGGCGTAGCTCTCCGCCGACACCTCGCGCGCGATCTCGCGGTAGTACCAGACCACCGAGTTGCGGAAGGCCGACGCGAGGTCGTGGTCCTGCGCCCAGACCGGCGGCCAGAAGCGCTCTCGCGGATGGGCGCGCGCGTCCCAGGGCCGAACGTGATCCGGGCCGGTCGCCACCCCCTCCTCCAGCGCGATCAGCGTGTTGGGGATCTTGAAGGTCGAGTAGGGCCGCACCCGACCCGCGAGGTCAGAACCTTCGAGCACCGCGATCCGCTCCCCCGCCCCCTCGATATAAAGGAAGGACACCGCCTGCCCGTGCAGGAACCGCGCGTAATCCGCGCGCGGCAGCACCTCGCGGGTCTGCGCACGCAGCGGCAGGGCCAGCGCCGCCAGTCCGCAGAGGACGGCGCGCCGCCTCACACCTGTGGCCGGGTCGCTTCGAAGCAATGGATCTGCATCGCGTCCTCGATCAGCCGGTCGAGCCGGGGCGTGGCACCGGGGTCGATGCCGGGAAAGACGATGCGCGCCATGTCCGCCGCGATCACCGTGGCGATGTCGCCGCCCATCGGGCGGTCGGTGCCGCTCATCCAGCCCTCGACCGGAACGCGCGCCTCCATCGCGCGGATCCCGGCGACGATCTGCGCCTCCAGCCGTTCGATCCAGGCGGGGTAGTGGAATTCCTCCGGACGGCGCACCTTGTCGTAGACCAGCGCCACGATCTTCTCGGAAGTGGAATTGGCATAGGCGATGTCCTGCAGCATGGCGCGGCGCGCGGCCCCGCCTTCGGGCAGCAGGCGCTTTCCTTCCGGTGCCGTCTCCTCCAGCCAGTCGATGATGGCGGAAGTCTCGACCAGCACCTCGCCGTCGTCGAGCACCAGCGCGGGCACACGGCCCAGCGGATTGACCGCCTTGATCTCCTCCCACTCGGGGCCCGCGACGAGAAGTTGCCGCCGCTCGATCTCCCGCCCCTGCTGGGTGCACCAGACCGCCACGCGGCGGGCGAAGGGCGACATGTCGCGTCCGTAGAGAATCATCGAGCGTTCCTTTTCGTCAGAGAGCGGCGGCGTCGTAGTACACATCCACGATCACCAGCCGCGCCTGGGTGATGCCGAGCGCGCGCGCCGCGTCGAAGCTGATCCGGTCGAGCCCGTCCGCGCCCAGCGGCCGCAGTTCCAGCGCCACCGTGCGCCCGGTCTCCTGATCCGTGACCCAGCCGGGCAGCGCGCGGTCAATGCCTTCGATGGCGAGCCACAGGCCCTGCGGCTCCACCGCCACCTCGGCCAGCGACGTGCCGACCAGCCGTGCGGTGATCGGCGAGGGGCCGGTGACGGTCGCCGCGGGCGCGCGCCCTTCGACCGGGCCGACGATATCGGGCGGCAGGCCGCAGGCGGCGAGGGCCAGAAGGGCGGCCAGAACTATCGGGCGCAGCATGTGTCGGTCCCCCGCGACGGCGTGACGTTTCAGGACGATCTAGCGGCCTCGCGCCGCCTTGCAACGCCGCAGATGCGACCCTACTCTCCGCCTCATGGACCATGCCGCACCCCTGATCGACCCGTTCGCCCGCGCCATCACCTATTTGCGCGTCAGCGTCACCGACCGCTGCGATTTCCGCTGCACCTATTGCATGTCGGAGAACATGACCTTCCTGCCCAAGGCGGAGCTCTTGAGCCTCGAAGAGCTCGACCGCCTCTGCTCCGCCTTCGTCGACCTGGGCGTGCGCAAGCTGCGCGTGACGGGGGGCGAGCCGCTGGTGCGCCGCGGGATCATGGGGTTCTTCGAGAGCATGTCGCGCCACCTCGCCTCGGGCGCGCTGGAGGAGCTGACGCTCACCACGAACGGCTCCCAGCTGCGCCGCTTCGCGCAGCCGCTGGCCGACGCCGGGGTGAAACGGGTCAATGTCTCGCTCGACACGCTGGACGAGAAGCGCTTTGCCGAGGTTACGCGCTGGGGCCGCTTCGCGCAGGTGATGGACGGGCTCGACGCCGCGCAGGAGGCAGGGCTGAAGGTCAAGATCAACGCCGTCGCGCTGAAGGGCGTGAACGACGACGAGGCGCTGAAGATGGTCGACTGGTGCCACGCGCGCGGCATGGACCTGACCTTCATCGAGGTCATGCCGATGGGCGACGATATCGACCGGCTGGACCAGTACTGGTCGCTCGACGACGTGCGCGCGCATCTGGCCAGCGCCTACACGCTGACCGACATCCCGCTCAACACCGGCGGGCCTGCCCGCTATGTCCGCGTGGGCGAAACCGGGGGCCGCGTCGGCTTCATCACGCCGCTCAGCCACAATTTCTGCGAGAGCTGCAACCGCGTGCGGCTGACCTGCACGGGGCAGCTCTACATGTGTCTTGGCCAGGACGACGATGCCGACCTGCGCCGCGTCCTGCGCGCCGATCCCTCGGACGAAGGCCTGCACGCGGCGATCCGCAACGCGATCGCACGCAAGCCCAAGGGCCACGATTTCGACTATTCCCGCCAGTCCCTGACCGGATCGGTCGCGGGCGAGATGCGCCGCCATATGAGCCACACGGGCGGATGATCCTACGCCCGCGCGCGCAGGCGCTTGCCCGGCTGGAGGAGGCCTGGCCCGAGGGCGCGCCGTTCGGGTCCGCGCAGGTGCTGCGCCACAATGCGGGCAAGACGGTGCTGGCGCTCGACAGCGCGAAGGGACCGGTGGTCGCGACCTGTTTCAATCGGGCCCAGACCGATCAGCAGCCCGAGGGCATCGCGCAGGCGCACGAGACCCTGGCCCGCCTGATCGGGGCGGAGGCGATCCCGCGGCTCGTCGCCTTCCTGCCGCGTGCCGCGATCACGGTGGTCGAGCAGGTGCCGGGCACGCCGCTGTCGGACATCATCCGCGACGAACCCGACCGCGCCCCGGCCGAGATCGCCCGCGCCGCCGAGTGGCTGTCGCGGCTCCACCGCTCGGTGCCGCGCGACCGCATGGCGGTGAGCGCCGCGGCGCTGACGCAATCCGCCCTGACCGCCGGGACCGAAGCGCCGCTGGTGACGGAAATGGAAGCGCTGATCGACGCCATCGGCACCATCAAGCAGCCGCGCGTGAAATTCCACAACGACTACAAGCCCGACAACGTCATCGTCACGCCCGAGCGGATCGTCGGCATCGACTTTCGCAACACCCGCTTCCGCGCGCCGCAGATCGACGTCGGCCACTTCCTGACGCGCGCCGCGATCTATCACCTGTCGCGGCACGAGCCGGGCGCGGTCACGCGCATCGGTCTGCCGCGCGCGCTCACCGATGCGTTCGATGCGGGCTATGGCTGGCCGATCTCGCGCGATCCGTTTCTGGAACTGCGGGTGCTGACCGAGGCGGTGCTGGCGCGGAAGAAACTCCTGCGCCGCCCCATCACCCGCCGCGTCGCGCTCGCCCGCCCAGGCGGCCACGGGCGCGGGCTGACCCGACTGATCGCCCTGATGCTGGAGAGCCTAGAGAAGCCCGCGCAGGAAGGCTGACTGCCGCGCGTGGAACTCCGCCGCGATGGCGAGGTCGAACGCATCGAAGACGTGGATGCCGCCGGGATAGACTGCAAGCTCCGCCGCATTTCCCGCCCCCGCCCAGCGCGCCGCCATCATCAGGCTGTCATCGAGCAGCGGGTCGAGCGTGCCGACCTGGAACAGCGCGGGCGGCAGGCCGGACAGGTCCGCGTGCAGCGGCGAGGCCGTGCGCCGCGCCTGCGCATCCATCCCCAGATTGCCCACGAACCATTCGATCGTCGGCGTCGACAGCACCAGTTGCCGCGCGCCCCAATGCGCCGCCGAGGGCGTGAGGTCCAGATCGAAGATCCCGTAATTCAGCACGCAGCCCGCCAGCGCGTCGCGAAACTCCATCGCCATCAGCGCCGACAGGTGTCCGCCCGCGCTCTCGCCGCCCACGAAGACCGGACCATCGCCGAACGGCTGCGCCTCGATCAGATGGCTCAGCGCCGCATGGCAGTCGTCGCGGCATGCGGGCCAGGGGTGCTCGGGCGCCAGCCGGTACTCGACGCTGGCCACCGTCAGCCCGGTCGCCTGTGCCAGCGCCAGGTTGATCCGGTCGTAATGCCAGGGTCGCCCCAGCGTCCAGCCGCCGCCATGGATGTGCAGGTACACGCCACGCCCCTGCCCCGGCGCCACGCGCAGCCGCCCGCCGTCGAATTCGTGCCAGTGGCAGCCCTCGTCCGGGCCCGCCAGCGGAAACACGCCGCGCCCCTCGTCGCGCGCGGCGCGCGTCACCTCGGGCGGTACGGCATGGGCAGGCGGCAGGTCCGCGACCTCCGCCTCGAACCGGGCGACGAAATCGCGGGTCTCCTCGTCGATCGCCGCCTCCCGGAACCAGGCCGGGTCGATCCTCACCCCTTCGGATTGGCTCAAATACTCATTCCCCGCTCAGACCGCGCTTGCCCGCAGTAATTTCTGGCGCATCGGCGGGATGCCCTTGATCTCGAGCCCGGTGAAGACGTGCAGCGTGTCGAGATCGTCGTCCACGACCGCATGATCTGAGACCCAGCCGCCCATCATCAAATAGGTCCGCAAAAGCGGCGGCATCGCGCGCTGGGCGGCCTTCAGGTCGGGCTTGTCGCGACGGCGACCGAAGCGGAAGACGCGCGGCGCCTTGATCCGGGGCAGCCAGCGCTTGGGCGCCAGGTGCCGTTCGCGCAGCAGGTCGAGCGCGGCCAGATGCGCCTCGGCATCCGCGCCGTGGAAGGAGGAGCAGCCGAACAGCATCTCAACCCCGTGCGCGTCCACGTAGCGGACCATCGCGCCCCAGGCGATGCGCAGGATGTCCGGGTCGCGCCGCGCGGGGTCGATGCAGAACCGTCCCATCTCGACCATCGGGCCGGGATAGTCGCGCAGCGCGTCGAGCCCGTAGAACTGCGCCGAATAGCTCGACGCGATCTCCGCCCCGCTGGCGAAGGCCATCAGGCGGTAGCAGCAGACCAGCTCGCCGCCCTGCGCGTCCTCGACGAGGACATGGATCGAGCGGGCGTCGAAATCGTCGGCGTCCAGTCCCGCCCCCTCTCCCCGGAAGGCACGGGCGCGCAGACGCTGGGCCGCTGCGATATCCTCCGCCTCCGTCGCGAAGCGGACCCGGTAGCGCCCCTTCGAGAAGGAGCGCGCGAAACGTGCGGCGAAGGCGGCCATGACTTCCTCCCGGACGAAGGCACCCTATATCTGCATGAGATGGCGATGGAAAACCGCAAGGCAAGCAAAAGGATGACCATGCAAGAAAAGTTCACGAAAACCGACGCGGAATGGAAGGCGGAACTTGACCCGCTGGAATACAAGGTCCTGCGCAAGAAGGGGACCGAGCGCGCGGGCACCCATGACGATTTCCCCAAGGCGCCGGGCGTGTTCCACTGTCGCGGCTGCGGACAGGCGCTGTTCACGCAGGAGGCCAAGTTCGAGAGCGGCACCGGCTGGCCCAGCTTCTACGAGCCGATCGAGCCGGGCGCGGTGGAGGAGCATGACGACCGCAGCTTCTTCATGCGCCGCACGGAAGTCGTCTGCTCGAACTGCGACGGTCATCTGGGCCATGTCTTCCCCGACGGACCGCAGCCGACGGGCCTGCGCTATTGCATGAACGGCGTGGCGCTGACCTTCGAGGAGCGGGAGTAGCGGGCGTTCCCGTCCCGGACGTGATCCGCGACCACCCCGAACAGCGCGGCCCCGGCTCGGGGGCCGTGGCGTGAGCCGCGCATCGGCTGGCCGCGATGGGGCGATCCAACGTTGGAGCATGGCACTTTATGGCCGCCGAGTCCGCAAAACCTCCCAACGCCGCGCCTCCAACAGCCAAATCGCTGTGCCGGGTGGCAAGTCACGCCGGAGGCGTTCCTTCGGCACGACCGATGTGCAGCGGGCTTCGCCCTTGATCCCGCACCCACAAACAGGCGCCGGGTCGTGAGCCGCGCATCGGCGGGCCGCGGTGCGGCGATCCGACGTTGGATCGAGGCACTTTACGCCAGCCAAGTACGCACGAACTATCCGCCTCGCGCCTCCATTAGCCATATCGCCGTGCCGGGGGGCGGCCCGGCGATGCGCGGCGGCCTGCGGCCTTGATTCCGCGCGGCCTCGGCTCGTGGCCAGATAGCCCCCTTACTCGCCCAGCAGGTTGCCCGGATTGAACACGTTGCCCAGCACCTGGTCGATGATCGACAGCTCGTTTCCGAAGGTTTCGGTCGTGCGGGTGACGAGGCGGATCGGGCGGCCGTCCTCCAGCCCGTAGACCGACACGTCGCGCACGACCTCGGCCTCGTCGAACTGGATGGCGACGACGCGGCGGTCGATTACCTCCGGCGCGCTGTAGAGATAGGCGGAAGTCGAGGTCGAAACGTAGTACCACGCCTGATCGGTCAGCACGCCCGCATCGGACGGACGGCCGAGCGCCGCGCCGACGCTCGCCTTGGTGTCCTGCCCCACGGTGATGCGGTCGAGCTCCACATCCGGCGGCGCGTAGCCGTGGCTCGACAGGCGCGGGGCGCAGGCGCCGACGCTCATTACCGTGCCGAGGGCGGCGATCAGGGCGAGACCGGTGGGGCGGATCATGCGTCGTGGCTCCCTTCGGGGGGCGAATGCGGTTGCAAACACTGGTATCGCGCACATCTTGCCATGACAAGGCGAGACGACGAGGAGACACCCCATGCCGACCACCAACACCACCCGGATCGAGTTCTCGCGCCCCCTGATGACCCAGCGCCTGATGCGCGACGGGCGCCATCCCTTCGAGGAGAGCGCCACCGATGCCGAGCGGGCGGAACTGGCCGTGCTCTTCGACGCGACCGAGGTGCGGGCCTTCACCCTGACGGGCGAGGTGCGCCCCGACGGGGACGGGTTGACGCTCGACGCGCGGCTGCGCGCGGAGGTGGTCCAGCCCTGCGTGGTCAGCCTGCGGCCCGTGACCACCACGCTCGACGAGCCGGTGAAGCGCCATTACGACCCCGCACTCGACCCCGAGGCGGTCGATCTCGACATCGAGGCGGAGGAGGAGGTCGAACCGCTGCCGCGCACGCTCGACCTCGGCCTCGTGGCGATCGAGGCGGCGGCGCTGGCCCTGCCCGCCTATCCGCGCCACCCCGACGCGGGCGACGGCGACAGGATCGCCGATGACGGTGCGCAGGATGCGGAGCGGGAAAAGCCCTTCGCCGCGCTTGCGGCGCTCAAGGAGAAGCTCGCCGACAAGGGGTGAATGGCGGCGGGACGGCCGCCGGAGCCGACCCGCATATTTGCCCTTGCACGCCCGCGCGGAATGCGTATTTTGCCGCTCTCAATCACCCAGAGGGTCCGATCTTGAGTCGCGCGGTTCGCCGCAACGCTTCGGGCCGCGAGAGACAACAGGGCCGCCGCGGGCGTCCCGCGAACCGAACCGAGGTCGAGATATGGCAGTCCCCAAGAGCAAGGTGACCCGCTCCAAGCGCGGCATGCGCCGGTCCCACGATTCGCTGAACCCGGCGAACCCGAACGAGTGCTCCAACTGCGGCGAACTGCGCCGCCCGCACCACGTCTGCCCGTCCTGCGGCCACTATGCCGACCGTGAGGTCGTCGCCCTGGCCGACGAAATCGATCTGGACGAAGACGCAGCGTAAGTTTAGCTGGTAGGCCCACGGAGGGCGGCGAGACGCCCCCGAGAAAGGCGAACCAGGCATGGCCCGTGACATCGTGATCTCCATTGATGCCATGGGCGGCGATGCCGGCCCTGCCGCCGTGATCGGCGGCATGGTCAAGTCGGCCCGCAAGAACGAGGAGATCCGCTACATCGTCCACGGCGACGAGGCGGAGCTTCGCCCCCTCATCGAAAAGCAGTCCGAACTCGACGGCATCGTCGAGATCCGCCATTGCGACGACGTGATCGCGATGACGGAGAAACCCTCGCGCGCCATGCGGGCGGGCAAGGGCAGCTCGATGTGGGGCACGCTGGAGACGGTGGAGAAGGGCGACGCGACCGTCGCCGTCTCCTGCGGCAATACCGGCGCGCTGATGGCCATTTCCATGCTGCGCCTGCGCCGCGCCCCGGGCGTCGATCGCCCCGCCATCGCGGTGCTGTGGCCCTCGAAATCCGAGGCCGGCCACACGATCGTCCTCGATGTCGGCGCCGATATCCGGGCCGAGGCGCGCGACCTCCTGCAATATGCGGTGATGGGCGCGGAATATGCCCGCCTGGGGCTGGAGCTTCCCCTGCCTCGCGTCGGCCTCCTGAATGTCGGCACCGAGGAGCACAAGGGCCGCGCCGCCCTGCACGAGGCGGCGACCCTGCTCAGCGACTTCGCCGACCAGCCGGGAGCGGAGATCGACTATGTCGGCTTCGTCGAGGGCAACGATATCGGTTCGGGCAAGGTGGACGTGATCGTCACCGACGGCTTCACCGGCAATGTCGCGCTGAAGACGGCGGAGGGCACCGCCACCCTGATCCGCGGCTTCCTGCGCGAGGCGATGGAGCATTCGGTGTTCTCGAAGCTCGGCGCGCTCTTCGCGCTGACCTCGCTGAAACGCCTGCAAAAGCGTCTGGACCCGCGCCGCGTGAACGGCGGCGTGTTCCTGGGCCTCAATGGCGCGGTCGTGAAATCGCATGGCGGCGCGGATGCGACCGGCGTATCGGCGGCGATCAAGCTGGCCTTCCGCCTCGCCCGCAACGGCTTCACCGAGAAGTTGGCGACCCGCGTCGCCACCGCCGCCAAGCCCGAGGATGCGCCGGAATGAGGCGCTCGATCCCCGTCGGCTGCGGCCACTACCTGCCCGAGCGCGTGGTTCCGAACACCTATTTCGAGCGTTTCCTCGACACCTCCGACGAATGGATCCGTGCTCGCACCGGCATCGAGCGGCGACATTTCGCCGCCGAAGGGCAGAAAACCTCGGACATGGCGATCCCGGCGGCCGAGGCGGCGCTGCGCGACGCGGGTCTGACGGGGGCGGATATCGACGCCATCGTGCTCGCCACCGCCACGCCCGACCAGACCTTCCCCTCCACCGCCACGCGGGTCCAGCACGCGATCGGCGCACGCGGCTTCGCCTTCGACATGCAGGCGGTCTGCGCGGGCTTCATCTACGCGCTCGCCAATGCGGACGCGCTGATCCGCGCGGGATCGGCAAACCGCGTCATGGTGATCGGGGCCGAGACCTTCTCCCGCATCCTCGATTGGGAGGACCGCACGACCTGCGTGCTCTTCGGCGACGGCGCGGGGGCGCTGATCCTCGAAGGCCGCGACGGCACGGGCGAGGCGTCGGACGCGGGGATCCTCTCGACCGACCTGCACAGCGACGGGCGCTTCAACGATCTGCTCTATGTCGATGGCGGCGTGTCGGGCACCGGCACGGTCGGCGTGTTGAAGATGCAGGGCCGCGAGGTGTTCAAGCACGCGGTCACCAAGCTCTCCGCCGCGGGCCACGCGGCGATGGAGCGGGCGGGCGTGACTTCGGACGAGGTCAGCCTCGTGGTGCCGCACCAGGCGAACCTGCGCATCATCAGCGCTGTCGCGGCCAAGATGAACCTGCCGATGGAGCGGATCGTCGTAACCGTCCAGGACCACGGCAACACCTCCGCCGCATCCATCCCGCTCGCCATGTCGGTCGCGCGCGCGGAAGGCCGGATCAAGGCGGACGATCTCATCCTGATGGAAGCGATCGGCGGCGGCCTCGCCTGGGGTGCAGCACTTATGCGCTGGTGAGAGCCCAAGCCCGGTCGGGCGGCACGGCCCCCAACCGGATTTTGCCCCCCGATCCGACCGCCTTGCAGGACCGTCCCCGTCCGCGGATCGTAACTCCGAGCGCGGTAGTGGCAGAGCCCCGTCCCCCGATCGATCTCCCGCCCGGTGAAGCCGTGGGGCCGCGTTCGCCCCGCCTCCGTCGTCGGGCCGAACGCCTCATAGGACAGCTCCGCTGTAACCGTCGGCGGGTCGCGGACCTCGATGATAGAGCTGAAAGCTTGGCGTGCGAAATCAGCTTGCTACTCATCGAGAGTGCTGGTGGAGCACATGCCCCCCCCGTGTTGGCTACACCTCCAGCGGGTACTCGCGCTGATATCGCTCGATCCCTCGTGCCATCCGATCAGGTTCGAAGCCGAACGGCTCTGCATGCAGGGCGGCATCGCGAGCGACATCGAACATGAACTCACGGAAAGGAGCGTCGATCTGCATCGAATGGCCCCGCCATTTATCAAGATCAACTTCGAAGGGTATACACAATATATTCAAGAAATTTATGTAGGCATCACGCTTGAAGTCTATGTCGTCAGTATCTTCGAAGCTTCGTACGCCTACAATTGCTATCTGTTTAAATGCCACGTCTGAAAAACGTGGCTGACGAATATCCGCGCAAAGCGTCTCTTCGAACTCCTTCATACATTGATAAAATTTCCCGCGGTGCAGCTTACGTCCAGCCGGACCGGCAGGATGAAAATCAAGTGCGCTTAATGCGAATACGATGTTTCTAAGTATCATGGCCTGCAATGTCTCGTAGGATCGAGGTGGCCCGCATCGCGCAACTCTTGAGCACGCTGCTGCTCATAGTCAAGTATATCCTGACGTGCTCCTTCGCCACCAGCGTTCTGATGCGTGATCTCTGAACGGTATCGTCCCTCACTGGTCTGATTGTTCCAGTTCCTTACTTGGGTTTCGGCACGTGACGACCGCCCATCACGGCGAATTCGGCCCCCGCTCACTCCGGTTTTTGCAATGAAGGGAATGCCGTCGATCATTGGCATCATCGTGTCAATAATATCATAGGCATGCTGCAGAAGTGTGCTGAGGCGTGAGTTTCCGCTACACTGCGCCGACGGCGTGCCAAAATCTGGATTTGACCCGTCCCGCCGAGAAGTGTTTTGTCCTCTCGTGACACACTCGACGCTGCCTTGTGTGGCGCCGACATAGTCGCCTTGAACAGCACTCGCCACTGCGCCTGCGCAATCGGCCGTGCGCTGCGCCTTGTCCAGAACGGCGAGCGTCGGACCGGCCACGCGCGACAGCAACGCACCGATCCGGCGCGCAGCACCCATCACCCCGCGCCCGACCGTCGCGACAGCCCCACGGGCCATCTGCGCGGTCCTCGCATTCAGGCCCGTCTGTTCCTGCGACGACACCAACCCGCTCGGGTCCGTCCAGTTGACCGGGCCGCCGAAGGCGTAGGCCTAGGTGTTCAGATCCCCCGCCGCGAAGCCAATCGGGTCGCTTTGCAAGAACGTCCCCGTCCGCGGATCGTAGCTCCGGGCGCGGTAGTGGCAGAGCCACGTCCCCCGATCGATCTCCCGCCCGGTGAAGCCGTAGGGCCGCGCGCGCCCCGTCTCCGTCGTCAGGCCGAACGCCTCGTAGGACAGCTCCACCGCCGGAGTGCCGAGACCTTACCTGCACGCCGCCCTCCAAGTGTCTGACATTGACTCTCTTTCACCCGATCCCGTAGGTTCGCCGCAGCGTCAACGACCGATCGGATGGAAACGATGAGCGAGACCACCCTGACCCGCATGGACCTGGCCGAGGCCGTCTACAAGGAGGTCGGGCTCAGCCGCAACGAATCGGCCGAACTGGTCGAGGACGTGCTGACCCACATGTCCGACGCGCTGGTCCGGGGCGAGCAGGTCAAGCTCTCCTCCTTCGGCACCTTCTCGGTGCGCGACAAGTCCGCCCGCGTCGGCCGCAATCCCAAGACCGGGGAGGAGGTGCCGATCGAGCCGCGCCGCGTGCTCACCTTCCGCCCCTCGCACCTGATGAAGGACCGCGTCGACGTCGGCAACAAGGGCGGCTGAGCGCAACCGTCCCGTTCGGGGCGCGGTGAGGGGCGTGGCGGACCATGACCAAATCATCCCAGGCGTTCCGGACGATCTCGGAAGTGTCGGAGATCATCGGCGTGCCCGCCCATGTCCTGCGGTTCTGGGAGGACAAGTTTCCCCAGATCAAGCCGGTCAAGCGCGGCGGCGGGCGGCGCTATTACCGCCCCGAGGATATCCGCCTGCTGCAGGCGATCCATCACCTGCTGCGGGTCGACAGCTACCAGATCCGCGGCGTGCAGAAGATGCTGCGCGAACAGGGCGTGAAGGCGATCTGCCAGCGCTTCCCGCCCCAGAAGGCCGACGACATGCCCCAGCCGACCGACCCCGATGCCGACCTGTGGAACGACGTGCCCGCCTCCGGCCTCGCCGAGGAGGAGGAGGTCGCGCCCACCCCGAAGGAGGAGACCCAAGCCATGCCAGCCGATCCCGCCCGCGCGGCCAGGATGCGCTCGATCCTCGACCGGCTCGAGGGCTTGCGCGCCCGGATGGATGCCCATCCCGCCCCCGATCTCGACCCCGCGCCGCAGGAAGGTGGCGAATGACCGAAATCGCGCTTGAAGCCGCGCCCGGAATGGGGCAAACCCTCGCCCACGGTCGGGCTATAGCGCAGTCTGGTAGCGCGTCCGTCTGGGGGACGGAAGGTCGTAGGTTCGAATCCTGCTAGCCCGACCAGAAGCATTCCTGAACGCCGGTGCCCCCAGCACCGGCGTTTCGTCTATCTGCCCCTCCGGTGCCGGAGCCACGCCATGACCGATCCCATCACCGATGCCATCGGAGTGCTGCCCTCGCAGGCCATCGCCGCGCTGATCGAACGGGGCGCGATCCGTGCGGACGCCGCGATCCCGGCCGAGCAGATCCAGCCCGCCAGTCTCGACCTGCGCCTCGGCCGCGTCGCGCACCGGGTGCGGGCGTCCTTCCTGCCGGGCGAGGCGACGGTGGCGGAGCGGCTATCGGACTTCGCGATGCACGAGATCGCGCTCGATGGCGGCGCGGTGCTGGAAAAGGGCTGCGTCTACCTCGTGCCGCTGATGGAGGGGCTTGCCCTGCCCGCCGGCATCGACGCGGTGGCGAACGCCAAGTCCTCGACCGGGCGGCTCGACCTCTTCACCCGGCTCATCACCGACCGGGGCGAGGAGTTCGACCGGATCGAGCCGGGCTACGAAGGGCCGCTCTGGGCCGAGATCAGCCCGCGCTCCTTCTCCGTGCTGGTGCGCCCCGGCCTGCGGCTCAACCAGATCCGCTTCCGCGCGGGCCAGGCGATGCTGGACGACGCCGCCCTGCGCGCGTTGCACGCGGCCCAGCCTCTGGTGGACGGCCCCGCCCATATCGACGCGGGGCTCGGCTTTTCGGTCGACCTGCATCTCGACGGTCCGGTCGGCTACCGCGCCAAGCCCCATACCGCGCTGATCGACCTCGACCGGCTCGGCCACTATCCCGTGGCCGAGTTCTGGGAGGAGGTGCACACCGACAATGGCCGCATCATCCTCGACCCCGGCGCGTTCTACATTCTCGTCAGCAGAGAAGCCGTGCACGTCCCGCCCGACCACGCGGCGGAGATGGCGCCCTACCTCGCCATGGTGGGTGAATTCCGGGTGCATTACGCGGGCTTCTTCGATCCCGGCTTCGGCAACACGGATGCGGGCGGCGCGGGCTCACGCGGGGTGCTGGAGGTGCGCTGCCACGAGGCGCCCTTCGCGCTGGAGCATGGCCAGATCGTCGGGCGGCTGGTCTACGAGCGGATGCAGGCGCGGCCCGACCGGCTCTACGGCGCCGATCTCGGCTCGAACTACCAGGGCCAGGGCCTGAAGCTGTCAAAGCATTTTCGGACCGGCTGACGCGCGGCAGGCGTGGCGCCAGAGTATTTGCGCCAATCCGAAAGCCGCTTTCACTTCCGTGAAATATCCCCGCCGGAGGCTCCGACGGGCATCACGCGCGGCTCACTCGCCGCGACGCTCCCGCTCGCGGGCTTCGAGCTCTTCCTCGCGGCGGCGCAGGGCCTCCTCGCGCTCCATCTGCTCCAGCGCGCGCTCGCGCTCGGCCAGTGCGCGTTCGCGGTCGGCCAGCGGGTCGCGCGGCTGGCGGGAGCGGTTCATCAGCTCGCCCGATTTCTTGAACGCGGTGTTCACGCCCCGGCGCATGACCTGGCGCATCACCATGTTGATCAATCCGTTCAGGTTCATCGCCTCACTCCCCTTCCCCACTCTCGCGGGTGTCGAACATGTCGTCCTGGTCGTCCTCGACCGGCTCGCGCCCGTCCTCGCCACCCGGCGGCGGACGATTGTCGAGCAGGCCCGCAGCCCGCAACTCCTTCAGATCGGGCAGGTCCCGCGCTGTTTCAAGTCCGAAATGCGCGAGGAACGCCGCCGTGGTCAGGAAGGTGACGGGCCGTCCGGGCGTCTGGCGGCGGCGGCCCAGCCTGATCCAGTCGAGCTCCATCAGCAGGTCGATCGTGCCGCGGCTGACCGAGACGCCGCGGATCTCCTCGATCTCGGCCCGCGTCACCGGCTGGTGATAGGCGACGATGGCCAGCGTCTCGATCGCCGCACGGCTGAGCTTGCGGCTCTCCACCACCTCCCGCTGCATCAGGAAGGACAGGTCGGCGGCCGTGCGGAAGGCCCATTCCTCGCCCGCGCGCAACAGATGCACCCCGCGCCCCGCGTAGCGTTTCTGCACCAGCGCCAGGGCCTGCGCCACGTCGCATCCATGCGGCAGGCGCGCGGCCAGCGCACGGGCCGTCAGCGGCGCGGAGGAGGCGAAGAGGATGGCCTCGACCATCCGCTCCTGCTCGGCCATCGGGGGCGCGTCGAAGAGGCTGTCCTCGCTCATGCGCGCCGCTTGACCTCGATGGGGCCGAAGGTCTCGCCCTGCCGCATCTCCAGCGCGCCCGCCTTCACCAGTTCCAGCGAGGCGGCGAAGGTCGCGGCGGTGGCGCTGCGGCGCTTCTTGGGATCCGCGCGCCAGGCCTCGGGCAGGTAGTCGGCAAGCTCGGACCACTCCATCGCCATGCCGATCAGGCCCTTCATCCGCTCCAGCGCCTGTTCCATCGTGAAGATCGCGCCGCGCTGGTAGTGCAGCGGCTGGAAGTCGTCGCGCGTCTTGACGCCCGCATAGGCGCGCATGAGGTCCAGCAGGCTCGCCTCGTAGGTCACGCGGCGCTTCAGCGTCACGTCCTCGGTCAGCCCGCGGGCGAAGAAGTCGCGGCCCAGCTGGTCGCGCGCCATCAGCTTCGCCGCCGCCTTGCGCATCGCTTCCAGCCGTTCGAGCTGAAAGGCGAGATGCGCGGCCAGCTCCTCGCCCGACGGTCCCTCCTCCTCGGGGTCCGGTGGCAGCAGCAGGCGCGATTTGAGGAAGGCGAGCCAGGCGGCCATGACCAGATAGTCGGCGGCCAGCTCGATGCGCAGGCGTTTCGCCTCCTCGACGAAGGCGAGGTACTGGTCGGCGAGCTGCACCATCGAGATGCGGCGCAGGTCCACCTTCTGCGTGCGGCTGAGCGTCAGCAGAAGGTCCAGCGGCCCCTCGTACCCGTCCACGTCCACCACCAGCGCCTCGGCGGCGAGGCGTTCGTTGCGGTCGCGGATCAGGAAATCGTCAGCCACCCGCGCGCGCCTCCAACTCGTCCAGTTCGCGCGCCGCACCCTTCGCGTCGAACTCCTCCGGCTCGCGGCGCTGGTCGAGCGCGGCCTCCGCCCGCTCGGCCGCGCGGCCTGTCAGCGCCGGGGTCGCGTCGGCGATCTCCAACATTTCGTCGCGATGGCCGTTGCAATGCAGGATCAGGTCGCACCCGGCCTTGAGCGCGCCCTCGACCCGGCCGCGATAGCTGCCGCCCAGCGCCTCCATCGACAGATCGTCGGTCATCAACAGGCCGTCGAAACCGATCTCCTGCCGGATATGCGCGATCACCACGGGGCTAAGCGTCGCGCAGGCTTCGGGGTCGAGCGCGGGGTAGACGATATGCGCGGTCATCGCCATGCAGATGTCCTTGAGAGCCGCGAAGGGCGCGAAATCGACCTCCAGCGCTTCCCGATCCGCGTCCACGACCGGCAGGTCGAGATGGCTGTCCACCGTGCCGCGCCCGTGGCCGGGGATATGCTTGGCGATCGGCAGCACGCCGCCCGCCAGATGCCCCTCGGCCACCGCGGCGCCGATCTCGGCCACTGCCTCGGCCTCTGTGCCGTAGCAGCGGTTGCGCAGGAAGGGATGGGTTTCCTCGACCGCCACGTCGAGTTGCGGGGCGCAGTTCACGTCGATGCCCAGATTGCGCAGCTCCCACGCGATGTAGCGGTAGCGCAGGCGCATCGCCTCGGCCCGTTCGCCGGCGGGCAGACCTTGCACGAAATCGAGCGGCGGCATCCATTCGCGCGCCACCGGCGGGCGCAGGCGCTGCACGCGGCCGCCCTCCTGGTCGATCAGGATCGGCGCGTCGCGCCCCACGGCCTCGCGCATCTGGCCGCAGAGCCGCCGGATCTCCTTGGGCGTGCCGAGATTGCGGTCGAAGAGGATGAAGCCCCACGGATCGGCATCGCGCAGGAAGTCCCGCTCCCACGGCGACAGGACACCGCCCTCGGTGCCGAAGATCACCGCCCCGCTCATCGACGGCGCACCGGGATGCACTGAAGCCCGCGCGCGGTCAGCGCGGCGCAGGCGGCGCGGGTCTCTGTCGCGCTGTCATAGCCCACCGCCCGCAGACGGTAGAGCGTCCGCCCGCCCGAGGTCGTCTGCTCGATATAGCGCTGCTTGCCGCCCATCAGATCGGGCTGCGCCTCGACGATGCCGGCCCATTGCAGCAGGGCCACCGGCTCGCTGTCGAAAGCGCCGAGCTGGATCATGTGCGCGCCCACGGGAATGGCGCTCGCGTCGATCGCCTCGGGCACGGGCGTGCTGGCGGCACGGCGGCTGCGGCCCAGATCGGCGGGCCGCGCGCGCGGGCGCAGCGTGGCGACCGTGGGCGCGTCGGCGCCGAGATCCTCCTCGGCCTCCTCGGTCCCGGCGACCGCTTCGGGCTCGGGCTCCGGCTCGGGGCGGTCGGGCTCCAACGGTTCGGGAGCGAGGGTGACGGTGGAGGGCACGGGCTGCACCTCCTCGCCGGTCATCAGCTCGTTGACCTCCAGTCCCTGATGGGCGGCGGTGGTGCCGCCGGGATCCTCGGGCTGCACGCGCATCGGCCCCTCCTGTGCGAGAATCACGGGCACCTGGGTCACGTCCTGGGTACCCAGCCGCCAGACCCACAGGCCCAGCATCACAACGAGCGCCAGCGACACGAGTGCGGCCACGCCGCGCCCGATGGCGGCCATCGTACCGCCCCGCTCCGCCTCATCCCCGGACTGCCTGCGCATCGCGAAATCCCCTGTCCGCGGGCGCCATGCCTGGCCCCGCGCATCACCACTCGATTTGCCGATCCGCGCGCCTTGCGGCCCCCGATCCGGGGCGTCAGCGCATCTCGTCCATCGGCGTGACGCCAAGGATACCCAAACCGTTCGCGATCACAAGCTGGCAGGCCCGGATCAGCGCCAGCCGTGCCCGCGTGGCAACGGGGTCGTCCTCCTGCAGGAAGCGCAGCTCGGGCTGGTCCTTGCCCCGGTTCCACAGCGCGTGCAGCTCGGAGGCGAGATCGTAGAGGTAGAAGGCCAGCCGGTGCGGCTCATGCGTGCGGGCCGCGGTCTCCAGCAGGCGCGGCCATTCGGCGATCTTGCCGATCAGCGCCAGCTCAGCCGGGTCCTGCAACACGGCAAGATCGGCCCCGGCCAGCTCGTCGTCGCGCGTGCCGATCCCGGCCTTGCGCAGGGTGCTGGCGATCCGGGCATGGGCGTATTGCACGTAATAGACCGGGTTGTCCTTCGACTGCTCCAACGCCTTGTCGAGGTCGAAGTCGAAGGGCGCGTCGTTCTTGCGCGTCAGCATCATGAAGCGGGTGACGTCGCGACCGACCTCGTCGATCACGTCGCGCAGCGTGACGAAGGTGCCCGCCCGCTTGGACATCTTGAATTCCTCGCCGTCCTTGAAGAGCTTGACCAGCTGCGTGAGCTTGATGTCGAGCGGCACCCGCCCGTCGCTCAGCGCGCTGACCGCCGCCTTCATCCGCTTGACGTAGCCGCCGTGATCCGCGCCGAACACGTCGATCAGCCGGTCGAAGCCGCGCTGCACCTTGTCGTAGTGATAGGCGATGTCGGGTGCGAAATAGGTCCAGCCGCCATCCGACTTCTTCACCGGGCGGTCCTGGTCGTCACCGTGATCGGTGGAGCGGAACAGCGTCTGCTCGCGCGGCTCCCAATCCTCGGGCAGCTTGCCCTTGGGCGGCTCCAGCGTGCCCTGATAGATCAGGCCCTTCCCGTCCAGCGTCTCCAGCGCGCCCTCGATCCGGCCCGTGCCGTAGAGCGACTTTTCCGAGAACCAGACATCCATCTTCACGCCCAGTTCGGCAAGATCCTCGCGGATCATGTCGAGCATCGCGGCGGTGGAGAAGTCCCGCACCGGCTCCAGCCACTCCGCCTCGGGCTTGTCCACGAGGCTGTCGCCGTACTCCGCCTTCAGCGCCTCGCCCACGGGGACGAGGTAGTCGCCGGGATAGGTGCCCTCGGGAAACTCGACGCTGTGGCCATGCGCCTCCAGATACCGCAGATAGGCGGAGCGGGCGAGCACATCGACCTGCGCACCGCCATCGTTGATGTAATACTCGCGCGTCACGTCGTAGCCCGCCGCGTCGAGCAGGCTCGCCAGCGCATCGCCGAACACCGCCCCGCGCGTGTGCCCGACATGCAGGGGACCCGTCGGGTTGGCCGAGACGTATTCGACGTTGACCCGCGTTCCCTGTCCCATGGTCGAGCGGCCGTAATCGTAGCCCTGCGTCAGCACCGCCGGGATCACCCGCGCCCACTGCCCCGGCGCCAGCCGCAGGTTGAGGAATCCCGGCCCCGCCACCTCGGCCGACGCGATGCGCGGATCGGCGGCGAGCTTCGCGCCCAGCGCCTCGGCAATGTCGCGCGGCTTCATGCGGGCGGGCTTCGCCAGCACCATCGCCGCATTGGTCGCCATGTCGCCATGACCGGCATCGCGCGGCGGCTCGACGGACACGTTTCGCATGTCGAGACCTGCGGGCAACACACCGTCGGCCACCAGGGCCTCGAGGCTTTCCAGCACCAGCGTCTTGATCTCGGCAAACAGGTTCATCGGCGTCACTCCTTCGCTCGGCGCGGGTTTAGCACGGCGCGGGGGGAGGTCAACGCGGGTTGTGGGGGAGGACACGTCCCGGACCTGATCCGGGACCGCGCTGAACAGCGCGGCGCCGGTTCAAGACCGGGCCGCGGCGCGGCGATCCACGACCTGAGCATGGCGCTCTATAGCAGCCAAGCCCGTGTGCCCTATCCACATTGCGCTTAGCCAGCCCAATCGCCGTGCCGGGGGGCGGGTCACGCCGGAGGCGTGCTTCCAGCACGACCGATGCGCGGCGCCTTCGGCTTGATTCCGCGCGGAAGGTCACGCGCCCCTACCCCCGCTTCATCTCGCCCCTCAGCGCCCGATGCTCCTCGATCGCGAAGCGGTCGGTCATCCCCGCGATGTAATCCGCCACGATGCGCGCGCGCAGAGTGTCCGAGCGCGCGGCCAGCGCCGCCTCCGACCAGTCCTCCGGCAGCATGCCGGGATCGGCCATGAAATCCTCGAACAGCTCCCGCACGATCCGCGCCGCCTTGCGCCGCATCCGCCGCACCGTCCAGTGGCGGTACATGCGCGCGAACAGGAACTGCCGGATCACCTTCAGATCGGTCCACATCTCGGGCGAGAACCGGATGACCGGCGCGCCCAGCGCCCGCACCTCCGCCGCCGAGCCGGGCGCCGCCGCGCGCAGCAGCCGCGCGCTTTCCTCCAGCACATCCTCGACCATCACGCCGAACACCCGCCGCAGCGCCTCGTGCTGCCGCCGTTCCGCATCGAGGCCCGGCCAGCGCCGGTCCACATCGGCGAAACAGCGCCCGACCACCGGCAGGTCGCAGATGTCGTCGACCGTGAACAGCCCCGCGCGCAAGCCATCGTGCAGGTCGTGGTTGTTGTAGGCGATGTCGTCGGCCAGCGCGGCCACCTGCGCCTCGGCACTCGCGTGGCTGTCGAGCTCCAGATCGTGCCGGGCGTCGTATTCGGCCAGCGCGAAGGGCAGATCGCCGGTCACCGGCCCATCGCCCCGAAGGGGCGTTACAGGACCATTATGCTTCGCGATCCCCTCCAGCGTCTCCCAGGTCAGGTTCAGCCCGTCCCATTCGGCATAGTGCCGTTCCAGATCCGTCACGATCTTCAGCGCCTGCGCGTTGTGGTCGAAGCCACCGTAAGGCGCCATCGCCTCGGCCAGCGCGTCCTCCCCGGTATGGCCGAAGGGCGGGTGGCCCAGATCATGCGCCAGCGCCACCGCCTCGGCCAGGTCCTCGTTCAGCCCCAGCGTGCGCGACACGGTCCGCGCCACCTGCGCCACCTCGATCGAATGGGTCAGCCGGGTGCGGAAATAATCGCCCTCATACTCGACGAAGACCTGCGTCTTGTGCTTGAGCCGCCGGAAGGCCGAGCAGTGGATGATCCGGTCCCGATCCCGCTGGAAGGGGGAGCGGTGGGCGCTGCCGCCCTCCGCGTGCAGCCGTCCGCGGCTGTCCTCGGGGATGGTGGCATAGGGGGCGTGCATCGGCCCTCTCCCTTGCTCGCGCGCCCGCGGGCGCCTATCTGAACGGTCAGATCGCATGACCCGAGAGAGGACGCAACGATGGACCTCGCCCTGCCGCCGAAAGTGTCGGACCGCGCCTTCGCGCGCCTGGCCGAGATCAACGAGGATGCCGACGCCCCGCAAGCCCTGCGCGTCGCGGTGGAGGGTGGCGGTTGTTCGGGCTTCCAGTACGAGATCACGCTCGAAGGCGACGCCGCCTCCGACGACTTGGTGCTGGAGAAGGACGGCCAGCGCGTGCTGATCGACGAGGTTTCGCTGCCCTTCCTGACGGGCGCCACCATCGACTTCGCGGACGAGCTGATCGGCGCCCGCTTCGTCATCGACAACCCCAACGCGACGTCCAGCTGCGGCTGCGGCACGTCCTTCGCCATGTGAGGACATCATGCTGAGCATCGACCTCGACGGCGGCAATCGCCTGGAACTCCGCGCCTCCGGCCGCATCGACGGGGAGGACATGCGCGACGCGCTCGACCGGCTGGTGGACCTCGCCGACCCGCTCGACCACGCGACCTGCCTGGCCGAAATCGGCGCGCTCGACCTGCCCGAAGGCGGCGCCGCGCTCGCGAAACTCGCCCGCTCGCCCAAGCTCATCGCGCTCGCCGGCACACTCGACCGGGTGGCCGTGGTGACGGACGAGGATGTCGTCGCCCGCGCCGCGCGCGACCACGCCGGCACGCTGGGCGAGTTCGACCTGCGCGCCTTCGGCAGACACGAGCACGATCGCGCCCGCGCCTGGCTAACCGGCACCGACAACCTGGTCTGAGCCCCGGTTTCACTTCCTGAAAATATCCCCGCCGGAGGCCCCCCGCCGCGAGGCGGGGTCAGGCATCAGCGCACCTCGCGACACCTTTTGCCTTTCCGCAGGGCCTAGCGGCCCTCGCGCCGGGTCATGAAGGCCAGCCGCTCGAACAGGTGCACGTCCTGCTCGTTCTTCAGCAGCGCGCCGTGCAGCTTCGGCAGCGCATCCTTGCCGTCGCGGCGGATGTCCTCGGCATCCAGATCCTCGACCATCAGCAGCTTCAGCCAGTCCAGCGCCTCGGAGGTCGAGGGCTTCTTCTTCAGCCCCGGCGTCTCGCGGATCTCGTAGAACTGGGTCAGCGCCTCGCGGATCAGATTCTGCTTCAGCCCCGGAAAGTGCACGTCGACGATGCGCGCCATCACCTCGGGCTCGGGGAAGCGGATGTAGTGGAAGAAGCAGCGCCGCAGGAAGGCGTCGGGCAGCTCCTTCTCGTTGTTGGACGTGATGATGACGATGGGCCGGTGCTTCGCGCGGATCGTCTCGCCCGTCTCGTAGACGTGGAACTCCATCCGGTCGAGCTCCTGCAACAGGTCGTTGGGAAACTCGATATCGGCCTTGTCGATCTCGTCGATCAGCAGGACCACGCGCTCGCCCGCCTCGAAGGCCTGCCACAGCATCCCCTTGCGGATGTAGTTGGCGACGTCGTGCACCCGCTCCTCGCCCAGCTGGCTGTCGCGCAGGCGGGAGACGGCATCGTATTCGTAGAGCCCCTGCTGCGCCTTGGTGGTGGATTTCACCGTCCATTCCAGCATCGGCACGCCAAGCGCGGAGGCGACCTGGCGGGCGAGCTCGGTCTTGCCCGTTCCCGGCTCTCCCTTCACCAGCAGCGGCCGCTCCAGCGCGATGGCGGCGTTGACCGCGACGGTCAGGTCGCCCGTGGCGACATAGGCATCGGTTCCCTCGAAACGCATGGGGCGGCTCCCTCTCCCGGCGGCATCTGGCGGTCGCAGGATTTGCGCAAGAGCGCGCGGATGACAACCCGCTCCGTCGCGGCACGACCGCGCGCATAGCCCCGATCACGCGCCGTTCACGACGCCGCGCGCCTGTCACGTTGGTCCGTGGGGCCAATCCATTAACACGTGACAACCTGCGCGCGAGGGGGTATTCCCCCGGTCATCAGAGGGACAGGGGCGGCTCGACAAGGCCCTTCAAGGTGCCGGTCGACCGCTACGACAACGTAGGGTGAGACGATGAAAGCTGAGACGGTTCTGGCGTCCGATTACGTACCGGTGGACAGCGAGCCTTTCATGAACGACCGGCAGCTCGAATATTTCCGCCGCAAGCTGATCGAGTGGAAGAACCAGCTTCTGGCCGAGAGCAAGGACACCGTGTCCGACATGAAGGAAGGCGGCACGCGCAACATCCCCGACGTGGCCGACCGCGCCTCCGAGGAAACCGACCGCGCGCTGGAGCTGCGCACCCGCGACCGCCAGCGCAAGCTGGTAGCGAAGATCGACGCCGCGCTGCGCCGGATCGAGGACGGCTCCTACGGCTATTGCGACGTGACCGGGGAGCCGATCAGCCTCAAGCGGCTCGACGCGCGCCCCATCGCCACGATGAGCCTCGAGGCGCAGGAGCGGCACGAGCGCAAGGAACGGGTCTACCGCGACGACCGCTGAGCGGGTCGCGAGAGGGATGAGAGGGGCGGCCTTGAGAGGGGCCGCCCCTTTGCTTTGGAGGACAGGCCCATGAAGATCGCCATCGTCGGCGCCGGGATCGGCGGGCTCGCCGCCGCACTTGCCTGCGCGCGAACGGGTGCGGAGGTAACCGTGTTCGAGCGGGCCGCGGAGCTCGGCGAGGTCGGCGCAGGCATCCAGATCGGCCCGAACGGCATGAAGGTGCTCGCCGCCCTCGGCCTCTCCAACGCCGCCCGCTCGGCAGGTGTGGTGCCCGACGCGGTGGAGATGCGCGCCGCCTCGGGGCGCCCGCTGATGCGGGTCGAGATGGGGGACGCCGCCGCCGCGCGCTGGGGCCATGCGCCGCTGAACCTGCATCGCGCCGACCTGATCGACATTTTGGCCGATGCGGTGCGTGACGCGGGCATTACCTTGCGGCTCGGCACCGAGATCGGCGGGGCGGACGCCACCGATGGCCTGCTCCACACGCCCTCCCCCGAGCGGTTCGACCTGATCGTCGGCGCGGACGGCGTCCGCTCCGCCCTGCGCGCGCACGTGGCGGGGATCAGCGCGCCGCGTTTCACCGGCCATGTCGCCTGGCGCGCGCTGCTGCCTGGCCAGGGTGGGGCGCCGGTCACGACGCTGACCACCGGCGCCGACCGGCACCTCGTGGCCTACCCCCTGCGCGGCGGCAGCCTGCACAACATCGTCGCCGTGACCAAGCAGGACTGGCAGGCGGAGGGCTGGTCGCAGCAAGGCGACCCCGACGCCCTGCGCGCCGCCTTCGCCGGCTGGAACGCGCAGGCCGAGGCGCTGCTGGCGCAGGTGCGCGAGGTCAAGCTCTGGGGCCACTTCGACCACGCCCCCCTGCCCCGCTGGCACCGCGACCGGCTGGTCCTGCTGGGCGACGCCGCGCACCCGATGCTGCCCTTCCTGGCGCAAGGGGCAAGTCAGGCGCTGGAGGATGCGTGGGTGCTGTCCCGAACCCTCACCGACCTGCCCCGCTACGAGGCGTCACGCAAGGCCCGCGCCACCCGCGCGCAAGCGGCCGCCCGCAACCAGGGCCGCCTCGACCACATCGGCGGGCCGCTGCGCCCGATCCTGCACACCGGCATGCGCGCCACCGCCCGCCTCGCCCCCACCCTCGCCGCACGGCGGATGGACTGGCTCTATGGTGAGGACGTGACCACCTGACGCGAAACGGGGTCCGGACTTTCGACCGGACCCCGTTCCGCAGCGCCGTCGACCCGTTACATGGTGACCGACTGCTCCGCCGTCTTCAGCGCACGGCGCGCCAGCGCGAGGTTGGAGTTCTCGCGGTCGAGTGCGAGATAGATGAACACCATCGGGCTGATCCCGAGCGGACGGATCAGGTGGTACTGACCGCCCAGCGTGATCAGGATGTCCTCGATCGAGTCGTCCAGTCCCAGCTCGCGGATCGCGCGCTGCTTGGCCTTCACCACTTCGGTATTCGCTGCGGCCGCGACCTCGAGGTCGAGGGAGCTGCCGCCGAGCGACACCATCATCATCCCCGAGTCCGCATCCACGATGCACGCTCCGAGGAACCCCTGGAGCTGTTCGAGCGCGGCAATATCTTCGTTCTTCATTCTACGTCTTTCCTGTTGGGATCGCTGGCTCATCCAGGGCTCCTGCCGCACCGGTGCTGCCGGTTGCGGCCTGTCCTCTCCTAGTCGCGGATCCTGACCTTGGTCGGATTTCTTTTTGAATAGTCTCATGCGGACTCCGCAGAATTCCCGCGCCGGATTGCCCGGGAATTCATCCGCTGTAATTCAAATCGGTGAATGAGTGCCAGCCGGATGCGACGTTTTGTAGCTGTAAAAACCATTTCATATCAGCATCTTACACGCGATAGGTGCGGCGTGTAGCAGTTACTCACGCCCTGCGGGCAATCGCCCGGATTTTGGTTAATTGCGCAGCTCGACCTTGATCGGCACATGGTCCGAGGGCTTCTCCCGGTCGCGCACATGGGCGTCGATCTCGCACGATTGCAAACGGTCGGCCGTGCGCGGGCACAGCAGGAAATGGTCGATGCGGATGCCGTCGTCGCGCTGGCGGGCACCGGCCTGGTAGTCCCAGAACGTATAGGTGCCCGGCGCCGCGTTCACCGCCCGCAGCGCATCCGTCAGGCCCAGGTTCACGATCCGCCGCCAAGCCGTGCGGCTGTCGAGCCGGAACAGCGCGTCCTCGCGCCAGGCATCGGGGCGCGCCGCGTCTTCCGCCTGCGGGATGATGTTGTAGTCGCCCGTCATCAGGAAGGGCGTCTCCTCGGCCAGCAGCTGCGCCGCCCGCGCCTCCAGCCGGGCCATCCAGGCCAGCTTGTAGTCGTGCTTCGGCCCCGGCGCCGGATTCCCGTTGGGCAGGTAGAGCCCGCAGATGCGGATGCCCTCCACCGTCGCCTCGATATAGCGGGCCTGCTCGTCCGCATCGTCGCCCGGCAGGCCGCGGGTCACGTCTTCCATCGGGATCTTCGACAGGATCGCGACGCCGTTGAAGCCCTTTTGCCCGTGCGTCTCGACATTGTAGCCCAGGTCTTCGATCGGCTCGCGCGGGAAGCCCTCGTCCACCGACTTGATCTCCTGCAGCACGACGACGTCGGGCTTTTCCTCCTCCAGCCATTGCAGCAGGGCGGGCAGGCGCGCCTTCACGCCATTGATGTTGAAGCTGGCGACGATCATGCAGGGCCTCCTGTCGGTCTGGTCCCAGCAATAGGGGCCGCGCGCTTCGGGGGGAAGGCCCGATCGTCCAGCCCGGCGCAGGAGCCGTCGCCTGTCGCCGAATCACGTAGCAGGACGGGCGGAAATTTCCTCACCCCGCCGTTCCATCGGAACAGCCAAATTGTCGCACGCGTCCCGCGCTTGCGGGACACCTGACGCGCCTCCGCCCGTTAACCTCCGTAAACGAGTGGCAAGTCAGCGACTTATCCACATTTCGCCAAAAGGTCAGCGATTTCCACAAATTGACCAAGTCAACCGATTTGGTCGCAGTTCAGAAATTAGTGGTTTTGTGTTAATAATTAAGACGGAAGTCACAATACCCCCCGCCTGACTTCCCATACAAAGGAGAGAAACCGATGCTTGAGAGAGTGTTGACGGCTTCCGCTCGGAAGTCACTGGTCGAATATTGCCATGTTACGGGTCAGAAGCCACGCGTTTACTTGCTGGGCGAACGTTTCCGTCACATGGCGATGCGCACGTCATTCACCCTGTCCATCGCGACGATCGCAGGATCCACCCTGCCGGTCTTCGCCGAGAACGTGGACTTCACCGGAACGGTCGTCGCAGGCTGCACGCTCGCGGTCGATACCCCCGGTACGATGGCGCTCAACACCGACGGGACCGAGCTGTCCTCGGACAACGCGCTCGGTGCGACCGTCACCATCCTCTCCGTCGGCACCAACACGGTGACGGTCGGCGCGCCTTCGCTCGAAAGCGCGCCGACCGAGTATCTCGGCACGCCGACGACCGAGGTGAAGTATACCGGCCTCGCCGGTCTGGCCGCGGTCGATCAGGCCTTCACCGACCAGTCGACGAATTTCGCGGTGTCCACACTTCCGCTGACCGAACTCGTCGTGGGCGCGCGCGCCACCGATACCGGCGGGTTCGAAGCTGGAACCTATGTCGTGCGGACCGTGGTGACGTGCGAGTAGCGCTCGCGCTTGCCATCGCCCTCGGCCTCGGCGGCACGTCCGCCCTGGCCGTGGGCCTCGCCCCGCTTCGCAACGAAGGTCCGACCCCCTCGCGGGACAAGGCCTTCTACGTCAACGTCATCAACCCCTACTCGCGCGCGATGGAGTTCAGGCTCGACCTCTACGAGCGGGATCTCAGCACCCCCGCCGCCGGGGCCAGCCTGCCGATGCGCACGCTGGTCGTGCCGCCGCGCTCCTCGCGCCGGATCGTCTTCAACTTCACCATCGGAGGTGGTTCGGATGAACGCACCGTCAGACTCTGCGCCCACAGCACCGAGGATCTGGGCACCGTCATGCCTCGCGTTTGCGGTACTTATGTCGGGTACCTCTACGGCTCTGAGCGACACAGACGGTCTCTTCTTCCCTAGTGCCCCGCGCGGATCGGGCGGCAGCGACAGCTTCCAGTCGGCCAGCGGCGCGCGCTGCTCACAATCAATCAACAGCTCGGGCAGCTATCTCGACATCGGGCTGACGGCCTCCGACGACACGCGGCGCGACTCTCTGCTGATCGACGACCGGGATCGTGGCAGCACCGTCTATGCCCGCGTGGTGATCCCGCTGGGTCAGCGGCCGCAACGGCTCGACTGCATCCGCCTCTACGAGATGGAGCTGGAGCGGATGCGGCTGGAGCTCGAACTGATGCGCATGGGCGCGCAATGAGACGGGTGCTGCGCAGGCGCCTCACCTAGCCCCCCCATCGTTCCCGGCGCCCCTGTCGTCGGGAACGATTCCTCCGATGACACGTTGATCGAGCGGCGACAGAGTTTCGTCGCCCGATTTTTTGGTGTGACAGGAGATTTGCAATGAATAACGATATTTTCGAAGGCAACTGGAAACAGGTCAAGGGCAAGGCCCAGGCCAAGTGGGGCGAGCTTACCAATGACGAGCTCGACCAGGCCGAGGGCAACCGCGAGGTGCTCGAAGGCAAGATTCAGGAGCGCTACGGCCGTTCCAAAGAGGAGGCGAAGCGGGAGGTCGACGAGTTCATCAACTCGCTCTGACATCCGGGGGGGCAACCCGCCCCGTTTCACCTGCCGCCCCACGCACTCCCGTTGGGGCGGCACCCATAGCGCAGCGCGCCCGTTGATCTGACGGGCGCGCTGCTGCCATATGGGGGGCGCCTTTCGCCGGACCCCCATCATGCTCTCCACCCTCGCCGATCCGATCCTGCCGATCTTCGCCATTCTCGGGATCGGGGTGATCGCGGGCGCGCGCAACTGGTTCGACACGGATTTCGCGCGCACGCTCAACCGCTTCGTGTTCTTCGTGGCGCAACCGGCGCTGGTCTTCTTCATCGTGGCGCGCGCGCCCTTCGCGGGCTTCGACTGGCGGGCGGTCGGGCTCTATGCCCTGTCCGAGATCGCGGTCTACGCGCTGGGCGTCTTCGTCGCGCGCAGGCTGGGCCGGGACGTGCGCGAGGCGCTGCTGATCGGCATGACCTGCGCCTTCGTCAACCACGTCTTCTACGTTCTGCCGATCGCCGAGCGGATCTACGGGGAGGACGCGGCCTATGCCATCGCCGGCATCATCATCTGGGACGTGGCGGTGCTGTTCTGCGGGACGATCCTGATCCTCGACATCCTGCGGGCGGGCACGGCGCGCCCGCTGGCCGTCGCGGGGATGCTGGCGCGCAACCCCGCCCTGATCGCCATCGTGGCCGGGCTCGCCGTCTGGTCGTCGGATTCGCTGGCGCCGCAAGGCCTCTTCACCTTCGCCGAGTTCGTGGGCCGCGCGGCACCGCCCGCGTCCCTCTTCGCGCTCGGCATCATCATGTCGCAGGCCGATTTCCGCAGGCCGGGCGCCGCCACCTGGGCCACCGTCGCGATCAAGATCGCGGTGCATCCGCTGCTGCTGCTCGCGCTCATGTGGCCGTTCGAGGTCGATATGGACAAGGCCGACATCGCGCTCCTGGTCGCCGCCGGTCCTTGCGGGGCCATGCCCTTCGTCATCGCCTTGCAATATGGCGTGCGCACCGACACGATCGCACGGGCGATCCTGATCTCCTCCGTCCTGACCCTGTTCACACTTGCCTGGCTGACCGCATGACCCTGACCATCCGACCCGTTGAGTCCTCCGACCGCGCCGAGTGGCAGCGGCTCTGGACCGCCTATCTCGACTTCTACGAGGCGAGCGTGCCGGACGAGGTCCACGACACCACCTTCGCCCGCCTGATCGGCGGCGATCCGCAGGATTTCTCCGGCGTGCTGGCGGTGGACGGCGACCGGCCCGTCGGCCTCGTGCACTACCTCTTTCACCGGCACAACTGGCGGGTGGAGAACGTGTGCTACCTGCAGGACCTGTTCGTCGATCCCGCCACGCGCGGCACCGGGGCGGGCCGCGCACTGATCGAGGCGGTGTACCAGGCCGCCGACCGCGCGGGCGCGCCCACGGTCTACTGGCTGACGCAGGAGGGCAACGCCACCGCGCGCCAGCTCTACGACCGCGTGGCCGCCAAGACCGATTTCATCAAGTACCAGAGGTGAAGATTCCACACCTCGAAGAGTGGATCTCCTCCTTGCCGCGGCGGCTCTTCGGCAGTCCGGAAAGCCGACCTGTCCGCATCCTGCACTGGCTGTGGGCTGCGATCGTTCTCGGCGTGGCGGTCGTTGTCGCCTATTTCCAGATCGCGGCCTTGGTCTAGACGCGACGCAACGCCGCCCTTGCGCTCCGCCGTCATCCTGCCCAGAACGAACCCGACGCCTGAGCAACGGAGCCCCGCCATGTATGCCATCCTGATCGGCCTCGTCGGCATCCTCTTCGGCGCGGTCCGGGCCAAGCGGCGCGGCGGCACCGCGGCCGACATGGTCGCCTGGGGGCTGGGCCACGGCTTCGCCTTCGTGGCCCTGACGGTCTTCGTGCTGGCCGTGTTCTACTTCTTCCGCATCTACGTGTTCTGATGTTCCTGCGCTTCTTCGACGCCCTGCGAACTGCGAAACTCCCCGTCTCCCTGCGCGAGTACCTGACGCTGCTGGAAGCGATGGAGCGGGGCGTCGTGCAATACGATGTCGAGGCGTTCTACCACCTCGCCCGCGCGGCGCTGGTGAAGGACGAGCGCAACATCGACCGCTTCGACCAGGTCTTCGCCCATGCCTTCAACGGGATGGAGGCGATCAGTCTCGACGACATCATCGACCCGCGCGCCCTGCCCGACGAGTGGCTGCGCAAGATGGCGGAGAAGCACCTGACGCCCGAGGAAATGGCCGAGGTCGAGGCCGCGGGCGGCTTCGACGCGCTGATGGAAAAGCTGCGCGAGCGGCTGGCCGAGCAGGAGAAACGCCATCAGGGCGGCAGCAAATGGATCGGCACCGCCGGGACCTCCCCCTTCGGCGCCTATGGCTACAACCCCGAGGGCGTGCGCATCGGCCAGAAGGACAGCCGCCACCAGCGCGCGGTCAAGGTCTGGGACAAGCGCGAATTCCGCGATTTCGACGACACGCGCCAGCTGGGCACCCGCAACATCAAGGTCGCGCTCAAGCGTCTGCGCCGCTGGGCCCGCGATGGCGCAGACGAAGAGCTGGACCTGCAAGGCACCATCCGCGCCACCGCCGAGCACGGCTATATCGACGTGAAGACCCGGCCCGAGCGGCGCAATGCGGTGAAGGTGCTCTTGTTCCTCGATGTCGGCGGCTCGATGGACCCGCATGTGAAGGTGGTGGAGGAGCTGTTCTCCGCCGCGCGGGCGGAATTCAAGCATCTGGAGCATTTCTACTTCCACAACTGCCTCTACGAAGGCGTCTGGAAGGACAATTCCCGCCGCTGGTCCGAGCAGATCCCGACCTGGGACGTGCTGCGCACCTATGGCTCGGACTATCGCTGCATCTTCGTCGGCGACGCCTCGATGAGCCCCTACGAGATCGCTCATCCCGGCGGTGCCAACGAGCACTGGAACCCCGAGGCCGGCCATGTCTGGCTGACCCGCGCGCGCGAACACTGGCCCGCGAGCCTGTGGATCAACCCGGTGCCGGAGGCGCACTGGCCCTACACCCACTCGATCCGCATGATCCAGCAGCTCTTCCCCGAGCGCATGGTCCCCATGACCCTCGAAGGGCTAGAGCGCGGGATGAAGGAACTGGTGCGTTAGCCCCACATCCCCCAGCCGATCAGCCCGGCGAGCGCCAGGAACAGCCCCCATTGCGGCATGTCGCGCACCGTGCCGAGCTGGCGCAGCCCGTACCAGACGAACAGACCCGCCCAGCCGAGGCAGATCGCGATCAGCGCCACGGCCAGCCCCGGCTCGGGCCGCATGGCCAGCCACGCGGTCGCGCCGGCCATCACGATCAGGATCACCGTCACCGCATGCCACAGCACGGCGGAGATGGCCCGCAGGCCGGGCGGCAGTCCATGCGCCTGGATCGGCACGTGCACCTCGCGCCCGCCTGCAATCACATGGATCAGGCAGATGACGGCGGCAAAGATCGCGGCGGCTGACAGGGCGAGAGACATGGGCTGGACCTCCGATTCCATACGGTAGCGTATGGTTGGCACATCATCTTGCCGGAATCCATACGCAACCGTATGGTGCGGCCATGACCCGCCCCCGCCTGACCCGGACGGACTGGATCCTCGCCGCCTTCCGCGCGCTCGCGAGCGGTGGGCCAAAGGCGCTGCGGATCGAACCGCTGGCCCGGACGCTCACGGCCACGAAAGGCTCGTTCTACTGGCATTTCGACGGACCCGACGCCTTGCGCGACGCAATGCTGGAGCATTGGCAGGCCGCTGCCGCGACGACCATCATCGACTCCCTGTCGCAGCTGCCGCCCGGCGCGCCGCGGCTGCGCGCACTGGCCGACATCCTCGACCGCACGCTCGACCCCGCGCATGGCGGCGCGATGGCCGAGCCCGCCTTGCGCGAATGGGGTCGCTTCGACGATCGTGTCGCCGCCACGATCGCGCTGGTCGATCACCTGCGCCTGGATTTCCTGCGCGGCTGCCTGCGCGAGGCCGGCCTGCCCGCCGACCCCCATGCCCGCCTGATCTACGCCGCCGAGATCGGGCTGGAGGTCCTTGCCGCGGACGGCAAAGGCGATCTGAGCGCCCCGATGCACGCCCTGCTCGACCAGCTGGGCGTGCCGAGCGCCTCAGCCTGACCCCATCACCGCGCGATCGCCCCTGAGCCACCGCGCCAGATCGTAGAGGTCGAAGGCAAGGCAGATCGCCACGGCCGCCGCCAGCACACCGGCATAGGGCTGCGCCCCCCACCCCGCCAGCCAGACCGGCAGCGGTGCCCAGGGGATCAAATGCGCCAGCCCCATCGCGCGGCTCAGACCGCCCTCGACGAAGGCGAAAGCCGCTAGCAGCGGACCGCTCGCCACATAGGCCAGTAGCACCACCTGCGCCTCGGCCCACGGCAGAAACACAGGCGAGAGCAGGAACAGCGCGTTGAGCCCCCACAGCCACACCTTCACCCAGCGCGGCAAGACCAGCCACGACCGCCCGATCGCCCGCAGATGCGCGGCCCCCGAGCGCCCGGCCCGCCCGCGCCCCAACTCGAACAGTTGCACGAGGCCGAGCGCCGCCACGCAGACCGCCACCACCAGACAGGCTGCGACGCCTCCGGGCCGCACGACCCACATCCCCGATGCGACCAGACCCAAACTGCCGAGCCACCAGCCGAGATCGAGCAGCGAGAACCAGAGCACCTCCGCCGCCCCCGCGCCCCGTTTCGCCGCATAGGCCAGGTGAAGACCGTTCCCGATCAGTCCGATCCCGAGCAGGACCAACACTCCCGGCGGCACCTTTCCGAGAAATCCCGAAACGCCCGTCGGCCACAGGAGGAACAGCGCCCCGAACCCCACACAGCTTGCCGCATTGGCCACCAGCACGCTTTGCAGTCTCGTCATAGCGCCCTCCATCTTGTAAACATGTTTGACATCAATACCGGAGGACCCAGTCTTGTCAACAAAGTTGACAATACCGCTGACCGTTCTGCTGCAATCCGCGAGCCAGTCCGTGCTGTCTGACGTGGTCGCGGACCTGCGCGCCGACGGCTTCGACCACGTGAGCGAGAGTCACCTCATCTTGATGGGCAATCTCGATTGCGGCACGACGCAGGCCACCCGGATCGCCGAGCGGATGCAGGTCTCGCGTCAGGCGATCTCTCGCGGGCTGCGCGATCTCCAAGCGCTCGGCCTCGTCGTGCTGCGCGACGACCCCACACGCGGCAACGCGAAGATCGTCACCATGACCCCGGAGGGAGAGCGGCTTGCCCTCGCCGCCCGCGCCGCCCTCGCGCGGGTCGAGGCCAAGCTGGCCGATCGGATCGGGGCGGAGGCCGTCACGGCCTTGCGCGGCGCGCTCGAACGCGGCTGGGGCATGGGTTGAGGATCGGCCAACCCGCCGCATTGCACCCCGGTGCGATCCGTCCCACAGTCCTCACATGACCCTGCTCGCGCCCCTTCTGATCGCCACGCTCGTCGGCTTCGTGATGTACCAGTTCTCCGCCTGGGGGCTGGCGCGGCGGCTCGATGCGACGTCGAAGCCGCTGACGGACCCGCTGATCCGGCAATTCGTGGACCGGATGGCGCGGGAGCTCGACCTGCCCCGGCTCGAAGTGTTCGTGCAGGACACGCCCGTGATCAACGGGCTCGCCGCCCCCGACGGGCGGATCTTCCTCACCCGCGGCTTCATCGAACGCTACCGCGCGGGCGAGGTCCGGGCGGAGGAGCTGGCCTCCGTCATCGCGCATGAGCTGGGGCACGTGGCACTCGGCCATTCGCGGCGGCGCATGGTCGTCTATTCGGGGCAGAACGCGCTTCGGATGGTGCTGATGATCGTCATCGGCCGCTTCGTCCCCTTCGTCGGCCCGTGGATCGCGCAGGCGCTGATGACGGCGCTGTCGGCACGGCTCAGCCGCAACGACGAATACGAGGCGGATGCCTATGCCGCCGCCCTGATGACCAAGATCGGCCTCGGCATCGGTCCGCAGCGCAGCCTGTTCCGCAAGCTTGAACGCCTGACCGGCAGCGCCGGGGCCGCGACCCCCGCCTGGATGATGAGCCATCCGCATCCCGAGCAGCGCATCGAGGCGATCGAGCGGCTGGCTCGCGGCTGGAACGAACGGCCCGCGCTGCGCTGAGAGGACTGCCCCGCGCCGGCAAAACTGCCATACGCTTTCCATACGCATGCCATACGCATCGCATACACGGTTTTCAGGCCAGAGCCTTGCCCAATCGCGGCAGCCGGGCCCGCTTCAGGAGCGGTCGCAGCGCCACCTCCTCACCCGACAACCGCTCCGCCTTTGCCCGCGCCGCCTCGACGATATCGTTAACGGGGGCCTCCTCGTGGCAGGCGAGCAGGAAGACGTCCGGCGCCGTGGCATAGACCCCGTGGGGGCCGAGCGCGCGGGCCGGAAAATCCTTCAGGTTCAGCGTGATGATTGCCTGCGCCCCGGCCTCCAGCGCGGTGGCGAGGACATGCACATCATCGGGGTCGGGCAAGTGCAGGTCGTCGCGCGGCGGCGTTGACACTTTCCCCGCGGGGAAAGCCGCCTCGACCCCCGCGATCTCGACCCGCCCCTGCGCGCCCACGCCCGTCCGCTCCGCCGCGCGGGCCCACTCCCCCAGGATCCGCTCCGACCAGACCGGCGCGAAATCGCCCCGCGCCGCCACGCCCAGCAGAATCTCCCGCAACACCGTGGGGTAGAGCACGCAGGCGTCGAGCACGGCCCGCATCACGCGAGCCGCAGGAACAGCGCCTTGAGATAGGCCGTCTCCGCCAGCATCGGATGCGTGGGGTGGTCGGGTCCGGCAAAGCCTGTGTGGATCACCTGCCCGTCGCGCCCGGCCCGCGAGACGCCGCGCAAGCTGACCTCGCGGAACCGCGCCAGATCGGCGGCGTGCGAGCAGGAGCACAGGACGAGATAGCCGCCCGGCGCCACCAGCGCCGCGCCCATCCGCGCCACCCGCTCATAGGCGCGCAACCCCTTGTCGAGCGCCTGCTTGTTCGGCGCGAAGGCGGGCGGGTCGCAGATCACGAGGCCGAAGCGTCGGCCCTCCTGCGCCAGGGCCGCCATCGTGTCGAACGCATCGCCGCGCCGGGTCTCGAACCGGTCGGCGGCCCCCATCGCCTCGGCCCCCGCCTGCGCCAGTTCCAGCGCGGGGGCGGAGCCGTCCACGGCCAGCGCGCGCGTCGCCCCGGCCGCCAGGGCCGCGAGGCCGAAGCCGCCGACATGGCTGAAGATATCGAGCACCTCCGCCCCCTGCCCCAGCTTTGCTGCGAAGGCGTGGTTGGGCCGCTGGTCGTAGAACAGCCCGGTCTTCTGCCCGCCGGTCAGATCGGCGAAATAGCTAGCACCGTTCATCCGCACCTCGACGGGCGCGTCGACCGTGCCGGTGGTGACGGTGCTCTCCTCGTCCAGCCCTTCGAGCTTGCGCGCACGGCCGGAGGCGTTCTTGACCACGCGGGTCACGCCCGTCACGTCAATCAGCGCGGCTTCGAGATCGGAATACATCGCCTCGGCCCAGGCGGCGTTGGGCTGGATCACCGCTGCGTCGCCGAAGCGGTCGATGACGACGCCAGGCAGCCCGTCCCCTTCGGCATGGATCAGGCGGTAGAAGGGCGCATTGAACAGGCGGTCCCGCAGATGGAGCGCCGAGCGCAGCTTCGCCGCCAGCCAGTCACGGTCGATCGCGGCGTCCGGGTCGCGGTCCATCAGCCGCGCGGGGATGCGGCTGTCGGAGTTGACCGTGACGGTGCCGATCGGCTGCCGCTCCGCATCCTCCAGCGTGGCGATGGTGCCGGAGGCGAGCGCCTTGGTCCGCCGGTCGAGCACCAGCTCGTCGGCATAGACCCAAGGGAAGCCGAAGCGGACGGTGCGCGCGCGACCGGGGCGCAGGCGGACGGATGGGCGGGAGGCGTGATCGATGCTCATGCTCGGCTCGCTACAGGGTCGGACGGAAAAAAGCCAGACAGACGAAGGGCGGCGCCTCCGTGTCGGAGGCACCGCCCTTTCGGGGTCCGGCAAAGGGATCAGGCGTGGTTCGGAGCGCCCGCGCGGGTGCGCAGCCGTGCCCAGTCGACCAGCGAGCGCATGGCCTGGCGCACGGCCTGTGCGCGCATCTGGTGGGCCCGCTCGATGCAGGATTGGACGTCGTTGAAGTTCAGTTTGTCGTCGGTCATCGTGCTTTACCTGTCTCATCGTCGATGCGTCGCTGCATCCTTCGAAGATCAAGTTAGGTCAGCACGGCTGATCTTGCAGTGCACAATGCTGCCCGCGCGCCATGCATCGAGTGCATGGCTAGGCGCGACGCATGTGTTTGAGGAACCGGCCTTCGAGTCCGCGGAAGATCAGGACGATCATCAGCGTCAACAGACCGTAGAGCACCGCCGCGGTGTAGAAGCCCTCGGAGGACAGGTAGTAGCGTCCGTTGAACTCCCGCGCGGCGCCGAGGATATCCGTCACGGTGATGACGCTGGCGATGGCCGAGCCATGCATCATGAACACGATCTCGTTGCCATATTGCGGAATCGAGCGGCGCAGGGCCGAAGGGATCACGACCAGCCCGTAGACCAGCATCGTCTTGAGCCCCAGCGCATAGGCCGCCTCCACCTGCCCGTTGGGCGTGCGGGCGATGGCGCCGCGCAGGATCTCGGTCGCGTAGGCGCCGGAGTTCAATGAGAAGGCGATGAGCGCGCACCACCACGGCTCGCGCAAGATGTCCCAGGCCCAGCTGTCGCGGACCCAGTCGAACTGCGACAGGCCGTAGTAGAAGAGGTAAAGCTGCACCAGAAGCGGCGTGCCGCGGAAGGCGTAGACATAGCCGCGCACGATCTGGTCGGCGACGGGCACCTTCGCGGTGCGGATCAGCGCGCAGGGAAGCGCGATGAGGAACCCGATGGCGATGGCGAGCGCCGTCAGGTGCAGCGTGACCCAGACCCCTTCGAGGAAGAGCGGCCAGCGTTCGAGGAGGAGGTCAAACCGCATGATCGCCCCCACTTCCGCTTACACGTCCTTCGACCACCCGGCCTCGCCCTTTCCTAGCGCGCATCGGCGAACCCCCGGTCGTAGCGCCGTTCGGCCCAGGCGAAGACGCGTTCGCTGACCCAGGTGATGATGAGGTAGCCGATGAAGGCCGCTATCAGGAACCAGAAGAACTGCCGCGTGGAGCGGCCCGCGTCGACCGAGATGCCGACGAGATCGCTGAGACCGATGATCGAGACCACGGCGGTCGACTTGGTCAGCACCATCCAGACATTCATAGTCCCCGGCAGCGCCTGCCGGATGATCTGGGGGAGCGTGACCAGCCGCAGGGTCTGAAAGGGCTTCAGCCCCAGCGCCGTCGCGGCCTCGCCCTGCCCCTTGTCCACCGCCATCGCCGCACCGCGAAAGGTCTCGGCAAGGTAGGCGCCGTAGATGAAGCCGATGGTCAGCGTGCCCGACAGGAAGGGCGAGACGTCGATCCGCTCCCACCCCGCGGCGTTGGTGATCGTGTTCATCAGCCGCTGGCCGGAGAAGTAGAAGATCAGGATCAGCACCAGATCCGGCACCCCGCGCACCAGCGTGGTGTAGGCGAGCACGATGGCCGGGCCGATGCGGCCCTTCGACAGCCGCCCCCAGGCCCCGAGCGCGCCCATCAGGCAGGCGAGCATCATGGCCAGCACGGCCATCGCGACCGTGATGCCGAACCCTTCGGCCAACAGGGGGAGGTAGGCGATTACCTGATCCATCAGGTCCAGACCCTCAAAGCAGAGGCCGGCAGGTCGCCCCGCCGGCCCCGGTCATTGCATCACGAACGGCTCAGGACTCGTCGCCGCCGCCGCCATAGATGTCGAAATCGAAATACTCTTCGGCGATCTGGCCGTACTCGCCCGAGGCGATGATCGCCTGGATCGCGGCGGAGAACTCGTCGCGCAGCTCGGTATCTTCCTGCCGCACGCCGATGCCGGCACCGTCGCCGTGATATTCGGGGATCGAGTAGCCCTCGCCCACGAAGGCATAGCCCTCGCCCGCGTCGGTCTTGAGGAAGCCGTCATCCATCGCGATGGAATCCGCCATGATCGCGTCGATCCGGCCCGCCGCGAGGTCGAGATAGGCGTCGTCCTGCGCGCTGTAGAGGCGCAGTTCCACGTCCGGGTACTCGCCTTCCATGAAGTTCTGGTGGATCGTGCCGCGCTGCACGCCCACGACCGCGTCGGCCAGCGTCTCGGCGCTGTCATCCGCGAAGCGGCCTTCCTCGGCCACGAAGATCGCGGGGGTCTGGTAATACTTCTCGGAGAAGTCGATGACCTGGCGGCGCTCCTCGGTGATGGACATGGAGGCGATGATCGCGTCGCACTTGTCCTCGAGCAGGGCGGGGATGATGCCGTCCCAGTCGGTCTTCACCATCGTGCACTCGCGGCCCATCTCGGCGCAGAGCGCGTTGGCCACGTCGATGTCGAAGCCTTCGACCTCACCGGAATCGGTGGTGTAGGAGAACGGGGGGTAGGCGCCCTCGACACAGATGTCGAGTTCCTGAGCGAAAGCCGCGCCCGCGGTCAGCGTGGCGAGCGTCGTGAGAATGATCTTTTTCATCTATGGTCGTCCCTGTTGACGGATTGACTGGCAGGGAGCATCGGGCAGCGCGCGCGGGAGGTCAAGGCGAAGCGGTTTGGAACGCCGGGTCGTGTGGGGTGTCGGATGCCATCGCCTTCAGTGGATGCGGAGGCGGTTTGTCGAGCGAGGTCCCGGATCAAGTCCGGGACGGGATAGGCCTTATGCTCGGCCGCCGCTCCGGCCTTGAGCCGGAGCCCCTTGATCCTGAGAACCCACGACGCGACTCGGAGCCGCGCGGAGTCGAGGGCGAAGCCCGCCGCGCATCGGTCGTGCCGAAGGCACGCCTACGGCGTGACCCGCCCCCCGGCTCGGCGATTTGGTCGATGCAGGCGCAACGTGGCGAGGTCTTGCGGATTTGGCTGGCATAAAGTGCTATGCACACAGGGTGGATCGCCGCACCGCGACCCGCCGATGCGCTCTGTCGGCGCGTCGGAAAGTGGAGGAGGCGACATGTGTACTGCCGCCTCGCTCGATGGCTCTAGACCAGATACCCCACGCGTCCGCCCTTGCGGGCCGCCGTGCTCAGCCATTCGAAGACGAAGCCCGCGACCGAGCGGAAGCAGACCAGTTCGGCCGCGTCCTCGCCGGTCAGCCAGAAGGCGACGGCGACCTGGCCCAGCCGCGTGCGGCGGATCTCTCCGGTGCCGAAGGTGGCCATGTCCACCGGCGCGCCCTTGGCCAGCACCTCGCGCACGGTGTCGCCGTGCAGGCGGATCACCGCGCGGGCGTCGGACAGGACCGTGACCATGTGATGCGTGCCCGCCAGCGCCTCCCGCAGTTTGGCGGCCAGCATCTCCGCCTCGGCGTAACCGCAGAACAGCATCAGCTCATCCGGGCTCATCCAGGCGAGTCCGCCGGTCGCGTCGCCCACCATGCCGCGCGTGTCGGGCATGGCATGGCCGGTGACGTCGGATACGGCGCTGCGGAAAGCGTCCGCTCCGAAATCGCCGCGGATCGCGACCATGCCGGTCAGGCCTGCGTCCTGCACCGTCACGTCGCCTGCGAAATGCGCGCCGTCGAGCGCGGTTATCGGATCAGACATTCTGCCGCTCCCCGTCCTTGTCGTAGAAGACCGGATCGACCACGCGGGCCTTCACCGTCTCGGTTGCGCTGATCGGAAACTCCAGCACCTCGTCCATCCGCTCGGACCCCTGCTCGATCAGCGCCATCGCGATGGAGCGGTCGAGCGTCGGGCTGTAATAAGTCGAGGTGACATGGCCGATCGTGTGCGGATTGCCGTATTCGTCCTTGCCCTCGACCGCATGGGCGCCATCGGGCAGCACGACCGAGCCATCCTCGGTGAAGAGGCCGACGAGCTGCTTGCGGTCGGGCCGGGTCAGGTCGGAGCGCTGCATCGCGCGCTTGCCGATGAAGTCCTCCTTCTTCTTCGACACGGCCCAGCCGAGCGCGAGGTCCTGCGGCGTCACCGTACCGTCGGTCTCGTCCCCGATCATGATGAAGCCCTTCTCGGCCCGCATGACGTGCAGAGCTTCGGTGCCGTAGGGCATGACGCCGAAGGGGGCGCCTTTCTCCAGCAACAGGTCCCAGAAGGCGCGGCCATAGCTGGCGGGCACCGCGATCTCGTAGCTCAGCTCGCCCGAGAAGGAGATGCGGAACACGCGGGCGGGGATGCCGCCCAGATCGCCTTCGGCCATGCCCATGAAGCTCAGCGCTTCACGGCTGAGGTCCATGTCACCGCCAAGGCTTTCGAGAAGATCGCGTGCCTTCGGCCCGACCACGGCGACCTGCGCGAACTGCTCGGTCACGTTGGCGGTGTAGACCTGGAGGTCCCACCACTCGGTCTGGAGCCATTCTTCCATCCAGCCATGCACCCGGTCGGAGCCGCCGGAGGTGGTGTGGCACAGGAACTCGTCCTCGCTCAGCCGCACCACGACGCCGTCGTCGAAGAGGAAGCCGTTTTCCGTGCACATCAGGCCATAGCGGCAGCGGCCCGGCTTCAGGCTCGACATCATGTTGGTGTAGATGAGGTCGAGGAACTTGCCCGCATCCGGCCCCTTCACCAGGATCTTGCCCAGCGTCGAGGCGTCGAGCAGGCCGACATTCTCACGCGTGTTGCGGATCTGGCGGTTGACGGAGTCGTGTATGCCCTCGTCGTCGCGCAGGTAGGTGTAGGGGCGGCGCCAGTCGCTGACCGGCTCCCAATGCGCGCCGTTCGCGTCGTGCCAGTCGTCCATCGGCGACTTGCGCATCGGCTTGAAGATCGGCCCCCGCGCCTCACCCGCGATGGAGCCCATCGAGATCGGCACATAGGGCGGGCGGAAGGTCGTCGTGCCGACCTGCGGAATCGACGCGCCGAGGCTGTCGGCGAGGATGGCGAGCCCGTTGATGTTGGAAAGCTTGCCCTGATCGGTCGCCATCCCGAGCGTGGTGTAGCGCTTGGCGTGCTCGACGCTCTCGAACCCCTCGCGCGCGGCGAGTTGCACGTCCGAGACCTTCACGTCGTTCTGGTAGTCGAGGAAGGCCTTCGAGCGCAGCTTGTAGGGCGCACCGGCCGGCATCATCCAGACGGCCTCCAGCGGTTCCTGCGGCTCGACCGTGACCGTCGGCGCGGTGCCGTCGGCGGGGGTGTGGCCGGTCGCTTCGGCAGCCTTGCGGCCTGCCTCCGCGGCATCGCGCATGGTCTCGTCGGCGATCAACGCGCCGGAGGCGGCCCCGGCGGTCACGACGAAGCCCTGCCCGTCGCTGCCGGTCGGGGGCTGCTGGGGATCGGGGGCGAAATGCGCCTCCGCCTCGTTCCAGGTCAGCTTGCCACCGCAATGGGACCAGAGGTGGACGACCGGCGACCAGCCACCGGACATGGCGACCACGTCGCAGGGCACGGTTTCCTGCACCGAACCTTCGCCCGCCATCGCGCAGATCTCGACAGCCTGCACGCGCTTGCCGCCCTTGACGGAGGCGATGCCGCGCCCGACCTCGACCCGAATGCCGAGCTCGCGTGCCTGCTTGGGCAGCGCGCCGATCGCGGCGGCGCGGCTGTCGAGAATCAGCGGCACGTCGAGACCGGCCTTCTTCAAGGCGATCGCGGTGCGATAGGCGTCGTCGTTGTTGGTGACGACCACCGTGCGGTCGCCGGGGCTGACCCCGTAGAGCGCTACGTAATCACGCACGGCGGCGGCCAGCATCACACCCGGCACGTCGTTGCCCGCGAAGCTGAGCGGACGCTCGATCGCGCCGGTCGCGGTGACGATGCGGCCCGCGCGGATGCGCCACAGGCGGTGGCGGGGGCCGTCCCCATCCGCGAGATGGTCGGTCAGCCGCTCATAGGCCGTGAGGTAGCCGTGGTCGTAGACCCCCGCCCCCATCAGGCGGGTGCGGATGGTGACGTTCTCCATCCCCTCCAGCTCGGCCACCGTGGCGGCGATCCAGTCGTCGGAGGATTGCCCGTCGATCTCCACCGGGTCGGTCAGCAGGCGACCGCCGATATGGCCGGTCTGCTCCATCAGCAGGACGCGGGCACCGCTGCGGCCTGCCTCGAGCGCAGCTTGCAGCCCGGCCATGCCGCCGCCCACGACGACGACATCGGCATAGGCGTAGAAATGCTCGTAGCGGTCGGCATCAGGTTGGGTCGGGGCCTTGCCCAGACCAGCCGCCTTGCGGATCACCGGCTCAAACAGGTGCTTCCACGCGGCGCGAGGGGCCATGAAGGTCTTGTAGTAAAAGCCCGCGGGGAAGAAGCGGGACATGTAGGCATTCACCACACCGATATCGGTGTCGAGGCTGGGCCAGGCGTTCTGGCTTTCGGACTTGAGGCCGGGATGCAGTTCGGCCAGCGTCGCGCGCTGGTTCGGCTCGAACCGGGGGCCTTCGTTCATGCCCATCAGGGCGTTGGGCTCCTCCGGTCCGGCGGCGACGACGCCGCGGGGGCGGTGAAACTTGAAGGACCGGCCCATCAGGACCTGGTCGGCCGCGAGCAGCGCGCTCGCCAGCGTGTCGCCGGGATGGCCCTGCATCCGGCGTCCGTCGAAGGTGAAGTCGATCTTGGTCGAGCGGTCGATCAGGCGACCGCCGCGGGGCAGACGGCTGCTCATGCTTCAGGCTCCCAATCCGGGCGGCGCGCCTTGACGGCGGCGATGATGTCGTCGGGGACGGTCGAGGTCTGCGCGGTGTAGGTGCCGAACACCTCCAGCGTGCGGGTGTCGCGCGCGGCGTGGAACCACTTGCCGCAGCCGAACTGGTGACGCCAGCGCTCGAAATGGACGCCGCGCGGGTTCTCGCGCTGGAAGAGGTAGTCGCGGAAATCCTCGTCGCTCGAGCCGGGGCCGAAGCGTTTGAGGTGCGCCTCGCCGCCGGGGTGGAATTCGGTCTCCTCCCCGGTGACGCCGCAATTGGGACAGGTCAGGTGCAGCATGGGGCCCTCCCGCTCTCGGGGCGGTGGGGCCCCGCTATGTCAGTCTGTGGTTTCGTTGGCCTCGATCTCTCCGACATCGGAGTCGACGCTGATCGACTCCTCGTCTTCGAACAGGACCATGAAGATGATGATGATGGCGAGCAGCGACGCGCCGCCCGCGGCCAGGACGGCCATCCACCGTCCGGTCGAATCGCGGCCGGTGGGGCGCATCTCGCTGCTGGAATCGTCGTGCTCGTGTGGGTCGGCCATGCCTGTGCTCCGCTGTCGTCGTGGTCAGATACCAAGACAACGTAGCGCTGCGCCGGGAAGTTCACGCGGATGAGAGCATCGGCGCGCGATTGCGCCGATGCGTCGCGGGGGTCAGTCGCCCTCGACCTCGGCTTCGCCATCCTCGGGAACGCCGGTGTTTTCCTCGCCACCGGGTGCGGGCTCGGCCTCGGGGCGGGAATCCTCGGCATCGGTGCCGACGGCCCCGGTTTCGAGCCCCGGATCGTCGACAGTGTCAGCGCCGTTGTCCCCTGAAAGGAGCCAAAGGAGGATGAGAAGAACGGCGATGGCCCCGAGCACGGGCAGAAGCCAGCGTGGGCGGCGGGTCTGCGGATCAGGGGTGTTGTGACTGTCGGGCATGGCGTCGTCCTCCGATTGATCTCTCGGCGAACAACGTGCGGCCGCGCGCGACGTTCCGTCATGCGCGGCCGGGGGTCATGAGGAAGGACGGCGCCGGTCCGGCGCGCGATCCCTGCGGTCTCAGTTGTTTTCGACGTCCGCGTCGGCTTCGGCGTCTGCATCTGCGGATGCGCCACCGGCGTCCACATCCGCGTCTGCGCCCGCGTCGGCATCGGCCTCGACATCGCCGCCGGTGTCAGTATCGGTGCCGGGGTCGGCGTCAACGCCCGCATCGGAACCGGCACCTGCATCGGCACCCGCATCGACATCGGCATCGACGGTGATGTTCGTGTCGCTGCCGCCCGTGTCGGTCGCGACAGGATCGGGGTCACCGCCGAGGAACAGGAACGCGATGACCAGCACCGCGACGACGAGGCCGCCGATGATGAACCACTGGGCCCCGCCGCCGCCATTGCCGCCGCTGTTATTGATGTTGTTGTCAGCCATTGCGTTATCTCCGTTGCACTTGACCTTTGCGGGTCGACAACGTGCGACAGGCTGCCGCGTTCCGTCGCACCGGGGAAAGGCATGCGACGGCCACGCGCGTGCGCCATGTGGAGCGCCCGCTTCATCAGTGCGCGACCGCCGCCGCGACGGATTCGTCGATCATGCGGCCTTGCGTGAACCGGTCGAGCGAGAAGGGCGCCGCGAGTGCGCGCGGCGCGCCGTCCGCCACGAGTTCCGCCGTCGCCCAGCCCGAGCCGGGGATCGCCTTGAACCCGCCGGTGCCCCAACCGCAGTTGATGGTGATGCCGGGCACGGGCGTGGTGCCGATGATGGGCGAGCGGTCGCCGGTCATGTCGACGATGCCGCCCCATTGCCGCAGCATCTTGAGGCGGGAGATCATCGGGAAGGTCTCCACCAGTGCGCGCACCGTCTCCTCGATATGCTGGAAGGAGCCGCGCTGGGTGTAGTTGTTGAAGCCGTCCGCGCCGCCGCCGATGACCATCTCGCCCTTGTCGGACTGGCTCATGTAACCGTGCACGGTGTTGGCCATGACGACGCAGTCCATGCAGGGCTTGATCGGTTCGGAGACGAGCGCCTGAAGCGCCACGGATTCCACCGGCAGGCGGAAACCGGCCATCTCGGCCAGCACGCCGGAATTGCCTGCGACCACGATGCAGAGCTTCTTGGTGCGGATCGGGCCTTTCGAGGTCTGCACGCCGGTCACGCCGTTCGCGTCACGGTCGATGCCTGTGACCTCGCATTTCTGGATGATGTCGACGCCCAGCGCGCTCGCCGCACGGGCGTAGCCCCAGGCGACCGCGTCGTGGCGGGCGGTGCCGCCGCGCGCCTGCCACAGCCCGCCGAGGACGGGGTAGCGGGGGCCTGCGGTCTCGATGATCGGGACGATCTCCTTGATCCGCTCGGGACCGACCATCTCGCTCTCGATGCCCGCGATGCGGTTGGCATGCGCCGTCCGCTTCCACGCGCGCAGCTCGTGCTCGGTCTGGGCGAGCATCAGCACGCCGCGGGGCGAGAACATGATGTTGTAGTTCAGCTGCTGGCTGAGATCCTCGTAGAGCCCACGCGACTTCTCGAAGATCGCCATCGAGCCGGGCTGGAGGTAGTTCGAGCGGATGATCGTGGTGTTGCGGCCCGTGTTGCCGCCGCCGAGCCAGCCCTTCTCCAGCACCGCGATGTTGGTGATGCCGTGGTTCTTGGCAAGGTAATAGGCGGTGGCCAGCCCGTGCCCGCCCGCGCCGACGATGATCGCGTCGTATTCGGGTTTCGGCTCGGGACTGCGCCAGGCCCGCTCCCACCCCTGGTGGTGGCGGAAGGCTTCTCGCGCGATGGCGAAGGCAGAATAGCGTTTCATGGCGGCGCTCCCGAAAGGCGGTCGGTCGATGCCCTTGCGTGATGCCAAATGTGCCCTCGGATCAAGCGCGTAATTGCGTCAGGACGCGGCCCAAACCCGACCAAATCGTCGCATTCGCGTAATGGCGTGACATAACGGCGTTGCGGCGAACTGGTGCGACCAGTACCTGTGTTGCGCATCTGAGTTGCGGGGTGGGTTCATGATCTTCTGGCTGATCTGCGTGCTGATGGCGCTGGCGCTGACCCTGTGGCTCGTGCGGCCGCTGCTGAAGGCGCAGCCGGGTGCAGCGGCGGGGGGAGAGGATGTCGTGATCTTCCGCGACCAGCTCGCCACGCTCGACGCCGATATCGCGCGCGGCGCGATCGCGGCGGACGAGGCGGAGGCGACGCGGACCGAGCTGTCGCGCAGGCTGCTGGCCGCGGCGC
>NZ_JAWDKL010000026.1:0-42160 GCF_032464675.1 Roseobacter sp. HKCCA0434
CGGGCACCCCCGTCTCGCTGCGCGCGCTGGCCGAGGCGCATGCACGGCTCGGCAACCCGGCCCAGGCCGCCCTCTACACCGCCGAGCGCTATGCGCTGTCGGGCGCGCGCGCGGACGCGATCCGCTTCGCCACGCAGGCCCGCGACGGGTTGCCCAATGGCTCGCCCGACTGGATAAGGGCACAGGACTTGCTGACGGCGCTCGATCGCTGACGGAACGGAAAGGGACAGAACATGACACGCAACCTGCTGACCGGCGTGGCAGCCGCCGCCCTGATCGCGGCCCTCGGCATCGGCCTGTGGTCGGCCTCGGGCCTCGACGAGCGGTCCGCGCCCGTCGTCGCCGCCGACACCCCCCGCCTGACCCTGCCAGAGGAGGAGAACGCCCTCCCGCCCGAGGAGCGTGCCGTGCTTCAGGCCGAGATGCGCCGCTACCTGCTGGAAAACCCCGAGATCATCATGGAGGTGATCGGCGTGCTGGAGGCGCAACAGGCCGCCGAGGCCCAGCAGGCGGAGCTGCAGATGGTCCGCGCCAGCGCCGACGCGCTCTATGAGGACGGCTATTCCTTCGTCGGCGGCAATCCCGAGGGCGACATCACGCTGGTCGAGTTCCTCGACTACCAGTGCGGCTACTGCAAGCGCGCGCATCCGGAGGTCGGGGCGCTGCTCGAAGCGGACGGAAACATCCGGCTCGTGGTCAAGGAATTCCCGATCCTCGGCCCCGTCAGCGAGACCGCCTCGCGCGCCGCGATGTCGGTGCTGGAGGGCCAGGGCGAGGACCTCTACAAGGCGTTCAGCGACGCGCTGATGGAATTCCCCGGCCGCCTCGACGACCAGCAGATCTTCCGCGTGGCCGAGCGTGTGGGCGTCGATGTGGATGCGATGCGCGACGGCATGGACAGCGCCGAGATCGACGAGCAGATCGCCCAGAACCGCGCGCTCGCCGACCGGCTGGAGATCAGCGGCACGCCGACCTTCGTGCTGGGCGAGACGCTGATCCGCGGCTACCTCCCGCGCGACCAGATGGCCGAGGCGGTGCGCCTCACCCGCTCGGCCCGCGGCGGCTGATCCACCCGGCCCGACCTGCGCAAGCAACGGCGCGAGAGACCGGACACGACCCTTCCCGGACGGGGCGCGACCCGTCCGGGCTGGCCGATCCACCCTTTCACGTTACGTCACTGCATCGTATAGGTGCGACAGACAGTCACCGATGCCCCGCCCCGGCGGCGATGGGCCAGACAGATGCGAGGATTCATGGGCTCGACACGCGACGCGGACACCGCCTTCGTCAAGGCACTGGCGGAGCTTCTCAAGGATAGCGACCTGACCGAGATCGAGGTCTCGCGCCGCTACGGCGAGGACGACAAGATCGACGTCCGCGTCTCGCGCCAGACGGTGGTGCAGCAGGCCGCCCCGGCCCCCGCGGCGGTCGCCCACGCCTCCGCCCCCGCGCCCTCCGCACCCGCCGGCGTCAGCGCGCAGGCCTCCGCCCCCGCCGATGCGGCCAGCAACGATCCCGCGCAGCATCCCGGCGCGGTCACCTCGCCGATGGTCGGCACCGTCTACCTGCAGGCGGAGCCGGGCGCGCCCGCCTTCGTCTCGGTCGGCGATCAGGTCAGCGAGGGCCAGACCCTGCTGATCATCGAGGCCATGAAGACGATGAACCAGATCCCCTCGCCCAAATCCGGCAAGGTCGCGCGCATCATCGTCGGCGATGGCGAGCCGGTGGAATTCGGTGCCCCCCTCGTCGTGATCGAGTGAGGCGCCCATGTTCACCAAGGTCCTGATCGCCAATCGCGGCGAGATCGCCCTGCGCATCCACCGCGCGTGCAAGGAAATGGGCATCCGCACCGTCGCCGTGCACTCCACCGCCGATTCGGACGCGATGCACGTGCGCATGGCAGACGAGAGCGTCTGTATCGGCCCGCCGCCGGGTGGGCAGAGCTACCTGTCGATCCCCAACATCATCAGCGCGTGTGAAATCTCGGGCGCGGACGCGGTGCATCCCGGCTACGGCTTCCTGTCCGAGAACGCGCAGTTCTCCCAGATCGTCGCCGATCACGGCATCACCTTCATCGGCCCCTCGGCCGAGCATATCAACGTCATGGGCGACAAGATCGCGGCCAAGGACACGATGCGCCGCCTCGGCGTGCCCTGCGTTCCCGGCTCCGAGGGCGGGGTGAATTCGCTGGAGGACGCGCGCCGCATCGCCGCCGAAATGGGCTTCCCGGTCATCGTGAAGGCCGCGGCGGGCGGCGGCGGGCGCGGTATGAAGGTCGCGACCAGCCCCGACGATCTCGACGTCGCCTTCCAGTCCGCCCGGTCCGAGGCCAAGGCCGCCTTCGGCGACGACGCGGTCTATATCGAGAAATACCTGCAACTGCCCCGCCATATCGAGGTGCAGGTCTTCGGCGACGGCAAGGGCAACGCCGTCCATCTGGGCGAGCGGGACTGCTCGCTGCAGCGCCGTCACCAGAAGGTGTTCGAGGAGGCCCCCTCCCCCGTCATCACGCCCGAGCAGCGCGCCGCGATCGGCAAGACCTGCGCGGACGCGGTGGCGCAGATCAACTATATCGGCGCGGGCACGATCGAGTTCCTCTACGAGAACGGCGAGTTCTACTTCATCGAGATGAACACCCGCCTACAGGTCGAACACCCCGTGACCGAGGCGGTCTACGGCGTCGATCTGGTGCGCGAACAAATCCGCGTCGCCGCCGGCCTGCCGATGAGCTTCACGCAGGAGGAGCTGGTCCCCAAGGGCCACGCCATCGAATGCCGGATCAACGCGGAAAAGCTCCCGAGCTTCCGCCCCTCACCCGGCACGATCTCGACCTTCCACGCGCCCGGCGGGCTCGGCGTGCGCATGGACAGCGCCATCTATGCCGGCTACCGCATCCCGCCCTATTACGACAGCCTGATCGCCAAGCTGATCGTGGAGGGCCGCGACCGGGACGAGGCGCTGGCGCGTCTGGGCCGCGCGCTCGACGAGTTCGTGGTCGAGGGGATCGACACCACCCTGCCGCTCTTCGCGCACCTGCTGGGCGCGCGCGACGTGCAGACGGGCGACTACGACATCCACTGGCTCGAAAAATGGCTGGCGGAGGAATTCGAGGCCTGACATGCCCCGCGACGAGTTGGAGATCACGCCCAAGCTTTTGCTGAGCGCCTACGCGGCGGGCGTGTTTCCGATGGCCGAGCATCGCGACGGCGTGACCCGCTGGGTCGATCCGCACCGGCGCGGGGTCATCCCGCTCGACCGGCTGCACATCTCCCGATCCCTCGCCCGCCGCGCCCGTCGCGGCGGGTTCGAGGTCCGCGTCGACACCGCCTTCGCCGCCGTGGTCGATGCCTGCGCCGACCGGGCCGAGACCTGGATCAACGACGAGATCCGCGACCTCTATGCCGAGCTTGCCGGCATGAACGCCGCCCACTCCGTCGAGATCTGGCAAGAGGGCGCGCTCGTCGGCGGGCTCTACGGCGTGCGGCTCGGCGGCGCCTTCTTCGGGGAGAGCATGTTCAGCGCCATTCCCGACGCGTCCAAGCTCGCGCTGGTCTGGCTGGTGGCCCGACTGCGCGCCGGGGGGTTCACCCTGCTCGACACCCAGTTCGTCACCGACCACCTGACCCGCATGGGGGCGGAGGAGATCAGCCGGACCGCCTATCGCAAGCGGCTGGCCCACGCGCTCGTCCAGCAGGCCGACTTTCACGCCCTGCCCGACGGTCTGAGCGCGGACGACATCCTCGCCCGCGCGCGCGCCTGACGCTACTGCGTCGCGCCCTCGTCGAGCGGCGCGTCGTCGAGGTCATCGCCCTCCACCGCATCGCCCGCATCGGTCCCGTCCCCTTCGGTCGCGTCGCCCGCACCTTCCTCGGTCGGGGCCTCGCCATCGATCGGTTCCTCGCCCGGCAGGGTGCTCAGCGTCGATTCCAGATCGGCCGGCGCGTCGATCGGCGCCTCGAAGCCGCTGGGCATCTCGTCGATGCAACTCGCGACCCACAGGTCGTAGCGCGGGTGGTCCATCGCGTTGAGCGCGGGGCTCGTCGCGATCATCCAGCCGGAGAACTGGGGTTCGTCATAGCGCCGATCCTGGACCGTGACGAAGGCATAGGCGTCGGGCACCTCGCCCTCCGCGGGGCTGCGGCACGCCTCCAGCCGGATGTCGAGCCGCTCGTATTGCACGACGTCGCCCGCCATCACCGGCACGTCGACCGCGCGGCCCGTCATCTTGTCGAGCCCGCGCAGCATCGCGCCATTGCGCAGCTCGGAGTTGACCTCCCCGCGCTCGGGCACCGCATCGACGCCGCCGCCGAATTCCTCCTGCAACTCGCGCAGGATGTCCTGCTCGACCTGCGCCATCACGGGGGACGCGGCCAACAGGGCCGCGATCAAGGCAATACGCATGAAAACCTCACTCTCACATAATCCGCAGTCCAGTTGCCCGCCGCATCCTGCAAGGCGGGCGCCAGCAGCGCCACCACCCGGTCGAGGAACGCCCCGACATCGCCGGGCACCTTCGGCAGCACGGGGGCGGCCAGCGTCTCGATCCACGCCCGCATCCCGGCGGGCACCGGCGTGGGCCGCGGGATGATCTCGCAGCGCTCCACTTCGAATCCGCCCGCGCGCAGCCGCCCGGCATACTCGTCAGCGCTGGGGAAGAACCAGATGTCCTTCAGATCCGCCGCGACGCCGTCCTCCGCGAGGCAGGCGATCAGCGCCGTGCGGATGGCGGCCACGTTGCCATGCCCGCCGAACTCGCCCACGAAGCGGCCGCCGGGCTTCAGCGCCCGCGCCACGCCCGCGATCACCGCGTCGGGCCGCACCATCCAGTGCAGCGCGGCGTTGGAGAACACCGCATCGAATTCGCCGTCGAACTCCAGCGCATGCCCGTCCATCACCCGCGCGTCGAGCCCCAGCTCGCGCGCCGCCGCGATCATGTCCGCCGATCCATCGACGCCCACCACCTCGGCGCCTGCATCGCGCAGATGCACGCTCAGCGCACCGTCCCCGCAGCCGAGGTCCAGGATTCGCTCCCCCGGCATCGGGGCCAGCAGGTCCACCACCGGCGCGCCGAGATCGGAGACGAAGCGCGCATTGGCCCCGTAGGCTCGCGCCGACCAGGCGTCGGTCATTCGTCCTGCCCGGTGCCGAAGGCGATCAGCAGGTCGATCAGGCTGACCGAACCTTGCGTGTTGAGGATCTGACCGCCGTCCTCCAGCATGAATTCCGACCCGCCCGGCGTGATCGCCACGTAGTTGCCGCCCAGCAGCCCGTCCGCCAGGATGCGCGCGTCCGAATCCTCGGGCACCTCCACCGCCGTGTTCAGCGCCAGCGTCGCTATCGCCTGATAGGTCTGCGGATCGAGGCTGAGCCCCGAGACCGTGCCGATCTTGACGCCCGACATACGCACGTCCGTGCCCGCGCCCACCCCGGCGGCGGAGCGGAAGGCCGCCGTCAGCTCGAAATCACCGCGCCCCGGTCCGCCGAAATCGGTGGTCTGCGCGGCATAGGCGATGAACCCGCCTGCCGCGACCAGCACGGCGGCGCCGATCAGGGTTTCCGTCACATTGGAGGCCATGCGCCTACTCCGGTGTCCACGCTTCGTAATCGCCGCGGGTGCGCGGCCGCTCCTGCGGGGTCATGATCGAACCGGGGGGGCGATAGGCCATCGCCGTGCCCGTCAGGTTCTCGACATGCGGCTTTTCCCACGACTTGCGCGGCAGCGCGACCTTGCTGGGCGGCTCGTCCCAGGTGTGGTGCAGCCAGCCATGCCATTCGGGCGAGACGCGGCTCGCCTCCATGTCGCCATTGTAGATGACCCAGCGCCGCTTGCCGCCATCCTTCTGGTAGAAGACGTTGCCGGCCGCATCCTCGCCCACCTTCTCCCCGTGCCGGGCGGTGAAGATCTGGGTTCCGATGGTGGAGCTGTCCCACCAGGTCAGAAGGCGCAGGATGAAGTTCATGGCGTCCTCGCGAAATGCTTTGGCAGACAGATACGCAAACCGCGCCGCGACGTCCAGTCGGATGACCGGGCCGCGATGGCCCCGACGATCACGCTTCCTGACGCGACAGCCACCAGGTCGTGCCGTTCCCGTCATCGACGCCGCCCCGATAGTCGCCGTCGCCCGCCCGCCTCATCGGCTGCACCTCTCGGGCCCCTGCGGCCAGCGCACGGGCGAAGGCGGCATCGGGATCGGCCATATAGACATGGACATGCGCGTCCCCGGCCTCCGGCATCTCGCCCATCATCACGACCGTGTCGTCGATCCGCGTCTCGGCATGCATGATGCCGTCGCCGCTCTCGCGCGGGATGACGCGCAGCTCCTCGGCGCCGAAGACCTCTGCCGCGAAGGCGAGCGTCGCGCGGGCGTCGCGCACGATCAGGTAGGGGCTGACGCTCGTGTATCCGTCGGGTTTCCAACTCATCGGTGCACCTCCATGATCGACCCCCTCACCCTACTTGAAAGCCGCCCGCCGCGCACGCATCTCAAGCTGCCGCACCAGGGAGAGGCCGGAGCGGCGGCGCGTGCCCTCTCCTCTCCCGGACCGCCTTCCCATGTCCCTGATCCTCGTCGCCGCCGGTCTCGCCCTCCTGCTGGTCGGAGGCGAGGTGCTGGTCCGCGGTGCCGTCGCGCTCGCCACCCGCCTCGGCGTGCCCGCTCTGCTGGTCGGCCTGCTGATCGTCGGCTTCGGCACCTCCATGCCCGAGCTGCTGACCTCGGTGCAGGCGGCGCTCGCGGGCGCGCCGGGCATCGCCGTGGGCAACGTCGTCGGCTCCAACATCGCCAATATCCTGCTAATCCTCGGCGCGGCCGCCCTGGTCGCGCCCCTGCCGCTGCCCTCCACCGCGCTCGACCGCGCGGCACTGGCCGGATCGGCGCTGCTCGGCGCGCTCGCCTTGTGGAACGGCGAGGCGGGCCGCGGTGTCGGTTTGCTGCTGCTCGCCGCCCTCGCCGCCTATCTCGCCACCGCGATCTGGCTGGCAAGGCGCGGGCGGCTGGAAATCGTAACGGCTCAGGCCCCCGGCGACCCCGCCTGGCGCATCGCGCTCAACCTCGCACTCGGCCTCGGCGGGCTGCTCCTCGGCGCGCAGTTGCTGATCCGCGGCGCGGTCGAGATCGCGGAGAGCCTCGGCGTCTCGCAAACAGTCATCGGCCTGACCATCGTCGCCGTCGGCACCTCCCTGCCCGAGCTTGCCGCCTCCCTCGTCAGCGCCCGGCGCGGTCAGCCGGAGCTCGCCGTGGGCAACATCGTCGGCTCCAACATCTTCAACATCCTCGGCATCCTCGGCGTCACGGCACTGGTCGTCCCGCTGGAGGTCGCACCCCGCATCGCCGCCCTCGACATGCCGTTGCTGCTCGCGATCACGCTGATCCTGACGTTCGCCCTCTGGCGCGGCTGGCGGATCGCCCGCGGGGCCGGGGCCGCGATGCTGCTGGGCTACGCCGCCTACCTCGCCCTGTCCGCCTGACACGAAAAAGGCCGCCCCCGGACGGGAGCGGCCCTCTCTCACGCGACGGTCGGAATCACCCCGCCGTCGCCGGTTCCTTCGCCTTGTCGGCATAGACGTAGATCGGCTTGCCCTCGCCATCGACCGCGTCGGGCTTGACCACGACCTCCTCCACGCCTTCCAGCGCCGGCAGGTCGAACATCGTGTCGAGCAGGATCGCCTCCAGGATCGAACGAAGCCCGCGCGCGCCCGTCTTGCGCTCGATCGCCTTGCGGGCGATCGACTTAAGCGCCTCGTCGGTGAAGGTGAGCTTGGCATCCTCCATCTCGAACAGGCGCTGGTACTGCTTGACCAGCGCGTTCTTCGGCTCGCTCAGGATCGTGACCAGCGCGTCCTCGTCCAGATCGCGCAGCGTCGCGATCACCGGCAGGCGGCCGACGAATTCCGGGATCAGGCCGAATTTCAGCAGATCCTCCGGCTCCAGCTCCGAGAACAGCTCCCCGATGCCCTTCTCGTTCGCATCGCGCACATCCGCGCCGAAGCCCATGGCCGAGCCGCGACCACGCTGCGCGATGATCTTGTCGAGCCCCGCGAAGGCGCCGCCGCAGATGAACAGGATGTTCGTGGTGTCCACCTGCAGGAACTCCTGCTGCGGATGCTTGCGACCACCCTGCGGCGGTACGCTCGCCACGGTGCCTTCCATGATCTTGAGCAGCGCCTGCTGCACGCCCTCGCCCGACACGTCGCGGGTGATCGACGGGTTGTCCGACTTGCGGCTGATCTTGTCGACCTCGTCGATATAGACGATGCCGCGCTGCGCCCGCTCCACGTTGTACTCGGCCGATTGCAGCAGCTTGAGGATGATGTTCTCCACATCCTCGCCCACGTAACCGGCCTCGGTCAGCGTGGTCGCGTCCGCCATGGTGAAGGGCACGTCGAGGATGCGCGCCAGCGTCTGCGCCAGCAGCGTCTTGCCGCAGCCCGTGGGGCCGATCAGCATGATGTTGGACTTGGCCAGTTCCACGTCCGAGTTCTTCGACGCGTGCTCCAGCCGCTTGTAGTGGTTGTGCACCGCGACCGACAGGACGCGCTTGGCCCCTTCCTGCCCGATCACGTAATCGTCGAGCACCTGGCAGATCTCCTGCGGCGTCGGCACGCCATCGGTGGATTTCACCAGGCCCGATTTCGTCTCCTCGCGGATGATGTCGGTGCACAGGCCCACGCATTCATCGCAGATGAACACGGTGGGGCCCGCGATCAGCTTGCGCACCTCGTGCTGGCTCTTCCCGCAGAAGGAGCAGTAGAGGGTGTTTTTCGACTCGCCGCCGGATTTGCTCATCGGGTCTCTCCTCTCACCGGGCGCATCCCGCGCGCCGGTGTCCGCAACTAGGGTATTGGAGCGTCCCCGTCACCAAATGACAAGGGGCCGCTCCGTCGCATTGCCGCGTGACGGCGGCGCGTCGCGCGGGGCGGGTCAGGTCTCGGCCTGCTCGCGGCGGCTCAGCACCTTGTCGATCAGGCCCCACTCCTTGGCCTTTTCGGGGTCCATGAAGTTGTCCCGCTCCAGCGCGTCCACGACCGTGTCGTAATCCTGGCCGGTATGCTCGACATAGATCTCGTTCAGCCGCTTCTTCAGCTTCTCGGTGTTGCGCGCATGGATCAGGATATCCGTCGCCTGGCCCTGATACCCGCCCGAGGGCTGGTGCACCATGATCTGGGCGTTGGGCAGCGAATAGCGCATGTCCTTCGCACCCGCCGTCAGCAGGAGCGAGCCCATGCTGGCTGCCTGGCCCACGCACAGCGTCGACACCTTGGGCTTGATGTACTGCATCGTGTCGTAGATCGACAGGCCAGCCGTCACCAGCCCGCCGGGCGAGTTGATATACATCTGGATCTCGGTCTTCGGATTTTCCGATTCGAGCCAGAGAAGCTGCGCCACGATCAGGCTCGCCATGCCGTCATGCACGGGGCCGTTGACGAAGATGATCCGTTCCTTGAGCAAGCGGGAGAAGATGTCGTAGGCCCGCTCGCCGCGCGCCGACTGCTCCACCACCATGGGCACAAGGTTCATGTAGGTCTCGATGGGGTCGTTCATGCCTGTGCCTCGTCCTCTCCGGGGGCCGGTGCCCCCGGTCCTTCGGGAAAGTCCGGTAAGGTGTAATCACGCCCACCGGGGTCTGCAAGGGGCGGTGCTGCGGGGCATGGACCCGGCCCCCGCATTGACCCCGCGCGCCGGGACGGCAAGGATGCGCCCTTGGACCTGACGGAGTGTCGATGCGCCTCGCCCTTTTGCAATGCCAGCCCACGCGCACACCCAGCGGGGCACTCACCCGGCTGGAGGACGCCGCGCGCGAGGCGGCGGCGGGCGGCGCGGACCTGATGATGACGCCCGAGATGTTCCTGACCGGCTACACCGTGGGCCGCGACGCCCTCGACCCGCTGGAGGCCGCACCGGACGAGGGCCTTTGGGCCGAGGCGGCCGCCATCGCCCGCGCCCACTTGCCGATCCTGACCACCGGCCCCCTGCCCGGCCACGGCAACGGCGCGGTCCTGTTCGACGCGGACGGCGAAATCCGCACGCAGTACCGCAAGGCCCATCTCTACGGCGACGTGGACGCCGCGCAGTTCACCCAAGGCGACCGGCTGTCGGAGGTCTTCGACTTCGCCGGGCTGCGCTGCGCGCTCGCCATCTGCTTCGACATCGAGTTCCCCGAGCTAGCCCGCACCCTAGCCCGCCGCGGGGCGGAGCTGCTGCTGGTCCCCACCGCCAACATGCACCCCTACACGGGCGTCGCCACCCGCCTCGTGCCCGCCCGCGCGCAGGAGAACGGCCTCGCCATCGCCTATGCCAACTATACCGGCCCCGACGGCACGTTCGACTATTGCGGGCTCAGCTGCATCGTCGGCCCCGACGGCGCCGACCTCGCCCGCGCGGGCGACGCGGCGGGGCTGGTCATCGCCGACATCACCCGAGACGACGTGACGCGGGTCCGCGCCGATCTCGACTATCTCTCCCAGACCCGGACGGAGCTCTATACGTGAGCCAACCAGTCACCGCCTTCGGCCCCGATTTTCCGTTTTCCTACGATCGCTGGCTCGGCCACCCGCAGGGCCTCGGGACCCTGCCCTCCCGCCACCACGGCGCGAAGGTCGCGATCATCGGCGCGGGCATGGCGGGCATCACCGCGGGCTACGAGCTGATGCGCATGGGCCTGCGCCCGATCTTCTACGAGCCGGGCCGCATCGGCGGGCGTCTGCGCTCGCAGGCCTTCACCGGCCAGACCGACGTGGTGGCCGAGCTTGGCGGCATGCGCTTTCCCAAATCCTCCCGCGCCTTCTACCACTACGTCAACAAGCTGGGGCTGAAGGTCAAACCCTTCCCCAACCCGCTGACCAAGGCCGCGGGCTCCACCGTCATCGAGATCGAGGGGCGCCGCCACTATGCCGAGACGCTCGACGACCTGCCCGAGCTCTACCGCGAGGTGGCCGAGGCCTATGACGCCGCGCTGGAGGAAGGCGCCCGCTTCTCCGACCTCAAGGCCGCCATCTCCGCGCGCGACGTGGACCGGATCAAGGAGATCTGGAACCCGCTGGTGAAGGCCTGGGACGAGCGCACCTTCTACGATTTCGTCGTCTCCTCCGAAGCGTTCCAGAAACTTTCCTTCCACCACCGAGAGGTCTTCGGCCAGGTCGGCTTCGGCACCGGCGGCTGGGACAGCGACTTTCCCAACTCGATGCTGGAGATCCTGCGCGTCAACCTCACAGAACTCGACGACGACCAGCACCTGATCGCGGGCGGGGCCGACCAGGTGCCGCAAGGGATCTGGGCCCATGCCCCCGTCGGCCCCGTGCACTGGCCGCACGGCACCACGCTCAAGTCGCTCAACGGCGGCGCCCCGCGCACCGGGGCGGCCCGCATCTTCCGCGACAAGCGCGGACAGCTCTGCGTCACCGACAAGTGGGGCCATACCGACGCCTACGAGGCCGTCGTCGTCACCTGCCAGTCCTGGCTGATGACCACCGCGATCGAGGTGCAGGAGAACCTGTTCTCGCCCAAGCTGTGGATGGCGCTCGACCGCACCCGCTACATGCAGTCGTCCAAGACCTTCGTGATGACCGACCGCCCCTTCTGGCGCGACCGCGACGCCGAGGGGCGCGAGGTGATGTCGATGACCCTGACCGACCGGCTGACGCGCGGCACCTACCTGCTCGACCAGGGGCCGGGCAAGCCGGGGGTCATGTGCCTGACCTATTCGTGGATGACCGACGCGCTCAAGATGCTGCCCCTGCCGGTGGAGCAGCGCGTCTCCCTCGCCCTCTCGGCGCTGGAGCAGATCTATCCCGGCGTCGACATCCGCAGCCACATCATCGGCGACCCGATCACGGTGAGCTGGGAGGCCGACCCCAACTTCCTCGGTGCCTTCAAGGGCGCGCTTCCGGGGCACTACCGCTACAACCACCGCATGTACTCGCATTTCGTGCAGAGCGGGAAGCCGCAGATGGAGCGGGGTATCTTCCTCGCCGGGGACGACGTGAGCTGGACGCCGGGCTGGGTCGAGGGCGCCGTCTCCACCGCGCTGAATGCCGTCTGGGGCGTGATGGACCACCTCGGCGGCCGCACCGAACGCACCAATCCCGGCCCCGGCGACTGCTGGTCGGAACTGGGCCCGGTGGAATTGGGGGAGTGACATGAAAGGGCCGGTTTCGACCAGAAACCGGCCAGCGCCCGACCTCCCCCCGGGAGGGCGCTTTTGCAATGGCTCACATCGCGGCACCGTCATTCGGCTTTGACGGATAAACTGCATCACATCTAGGGTCCGAGCGCCCACCCGAGGTCGGCCGCTGGCCTGCCGTGGCAAGGCAGCTGACAATGCGCTCACGTCAGAAAGGACAGACCATGCCCCACCTCGCCATCCTCGGCCTCGGCCGCATGGGCACCGCGATGGCCCGCCGCTTCTCGGCACAAGGCCACGCCCTCACCGGCTGGACCCGATCGGGCCGCAGCCCCGACGGCATCGCGACCGCCACGTTCGAGGACGCCGTCGCCCGCGCCGACACGATCGTCACCAGCCTCTACGACGACACGGCGGTCGCCGAAACGCTCGACCGCCTCGCGACGCTGGACCTCACCGGCAAGCTGATCGTCGAGACCTCGACCGTCCGCCCGCAGGTCCTGCGCAGCCGCCTCGACGCGCTGCAGGCGGCAGGCGCCAGCGCCGTCGACGCCCCGATCTCCGGCGGCCCCGAACTGGTCGAGGCGGGACACTGCGGTATCTTCATCGGCGGCACCGATGCCGACGCCGCCCGGGCCATCGAAACGCTCACATCCCTCACCGACCGGATCTTCCACACCGGGCCGCTCGGCACCGGCATGGCGATGAAGACGGTCAACAACGCGATGATCCAGGCCTATTTCGCGGGGCTGGCCGAGTTGCTGCCCCTCGCCCGCGAAAGCGGCCTCGATTTCGAGACCGCGATCCGCATCCTCGCCACCGGCCCCGCCGGGATGCCGCTGCTGAAGGATCGTCTGCCCAAGGCATTGGGAGAGGACGACACGGTCGGCTTCAGCCTCGCGGACGTGATGAAGGACAATGCCGTCTTCCGCGCCGCCCTGACCGATGCGGGCCTGCCTACCCCCCTGCTCGACCGCTTCGCGATGCTGGCGGGCGAAGCGACCGAGGCGGGCGCAGGCCCGAACGACGTCGCCGCCTTCGTCCCCTTCGCCTACGACCGGCGCTGACGCGCCGCGGATTTCGCCCTTCGGGCGAGGATATTTGCAGGAAGTGAAAAGGGCGGACGGCGGTGCTCTCTGGCGCAGTTGATGAAAGGGTTACCCGAGTCTCTTCGGACCTCACATCTACGGCCAAGCGATCCCAGCCGCCATCCTCAAACATTATTCGCTGGCCTGTTAGCAGGACCCCACTTCCGATTATTGCCTCACATGAGCCAGTTCATCAGTAGTGTCCTCCGACGTCCCGTCGGTCAGTTCGCGAACCGATCCAATCCGCTGGAACGGCATACATTCTGTTCTATCCCAATCCCCTTTGGGACCACTTCAAGCATGGCGGATCACGCCTGCCTCAAGCATGGGGACTACACGAAAAGTTCCACTGGAGAACTCCTTTCGCCTGCCGCTTATGGCAGTGAACAGAAGGTAAATACGAGTCAGGCCCTCTGCAACATATCGCCGACAAATTTTCTACGCGGGCGGTTTCACTCTCGCCAAATATCCCCGCCGGAGGCTCCGACCGAAAGGTTAACGCGGCGCGACCTGCCAGCCAGGTGCCATACGCGTGCCATACGCATCGCAGACCGCTTTTATCGGCGTTAATCCATGAAAAAGGGCGCCCCGCGGGACGCCCTCCTCATTGCCGGAACATGGGTGCGGATCACTCCGCATCCATCTCCTCGATGGCCTTCTGAAGCTCGTCCTTGCTGACGGTCTTCTCGTCGATCTTCGCCTGTTCCAAGATGTGATCCACGACCTTGTCCTCGAAGAGGGGCGCGCGGATTTGCTGCAGAGCCTGTTGATTCGACTGGATAAAGTCGAAGAAGGCCTTTTCCTGACCCGGATACTGACGGGCCTGCTGGAACACGGCCTGCTGCAGTTCCTGATCCGTCACCGTCACCTCGGCCTTCTGCCCGACCTCGGCCAGCAGCAGACCCAGACGCACGCGCCGCTCGGCGAGCGTCTTGTGCTCCTCCGTCGGCTCGATCTTGTCGTGGTTGTGCCCCTGCACCTCCGGATGCTCCTCATGCCAAAGCTGATGCGCGATCTGGTTCGCCTCCGCCTCGACCATCGAGGGCGGGAGGTCGAATTTCACTGCGTCATCAAGGGCATCGAGCAGGTTGCGCTTGGTCACCGTGCGGGCGGCTCCGGCATATTCGGCGGCCAGACGCTCGCGTAGTTGGCCTTTGAGCGCGTCGAGATCCTCGGCACCGTATTTCTGCGCCAGCTCGTCGTCGATCTCCGCCGCGGTCGGCTCGGCCACCGCCTTGACGGTCACGTCGAACACGGCCTCCTTGCCGGCGAGGTTCGCCGCCTGGTACTCGGCCGGGAAGGTCACTTCGACGGCCTTCTCCTCGCCTTCCTTGACACCGACGAGCTGCTCCTCGAAGCCGGGGATGAACTGGCCCGAGCCCAGCACCAGCGGGAAATCCTCGGCCGCGCCGCCCTCGAAGGGCTCGCCGTCGACCTTGCCCACGAAGTCGATGGTGACCTGGTCGCCATCCTTCGCCTTCGAGCCCTTGCGCCGCTTCTTGAAGTTCTGCGCGGTCTCGGCGAGGTTCGCGAGCGCCTCGTCCACCGCCTCGTCCTCGACTTCCGCCGTCATCTTCTCGACCGTCAGGGCGGAAAAATCGACCTCGGGGATGTCGGGCAGCTTCTCATAGGAGACGTTGACGACCACGTCGTCGCCTTCTTTCCAGTCATCCTTGGCCATCGTGACGTTGGGCTGCATGGCCGGGCGGTCGCCGGTGGTCTCGAAATGCGACTTGAGCGCGTCGTCGATGCCTTCCTGCATCGCCTCGCCCAGCACGGACTTGCCGAACTGCTTCTTCAGCAGGGCCTTGGGGACCTTGCCCTTGCGAAAGCCCTTCATCTGCACTTCGGTGCGGGCGGCCTCGAGCTTCTCGTCCACCTTCGCCTCGAGCTCGGCGGCCGTCATCGTGATCTCGTAGCCCCGCTTCAGGCCGTCGTTCTGGGTCTCGTTGACCTGCATTCGTCTCACCTCGGTCATGGGCCCCCGCGCCGGGGGCGTCTCGTCTCATCCAGGGCGGCCCCTTGGTGCGGGCGAAGGGACTCGAACCCCCACGCCTCGCGGCACCAGAACCTAAATCTGGCGTGTCTACCAATTCCACCACGCCCGCATAGGGGCCTGTCGGGGTCGCCCCCGCCAAATCCGGCCCCGATTAGCAGAGGGCCGGGGGGGACGCTAGGGGGAATTGGCCGTGAGCCGCGCCAGCACGCGCGGAAGCTGCTCGGGCAGATCCTCCGCGATCAGGCCGGGGCCAAAAGCGAGGGCGCATTCGGTGTGGAGGAAGGCGGCGGTTGCGGCGGCGTTGTGCGGGGTGAGACCGCGCGCCAGCAGGCCGGTGATGAAACCCGCCAGGACGTCGCCCGAGCCTGCGGTGGCGAGCCACGGGGCCGACCGCTCATAGACCGATGCGTTGATCGAACAGCGCCCGTCCGGGTCGGCGATGACCGAGTCGGGGCCCTTATAGAGCACGGTGCATCCCGCGCGCGCAGCCGCCTCGCGGGTTGCATCGACCTTGGAATAGGCGGGGCCGGAGGTCGGGACGGCGTCGAGCCGTTCTGCGAGATCGGGGAACAGGCGCGCGAACTCGCCCGCGTGGGGCGTCAGGACGCATCTGGGATGCAGCATCACGAAAAAACGCGCCGGGCTGTCGGCGAAGGCGGTCAGCGCATCGGCGTCGAGTACGGTGGCGCGGGTCGCGGCGAGGGCTGTGAGGACAAGCTCGGCCGCGCGCTCGACGCCCAGACCGGGGCCGAGGCAGAGGGCGTTGATACGGTCGTCCTGCAAGACTCCGGCCAGAGCATCCGCATCGCGAACGGGTTGAAGCATGATGGCGTTGAGCTGCGCCGCATTCTCGATGAGCGCCGAAGGCGGCGGGGCGACGGTGACGAGACCCGCACCGATCCTGAGAGCCCCCCGCCCGGCCAGGCGGGCAGCACCGCCCCGGCCTACGCCACCGGCGAGGACGAGCGCATGGCCGTGGGCGTATTTGTGCGCGCCTGTGCGTGCGATAACAGCTGGAGAGACACCCTCGATCAGTCTTACCGAGCGATACGAAGCGTCGAGGATCGCGCCCGGCCCGAGGGGGGGCGCATCGCGCCCGCCCTGGGGGGCGGGTCGGGCGCGATCCGGGGCTGACGCCCCGGAAAACAGGGAATGCAGGCCGATATCGACAACTCTAAGGGTTCCGCACCAGGTTGCGCCGCCACTAAGCTTGCCGCCACCACAGAGCACGTGACCGAGCTTCTTCCGTCCGAACGTCACGGTGAGCGTTGCGATGAAGGCGCCCTCCAAGTTCGTTCCGGAGTCGCTGCAGATACCGCTGGGCATGTCGATAGCGACTACGGCACCACCCGACCCCAAGAAGGACTTACCCATGATGCCCCGCCAGGTTGAGGCGGTGTCATTCGGCATCGTTCGGGACAGACCGATCCCGAAAAGAGCATCGATGACGAGGCCTTCTTCGATCTCATCGATCTCATCTTCGATAGAGCTATCAGACCACGCGGAAATGTCCCCCATCTCCAACCACCGCTCGGCGTTCACCTTGGCATCCGGCGGCAATGCCCCGACTTCGCCGTAGAGGAAGACGTCCACGTCCCAGCCGCGCTCCTTCAGCAGGCGCGCCACGACGAAGCCGTCGCCGCCATTGTTGCCGGGACCGCAGAGCACCACCGCCCGGTGCGGGGTCGTGGCGAAATGGGGCCATTCCTCCAGCACCGCATCGACCACGCCGCGCCCCGCGCGCTCCATCAGTTCCAGCCCCGTCACGCGGCCGCTGTCGATCGCGGCCTGTTCGAGCGCGCGCATCTGGGCCGCGGTCAGCAGGACGGACTTCTCATCTTGCATCGAAAACGGGCCTCCTGCCCAAAATTTGTGCACATTCGCCGGATTCGACGCTTCCCCCCGCCGCCCCACATCGCCCATCATTGAAATGCGCCGCGACCGATGTTTGGTATCGCGGGCAAGGAGAGCATGGCAGAGGGTATTCCATGAAGAAGATCGAAGCGATCATCAAACCTTTCAAACTCGACGAGGTGAAAGAGGCGCTTCAGGACGTTGGCATCCAGGGCCTGTCGGTAATCGAGGCCAAGGGCTTCGGCCGGCAGAAGGGGCATACCGAGCTCTACCGCGGTGCCGAATATGTCGTGGATTTCCTGCCCAAGGTGAAGGTCGAGGTGGTGGTGGACGACGCGCTCGTCGAACCGGCCATCGAGGCGATCGTCGCCGCGGCCAAGACCGGCAAGATCGGCGACGGCAAGATCTTCGTGATGGACGTCTCCCACGCCATCCGCATCCGCACCGGGGAAGAGGGCGCGGAAGCGCTCTGACCGACCCCGGCGAAATCAACGAAATCCCAGCAGAGAGGACAAGAGAGACCATGAGTGCGAACTCCGATCTCGTGAAGATGATCAAGGACGAGGATATCGCCTATGTCGATATCCGTTTCACCGACCCGCGCGGCAAGCTGCAGCACGTCACCGTGATGAGCGACCAGGTCGACGAGGACTTCCTGGAGGAAGGCTTCATGTTCGACGGCTCGTCCATCGCCGGCTGGAAGGCGATCAACGATTCCGACATGAAGCTGATGCCCGATCCCGCATCGGCCTATGTCGATCCGTTCTACGCGGAAAAGACGCTCTGCGTGCACTGCACGATCGTCGAGCCCGACACCGGCGAGATCTATGACCGCGATCCGCGCGGCACGGCCGAGCGGGCAGAGGCCTACCTGAAATCCTCGGGCATCGGCGACGACTTCTTCGTCGGGCCGGAAGCCGAGTTCTTCGTGTTCGACGACGTGCGCTACTCCACCTCCATGAACAAGGTGGCGTTCGAGGTCGACGCGGTGGACGGTGCCTGGAACACCGACTCCGAGTACGAGATGGGCAATACCGGCCACCGTCCGGGCGTGAAGGGCGGCTACTTCCCCGTCAACCCGATCGATCCGGGCCAGGACCTGCGCTCCGAGATGCTGTCCACGATGAAGCGGATGGGCATGAAGGTGGACAAGCACCACCACGAGGTCGCGTCCAACCAGCACGAACTCGGCCTGATCTTCGACAAGCTGACCGCCCAGGCGGACAACCTGCAGAAGTACAAGTACGTCATCCACAACGTGGCGGACGCCTATGGCAAGTCGGCGACTTTCATGCCCAAGCCCATGGCGGGCGACAACGGCACCGGCATGCACGTCAACATGTCGATCTGGAAGGACGGCAAGCCGCTCTTCGCAGGTGACAAGTATGCCGACCTCAGCGACGAGGCGATCTACTTCATCGGCGGCATCCTCAAGCACGCGAAGGCGCTCAACGCCTTCACCAACCCGTCGACCAACTCCTACAAGCGTCTGATCCCCGGCTTCGAGGCTCCGGTGCTGCGCGCCTATTCCGCGCGCAACCGTTCGGGCTGCGTCCGGATCCCGTGGACCGAGAGCCCCAAGGCGAAGCGCGTCGAGGCCCGCTTCCCCGATCCGTCGTCGAACCCGTACCTCTGCTTCTCGGCCCTGCTGATGGCCGGTCTCGACGGGATCATGAACAAGATCCATCCCGGCGACGCGAACGACAAGGATCTCTACGACCTGCCCCCCGAGGAGCTGGCCGAGATCCCGACCGTCTGCGCGTCCCTGCGCGAGGCGCTGGACGAGCTGCAGAAGGATCACGAGTTCCTGCTAGCCGGCGACGTCTTCACCAAGGACCAGATCGACGCCTATTGCGATCTGAAATGGGAAGAGGTCTACGCCTACGAGCACACGCCGCACCCGATGGAGTACAAGCTCTACTACTCCTGCTGAGCGGGACCGTATCGGACGGAAAGGGGCGCCCCGGCGGGCGCCCCTTTTGCGTTCACCATCTGCAATCTGGCGACACGGCCGACGGCCGAACCGGGCCGAGCCTATGCGGCGCGGTCGATTGCCGCGACGATCCGGGCGCGTGCATCATCCCCGCCCTTGTAGCCCCGCTCGACCGGGCCGAGCGCGTCGAAGGCTGTGAGCAGGTCGACCAGGGCCTCGCGCGGCACGGCGCCGACCGGCGCGATGTCGGTCTTGATCGAAAAGACCACGCCGCCCGTCTCGGGCAGCTTCAGGAGGCTCTGCCGCTCCACCCGCAGATAGAGCCCGCCCGACCAGTCGGCGCGCTTCTCCTCGAATTCGAGAAGCGGGTTGTGCAGGTCGGCGTCGGGATAGAGGAGCCAGTTCGCCCGCCACAGGGGACGGCCGGGCCGCAGCGCGTCGAACAGGCGCTGCACCCGGCGTTCGAGCTCCCCGGAATAGAACGGCACGGGGACATGGATGCGTCCCAGATCACGCCCGATCTTCTGCCCCAGCGTCCAGTGCGAGGGAAAGCACAGCACGCCCGCCTCGAGCACCCAGCGACCATCGCGCGGCACCAGCAGCAGCAGATCCTCCTGCACGAGGCGGCCCGACCGGATCAGCGGATCCGGCTCGTCCACCACGACACCATCCGGGCGTCGGATGCCGTCATGGGACGCGGTATAGCCGGGGTCGGTTGCCAAAGACGTCGCGACCTGCGCGGCCATCTCTCGAATGGCGGCCTCGCTGCCGTCCCGCCGAGCGGTGACCAGCTCCCGCCGCCCGGCGATCAGCCGATCGCGCAGCGCCATCTGGTCGGCGAAGGTTTCGTCCCGTTGCAGCCAATCGGCCGGATCGAGCGGCTGCATTCCGGGATTTCGGGCGGTGTGGGCCTTCCGCCAGGGCATCACGGGAAGGCGATCGCGGATCAACGCCACGGGCTGTCAGCCATCGCCGTCCATCGGGCGGATCCCCGGCGCGGGATCGTCCTCGCGTTCGACGGCAAGCATCTCGACGGCGAGGTCAACCGCTCGGGCCGTCGCCTCGCACCCCTCGTCACGGGCGCGGGTCCTCAGATCGCACAGGTCGGCATGCAGTCGGCTGATCCGGGAACCAGCCATCATTTCGGTTACTCCGATGATACCGCTCTTGCGCTCCACGACCGCTCCCATTCCATCATCCGTGTGGGACAGCCTAACCCGAATGCGCGGCAGGACAATGGTTTTCGGCGATCTGAGGCGGCTCAGGGACCGATCCGGGCCAGCAAGGCCCGGTGGTCGGAGCCATGCTTTGGCAGCAAAGTCACTTCGGCGCCCCAGCCCTCCGGGACGAGGACGTGGTCGATCGCGAGGCCCGGCCAGAACGGCGACGCGGGCTCGATGCCGAAGGTCGGTCGGACGCCGGGAACGGTGTGGGTGCCCGTCGCCGCCTCCACCCGTGTGACGGCATGGGACCAGGCGGTGTTGTTGAAGTCGCCCGCCATGACGACCGGCAGCGTTTCGTCGCCCAGCAGATCCTCGATCTCGGCGATGGATCGCGACTGCGCGTAGGGCCACGGCCAGAACGGGTGAACGGACGCGACCCTGACCCGCCCGATCGGCGTGTCGGCGGTCGCCGCCATCACCGTGCGGCCGCACGTGACATCGCTGAGCGGGAACCGGCTGAAGATCTGAGCATCCGTGGTCGAGGCGTTGGGACAGTCGGGAACATGCGGATAGGCGCGTGACAGAAGTGAGAGAAGCGAGGTGGCCGGGCCGCCGATCTCTTGCAATGTCAGGATGTCGGCATCGTAGCTTTCGAGCGCGGCTGCAAGGCTCAGAAAATCGCCATGCATCAAAAGGACGTTGTGCTGCAGCAGGGTAATCGTCTCACCCTCGGGTGCACGTGCGCCCCAGCCGGTGGCGAGGATCGGCAGCGCCTGTGCGATGACGGCGAGCGCGGCCAGACGCTCTGCCAGAACGGCACGCGCGGGGAGGCTGACGGCGTAGAGGACCAGAGCCAGCAATCCCAGTTGCAGGCGCAACGCGGCGAAGCTGTCGCCCGCGGGATGCAGCGCACCGAGATAGGCGGCCAGCGCAGCCAGCAGCAGCGCCGCGGCCGCGATTGTCATGCACATGCGAACGAACTTCATCCCTCACCTTCCCGCGACCCGCCCTGTCAATCCGGGGGTGCCCGTGCCTAGATAGGGCCGACCGGCAGGATAGCGAAGCGGCGGAGAGCGGAATGGGAAGCGAGAAACTGACATTCGAGGGCCATTCGGGCGACAGGCTTGCCGCACGGCTGGACCGGCCCGAGGGGCCGCATCTGGCCACCGCGATCTTCGCGCATTGCTTCACCTGTTCCAAGGATATCGCCGCCGCGCGCCGCATCTCGCAACGTCTGACGCAGGCGGGCTTCGCCGTGCTGCGCTTCGACTTCACCGGGCTCGGCCATTCGGATGGCGAATTCGCGAACACGCATTTCAGCTCCAATGTCGGCGATCTGCTGGCCGCGGCGCGGCATCTGGAGGGGATGGGCCTCGCCCCCGACCTGCTCGTCGGTCATTCGCTGGGTGGCGCCGCGGTCATCAAGGCCGCGCCCGATCTGGCGAGCGTCAAGGCCGTCGCCACGATCGGCGCGCCCGCCGACCCCCACCACGTCACCGCCAATTTCGGCGACCACCTGGCAGAGATCGCCGCGCGCGGAAAGGCCGAGGTGCACCTCGGCGGTCGGCCCTTCACCATCCGGCAGGAATTCGTCGAGGACGTCGCCTCCAGCAAGCTGGAGGATGCGTTGCGCGGCCTGCGGCGCGCCCTGCTGATCCTGCATGCGCCGGGGGACCGGACGGTCGGCATCGACAACGCGACCGAGCTGTGGATGGCCGCGCGCCACCCCAAGAGCTTCGTCACGCTCGACGACGCGGACCATCTGTTGAGCGACGCGAAGGATGCCGAATATGCCGCCGACGTCATCGCGAGCTGGGCCGCGAAATATGTCGACCTCACCCCACCGGCCAAGCCGGTCGGCGCGCCCGAGGGGGTGGTGCGCACCTCCGAATCCTCGCCGGACGGATTCCTGCAGGACATCAGCGCGGGGCCGAAGCATCACATCCTCGCGGACGAACCCGAATCCTATGGCGGCACCGATCTGGGCTTTACGCCTTACCAACTGCTCGCCGCCGGGCTCGGGGCCTGTACCTCGATGACGTTGCGGATGTATGCGCGGCGCAAGGGGCTGAACCTGACGCATGTCGAGGTCGACGTGACCCACGACAAGATCCACGCCTCCGACTGCGATACCTGCACGCAGGGCGAGGGCCGCATCGACCACCTCAACCGCACGATCCGGCTCCAAGGCGACCTGACCGAGGCGGACCGGCAGAAGCTGCTGGAGATCGCGGACAAGTGCCCCGTGCACAAGACGCTGGAAACCGGCGCGCATGTCACGACCTCGCTTGCCTGACCGGCGCGGGCGGGCCAGTCTGGCCGCATGATCGAGGAGCGGTTCATCGAGATCGACGGCGCGCGGACGCGGGTGCGCAGCGCGGGCCCGCAGGGTGCGCCGGTGCTCGTCTTCCTGCACGGCTTCCCCGAATGGTCCGGCGCGTTCGACGCGCTGATGACCGCCCTGCCCTCCTATCGCGGCGTCGCCTTCGACCAGCGCGGCTTCGGGATCAGCCGCAACCCGGCCCCCGACCTCACGGGTTTCGCGATGAAGCACCTGCTGTCGGACCTCGCGACCGTGATCTCTGAGGAGGGCGGCGGGCCGGTGGTCTTGGTCGGGCACGACTGGGGCGCGGCGGTCGCCTACGCCGCCGCCTTCGCAATGCCGGACCTCGTCTCGCATCTCGTCATCTTCAACGGCGTGCACCCGACCTGTTTTCAGCGGGCGTTGAGCGCGGGCGGGGCGCAGTCTCAGGCCAGCCGCTATATCGACTGGCTGCGGGCGGAGGGCGTGGAGGACACCTTGCGCGCCGACGATTTCGCGAAGCTGACCGGCCTGTTTTCGGCCCATATGGACATGAGCTGGATGACACCCGAGTTGCGCGCTGAATATGTGCGCGAATGGTCCCGCCCGAACGCCGTGGAGGGGATGGTGAGCTGGTATCGCGTCTCGCCGGTCGAGGTCGCGCCGCCGGGCCAGCCGCGGCCCCTGCCCGACTGGGCCAAGGTCGAGATGCCGGTGAGCATGCCGCATCTGCTGATCTGGGGCACCGGCGACACCGCGCTGTTGCCAGAAGCGACCGAAGGGCTCGACGCGCTCTGCGACGATCTGGAGCGGGTGGACCTGGATGGCTGCGACCACTGGCTGCACCACCAGCGGCCCGAGGCTGTCGCTCAGGCCATCGACGGCTGGCTGCGGCGCAAGTCCTGAGGCAGCACGTCCTCGCTCGGCCACCAGCCGGTGCGTAGCGTCTCGTGATAGCCCTGCACCAGCCCCGACGCGGTCATCGCATCGCGCGCGCCGTGCCAGTCGTAGTCGAGCCGGTGGATCGAGACGTCGCCCTCCGCGTCGATCTCGGCGAACCGGGTCGCGGTGGCGCCGTCATGCGGCGGCATCCCGATGGCACCTGCGTTGACCCAGAGGTGACGGCCCTCCCTGCGGACGAAGGGTAGGCCCGAATGCCCCGACAGGATGCCGTCTATGCGGCCGACCTCCGCCTCCGCCAGCGCGATCTCCGGCGCGAGATCGGTGCTCTGCCAGACGAAGCTGTTCTGTGCACTCGGCGCGCCATGCACGACCAGCCAGCGCCGCCCGGCATGGCGGAAGGTGGCCCAGTCGGGAAGCGCGCCCATCCACGCGCGCGCATCCGCATCCACCTCGCGCGCGGCATGGGCGTACCACGCGTCCGACAGCAGGTCGCAAGCGGTACCGTCCTCGAATCCGCAGCCACAATCGGCGGCCCCGTCGGCCAGCTGCGTCTCGCAATTCCCGGCGATCGTGCGGATGTCGGCCCCCCGCACCCGCGCCACGCACGCCGCCGCGTCCGCGCAATAGGCGACCACGTCGCCCGTGCAGATCGGCGTGCCTCGCGCCTCTGCCAGCAGCGCGTCGAGCGCGTGCAGGTTGGAATGCACCCCACCGAACGCCGTCAGCGGTCCCTCCAGCTCTCCCCAATCGGCGATGCGCGGCATGGCCCCTCCTTGTCCTGACCCGCAGCACGCCCCATAACGAAGGCCGTTGCAAGACATGACCCGCCAAGGACGATCACATGGACGAGACCGGCCTCTCCCTCACCGATATCGCGATCTGGCTGCCCGCCGTCGCGATCCTGATCCTCCTGCTGTTCTCGGCCTTCTTCTCGGGATCCGAGACGGCGCTGACCGCGGCCAACCGCGCGAAGCTGCACGGCATGGATGGCGCGGGGGCCAAGCGGGCGCTGGACCTGAAGGAGGATAACGAGCGGCTGATCGGCGGCATCCTGCTGGGCAACAACCTCGCCAACATCCTCGCCACCTCGCTCGCCACGGCGCTCTTCACGCGGCTTCTGGGCGAGAACGGCGTGGCGGCGGCGACTCTGGTGATGACCGCGCTGGTGCTGATCTTCGCGGAAGTGCTGCCCAAGACCTACGCGATCATCAACCCCGAGCGGATGGCCGGGTTCGTCGCCATTCCCATCGGCGTGGTGGTGCGGGTCCTCGCCCCGGTGGTGAATTTCGTCCGCTTCATCGTGCGGCAGACGCTGCGACTTTTCGGCGTGCCCACCGACCCCGAGGCGCAGATCATGGCCCATGACGAGATCGCCGAGGCCATCACCCTCCACGCCTCCGAGGGCGGGGTGGAGAAGGACGACCGCGACCGGCTGCTCGCCGCGCTCGACCTGCGTATCCGCACGGTCGAGGAGGTGATGATCCACCGCCGCAATATCGAGATGATCGACGCGGACCTGCCGCCGGAGGAGATCCTCACGGCCTGCCTGCGCTCGCCGCACACACGCATCCCCGTGTTCCGCGACGAGCCCGAGAACATCGTCGGCGTGATCCATGCCAAGGACCTGCTGCGCGCGGTGGACAAGCTGGTGCGCGGCACCAGCGGCGGGTTGGCCGCGCTGGCGGAATTCGACGTGATGGACGTGGTGATGGAGCCGTGGTTCGTGCCCGACGCCACCACGCTCGACGACCAGATGCGCGCCTTCCTGCTGCGCCACAGCCATTTCGCGCTGGTGGTGGACGAATACGGCGCGCTGCAGGGCCTCGTGACGCTGGAGGACATCTTGGAGGAGATCGTCGGCGACATCACCGACGAGACGGATGTGGAGGTCGAGGGGATCGAGCGCATGGCCGACGGCTCGATCCTGGTGGATGGCAAGATGAGCATCCGCGACCTCAACCGCGCGACCGACTGGGCGCTGCCCGATGACGAGGCCAACACCGTGGCGGGCCTGGTCATCCATGTCGCGCAGACCATTCCGACCACCGGTCAGGTCTTCTCCTTCGACGGGTTCCGCATCGAGGTCGTGGAGCGGGAGCGCAACCGCCTGCACAAGCTGCGTATCCGCGAGACAGGATGATCTGGCTCGGCCTCGTCTTCGTCCTCGGCACGGTCGCGCTGTCGCTCGGCATCTACGCGGGCGCGCGGTGGCTGGCGGGCGTGGACACCCCGCCCCTGACGGGCCAGGCCGCCAGCGCGACCGCCCGGCGGGTCGCGGCGCTGCACGGTCTCGTCCTCGCGCTGGTCTTCGCGCAGGAGCTCGACGACTATGCCGACTTGCGCGCCGACCTGGTGGCGGAGGCGACGGCCCTCGCGAACATCCACGGCGATATCGCGCGCTACGATCCCGACGGCGCCGCGACCGTTCAGCAGGCAGTTGTCGACTACGTCGCGCATGTCGTCGGCGAGGAATGGGCCGACCGTGACGACACACAGTTCGCCGATGGTTGGGCGTTGCACGAACGGATCTACCTCGCCGCACTCGACCTCGACCCGCAGACCCCCCGCCAGGACAGCCTGCGCGACGCGATGATCGCCGATGCGCAGCACCTCGCTGCCCTGCGGCAGCAACGCGAAAGCACGGCGCTGTTCGGGATGAGCACGCTGTTCTGGGTTGCCGCGATCGCCGGCACCGTTCTGGTCACGGTGCCCTATTTCGTGTTCCCCCCAACGCGGGAGAACATCGCCCTGCTGTGCCTCTATTCGGCCTATAGCGGGCTAATGATGTTCACCATCTACGCCTTCTCCGACCCGTTCGCGGAGCCGGGACGCCTCGCGCCATCCCCGTTCGAGCAACTGATCGAGGGCGAGATCGGGCAGCGGCTCACCTCGGGCTGAGTGTCGCCTAGCGTCCCCGGAACAGCCCGCCCAGCACGCCGCGCGTGATCTGCCGCCCGACCTGCGTGCCGAGCTGGCGGGCCAGCGACTTGCCGAACGTCTTGGCGATGCTGTCGGAGCGGCTGCGCGGCTTGGGCTTCGCCTGACCGGGCGAATAGCGGCGGCCGGAATTGTACTCGCGCCCGCTCGGCGCGCTCTGCGGCCCGCGATAGCGCCGGTCGCGCGGCGGCTCGGCGTCCTCTTCGGTCTCGGCCGCCGCGGTCTCCGCCCGCTTCGACAGGATCTCGAACGCGCTCTCTCGGTCCAGCGCCGTGTCGTATTTGGCAGCCAGCGGCGAGGCCGCCAGCACCGCCCCACGCTCCGCCGCGCTCAGTGGCCCGAGGCGCGAGGACGGAGGACGGATCAGCGTGCGCTCCGCCATGCCCGGCACGCCCTTCTTCTCCAGGAAGCTCGTGACCGCCTCGCCGATGCCGACATCGCGGATCGCGTCCTCCATGTCGAAGCGCGGATTGGGGCGGAACGTCTCCGCCGCCGCGCGCAGCGCCTTCTGGTCGCGCGGGGTGAACGCGCGCAGCGCATGCTGCACCCGGTTGCCAAGCTGGCCCAGCACGTCCGGCGGGATGTCGTCGGGGTTCTGCGTCACGAACCACACGCCCACGCCCTTGGAGCGGATCAGCCGCGCCACCTGCTCCACCTTGTCGATCAGCGCATCGGGCGCGTCGTCGAACAGCAGATGCGCCTCGTCGAAGAAGAACACGAATTTCGGCTTGTCGGGGTCGCCCACCTCCGGCAGCTGCTCGAACAACTCGCTGAGCAGCCACAGCAGGAACGTGGCGTAGAGCCCCGGCGACTGCATCAGACGGTCGGCGGCCAGCACGTTGATGCGTCCGCGCCCGTCCGCCTTGGTCGCGATCATGTCCTCAAGCTCCAGCGCCGGTTCGCCGAAGAAGCCCGCCCCGCCCTGATTTTCCAGCACCAGCAACCGCCGCTGGATGGCGCCGACGCTGGCGGTCGAAACATTGCCGTAGCGCAGGCTGAGATCGCTCCGGTTCTCGCCCACCCAGACCAGCAGCGCCTGCAGGTCCTTGAGGTCCAGGAGCGCCAGCCCCTGCTCGTCCGCCACGCGGAACGCGATGTTGAGCACGCCCTCCTGCGCCTCGCTCAGATCCAGCAGCCGCGCCAGCAGCAGCGGCCCCATCTCCGCGACCGTGGTACGCAGCGGATGGCCCTTCTCCCCGAACATGTCCCAGAAGGTGACGGGTGCGGCGGCATAGTCGAACGGGTCGAGGCCGATCGTCGCCGCCCGCTCCACCAGCTTGGGATGCAGCGCGTCCGTTTCGGCCCCCGCCGCGGCCAAGCCCGACAGATCGCCCTTAACGTCCGACAGGAAGACCGGAACGCCCGCATCCGAGAAGCCTTGCGCGAGGATCTGCAGCGTCACCGTCTTGCCGGTGCCCGTGGCCCCAGCGATCAGCCCGTGGCGGTTGGCGTATTTCAGCGCCAAAACCTGCGCCTGCGCCTGGTCCTCGCCACCGCCGCCCACGAATAGCGTCTCGGTCATCGCCCTGCTCTCCCCTCTCGATCCGCCGTGCAGCATAGCGTCTCACCCCGGCCGATCCAGTGCGGAGGCACGCGGAAAATGTCACGCAAATCTGCCTGTTGACGGGACGGAATCGTTTCCGTAGCGTCGCTTTCAGACATTGGTTCGGCCGGTCTGACAGGGATAAAGCCGCGAAAACGCGGCAGGTATGGGAAAGGGTGCTCCGCAAGGGGCACCCTTTTCCTCTTGGCTGGCCGGCCACGACCGTCGCGTTGACAGACAGGACGCAAGCTGACAGGTCTTTCGGCAATCGATTGTTCAACGAAAGACGGGTTTTCGACATGCGTTTCCGTATCCTCCCCCTCGCCGCCCTGGTCGCGAGCCTCGCCCTGCCGACCCTCGCGCAGCAAGGTCCCACGACCGGCTTCGAGGCCCCGCGCCCGGCCCCCGCGCCCGCGCCGCAGCCCGCCCCCGAGCCGGAGCCAGAGCCCGCGCCCGAACCCTCCGCCCCGGCGGTGGAGCGGACCGGCGCCGCCCCCGACACGGTGCGCGAGGAGTTCAACGACTGGGAGCTGCGCTGCGTGGGCGAGACCGACGAGTGCATCCTGTTCCAGACCGCCAATAACGAGGACGGGCGCCCTGCGGCGGAATTCAGCCTCGTTCGGCTGGAAGACGGCAACTCCAACGCGGTCGTCGGCGTCACGCTGGTCCTGCCCCTCGGCGTCGTACTGACCGAGGGCATCGCCTTCCGCGTCGACCAGGGCCGTGCCCAGCGATTCGGCTACAATTTCTGCATCGACAGCGGCTGCGTCGCGCGGTTCGCGCTGAATCAGGGTGCCGTGGACGCGATGAAGGCGGGCAACATCCTCAACCTGCGGGTGGCCGCGATCAACGTGCCGACCGGCCCGATCGACCTGCAGATCAGCCTCGCGGGCTTCACGGCGGCGATGAACGCCCTGCCCTGAGCGCCGGAAGAGGCCGATGATCGAAGGAAGGGGCGTCCGCGCCCCTTTTTTCATGTCCGAGGTTCGTCAGACCTTGCGCAGCGCAAGCACCGCGTTCAGCCCGCCGAAGGCGAAGGCGTTGGACATCGCGACCTCGACCCGCGCCTCGCGCGCCGTGTTGGGTACGACGTCGAGATCGCATTCGGGATCGGGCTGCTCGTAATTGATCGTCGGGGCGACGATCCCGTCGCGCACCGCCATGACGCAGGCCAGCATCTCCACCGCGCCGGTGCCGCCGATCAGATGCCCGTGCATCGACTTGGTGGAGGAGATCATCAGCGCGTCCGCGTGATCCCCGAAGACCTCGCGCACCGCGGCGCATTCAGTGCGGTCGTTGGCGGCGGTGCCGGTTCCGTGCGCGTTGATGTAGCCGACCTCCGTCCGGTCGATCCCTGCCGACGCCAGCGCCCCGCGCATGGCGCGCGCCGCGCCGTCGCGGTTCGGCATGACGATGTCGGAGGCGTCCGAGGACATGGCGAAGCCGATCACCTCGGCCAGGATCTCCGCCCCGCGCGCCTTGGCCCGCTCGTATTCCTCGAAGACGAAGATCGCCGCCCCCTCGCCCTGCACCATCCCGTTGCGGTTCTTCGAGAACGGACGGCAGCCGTCCTTCGACATCACGCGCAGCCCTTCCCAGGCCTTGATGCCGCCGAAGACCAGCATGCTCTCCGACCCGCCGGTCAGCATCACGTCGGCGCTGCCCGCGCGGATCTTCTCGAACGCCTCGCCCATCGCGTGGTTCGAGGAGGAACAGGCGGTCGAGACGGTGAAGCACGGCCCCTTCGCTCCGTAGGTCATCGAGATATGCGAGGCGGCGGCATTGTTCATCAGCCGCGGCACGACGAAGGGATGAACGCGGTTCTTCCCCTCCTCGTAGACGGTGCGGTAATTTTCGTCGATCGTGCGCAGCCCGCCGCCGGAATTGCCGAGGATCACGCCCGTCCGCTCGGCCAAAGCGTCGTCGATCTGCAAGCCGGACTGCTTCATCGCTTCCGCTGCCGCGACCAGCGCGAATTGCGTGTTCGGATCGTAAAGCGAGAGTTGCTGGCGCGAGAACACGGCATCGGGCTCGAACCCGTGAACCTGCCCGCCGATGTCGATCATCAGCCGGTCCTTGTCGCGCAGGACCAGCGGGCCGATGCCCGACTTGCCCTCGCGCATCGCCTGCATGGTGGCGACCGCCGTGTGGCCGAGCGCGCTGATCGCGCCCTGGCCGGTTATGACGACGCGGCGCATGTCAGCCGGCTTTCGCCGCGACCAGCTGCTTGACCGCGTTCACCATGCTCTGGACGTTCGTGATGTCGAACTGGCTGTCGGCAGGATCGTTAGCGTTGAAGGGGACCTGGACGTCGAACTCCTCCTCGATGGCGAAGACGGCCTCGACCAGTCCGAGGCTGTCGATCCCCAGATCTTCCAGGGTCGCGTCCATGCTGACTTCGGACGGGTCGAGCACGGCCTGCTCCGCGATGATCGCGCGCATCTTTTCGGTCACTTCGTCGGACATGATCCTGCCTCGCTTCGCATCTCGCCGAGCCTTAGCCCTTGTCGTCGTCGTTTGGAACCCGTTTCTGAAGTTCCGCGACCTTGGCCGCAAGGCTCGGCAAACGGCGTGTCGCCTTGAAAATCTTCATGAAAACGTCCTGCTTCAGCGCAGGATAGCCCATCACGACGGTGCGTTCGGGCACGCGCGTCGTAACACCCGACCCGGCCAGCGCGATGGAATCATCGCCGATCGAGATATGGTCGGCGACGCCCACGCGCCCGCCCAGCACCACCCGCTTGCCGATCCGGGTGGAGCCCGCGATGCCGACCTGCGCGCAGAGCAGCGTGGTGTCGTCCACCTGCACGTTGTGACCGACCATCACATGCGCGTCGATCTTCACGCCGTCTCCGATCCGCGTGTCGCTGACCGTGCCCTTGTCGATCACCGAGCACGCGCCGACCTCCACATCGTCGCCGATGACCACCGCGCCCAGGCTGTCGATCCGCTCGTAGCGGTCCGCCTGCATGGATGCTGCGATGGTCCCGCGCTCCATGTAATCCTCGACCGCGTTGGGCTGCGGGCTGACGAAGGAGAAGCCGTCGCCGCCGATCACCGCGTTCATCTGACCGATGAAGCGCGCGCCGATCGTCACGCCGCTGCCGATGCGGCAACCGGGCATCAGCCAGCCATCCGCCCCGATCAGCGCGCCGTCGCCGACATGGACCTGCGCCTCGATCCGCGTATTCGCGCCGATCTCCACACCCTTACCGATCACGGCGAGAGGACCGACCGTCACGCCTTCGCCCAGCGAGGCGGTCGGGTCGATCACGGCGCTGGGATGGACGGGATCCTTCGGTGCGGGCGGAGTCGAGAACAGGCGCGCCAGACCCGCCATCGCATAGCGCGACCGCCCGACGATCACCGCGGCCTCCAGCCCCAGCGCCCGCCAGTCGGTGCCCTCGGCCACCATCGCGGCGCGGGACTGCCCTTGTGACAGCTTGTCGAGGAACTCGGCACTCATGGCGAGCGCGAGGTCGTCCGGCCCCGCCTCGTCGGGCTGGCGCGGGCGGGCAATCCGCAGCGACAGGTCGCCCTCCGCCTTGGCGCCGATCTCGCGCGCGATGGTCTCGATCGTAAGGGTCATGTCGTCCTCCGTCCGTCGTGGGCGATATAGAGCGTCGCCCACGCGAAAGGAAGGCGTCAGCCCTGCGCGGCCCCGACCTCGACCCCCAGGTCGATCAGCGCGTCGAGCACCAGCTCGTCCCGGCCGTACATGTCGTCGCGGAACTGCGCGCGGCCATCCTCGTCCACCCAGACGGTGCGATAGTCGATATGAACCGCCGGTTTCACGTCGAGATTGACCCGCGTTTCCCGCCCGGTGGAGCGGTGACGATCGAAGGTGCTCATCGGATCGCTCATCTGCGGCGACAGCAACGCCTCGGCGAGGCCCCGGTAATCCGCCACCCGCACGCAACCGTGGCTGAAGGCGCGGGCATCACGCGCAAACAGGCTGCGCGACGGGGTGTCGTGCAGGTAGATCGCATGCTCGTTGGGGAACATGAACTTCACGTTGCCGAGCGCATTGCCCGGCCCAGGCCCCTGCCGGATCCACCAGGGGAAATAGCTCTGCGAGAAGTTCGCCCAGTTGATCATGGAGGTATCGGGCGGCACCCACACGCCCGACCCGTCGTCGATCAGGCTCATGTTGTTCTCGTTGAGATAGTTGGGATTGCTGCGCAGCGCCGGCAAAATCTCCTCGGTCGCGATCGAGCGCGGCACCGTCCAGGTCGGGTTGACCACCATATGCGTCATGGTGTCGGAGAACTCGACCGTCTGGTGGCGCGCCTGGCCGACGACGACGCGGGTCTCGAAGACCTCCTCGCCATCGACGTTCAGCGTCGCGCGATAGTCGGGCAGGTTCACGTAGATATGGCGGGCATCGCGATCCCAGCCGGTCCAGCGCACCCGCTCCAGGTTCACGAGGACCTGGCGCAGCCGCTCCTCGGCCGTTGTGTTGAGCGCGGCGAGCGTCTTGGGCCCGACCACGCCATCATCGTTAAGGCCATGACGGCGCTGGAAGGCCTGCAACGCCTCGACCGTCACGGCATCCATGCGCTGGCCGTCCTGCGAGATCGGCGCGGCGCGCACAGTGTCTAGCGGCGCCTCGCCATCGAGGGTGGACTCGCCGTCCAGCGGCTCCTCTCCCGCCAGCGTGGTCTCGCGCGCAGGGACGCCGCCGTCGCGATAGTCGCCGAGGGCGCGTAGGCGCGCACGGATCTGCGGCACGCGCGCATCGGTATCTCCGGCCTCGATCGAGCCGCCCGACGGGATCTCGCCCGCGGCCCAGTCGCCCGCGGCGACCACACGCTCCAGCTCGGCGCGCAGGTCGAGAAGCTGCGCGTAATGCGGATGATCCGGCATCAATCCCGCAATCGCCTCGACGGCGTCACCGTCGAGGCGGGCCATCAGTTCGGCCTCGTCGAGTTCGGGCAAGCTGCGATCCATGTTCGAGCTGAGCGCGCGCGGCTGCACGATGCCCGACAGACGCTGCTTGGCGAGGTTCAGCCAGGCGCGGGCGAAGGCAAGCTCGCCCTCCGCCGTCCCCCGACCGCTGATCGCGTCCGTCGCGTGCGCCGTCAGCTCGGCGAGAAGATCGTCCGCGGCCGGAAGCGCATGGCGATGCTGGTCGGCCAGCGCGTCGATCAGGGCGCGCCCGGCCTCGGCATCCCCGCTCAGGAAGATCGAGGCATTTCCACGCGCATTATAGTAGTCGCGGATTGCGGCAGGTGCATCCGACTGCAACAGCGCGGCCAGTTCCGGGGACTGCGCAGGCTGCTCGGACAGTGTCGGAAGTGACTCGTTCTGAGCGAATCCGACCTGCCCGATGGCCATCGCGGCCAGTGAAACGGTGCAGAAAAACGATGCGTTGCGAATTTGATACACTGCTTACGTCCTTTGACACAGTTTGCGGTCATCACATTTCCGGCAAAGTTCCGCCGAACGCGATCCGCTTGCTACCCTCAACTGGCGGTTAACCGCCGAAACTCGACCCAGCCTATGTCGCGACGCTCCAAAAAGAGAACATTTGCGAACACGGCAGGGCACCCGTAGCGCCCCTATAACGCATGTCGCATGATTTGGTTGCTGCACAAGTGCCACTTGGTACAAAAAAACTCGTGTGGCATAAGAATGCTCAAGCGGACACGGCCACCACCGAAGTTCGCAACCAACTGGGACAGATCAAGGAATATTGTAAATGACTTCGAGTGTCGTGACCCGCCGTGGCGTTCTGGGCGGCCTTGCAGGCCTGGGCGCAATCGCAGCAGCACCCTCCTTTGCTGGTACGCCCGCCGTTCTGACCGGTGCCGGTGATATCCGCAGCGTCAAGATCTTCAACCCCCGCACCGGTGAGCGCGTCGACAGCGTCTACTGGGTCGAGGGCGAGTACATCCCGCAGGTGCTCGACGAGATCAACTACCTGTTCCGCGACTGGCGTCGCAACGAGATCCGCGCCGTCGACGTGCGCACGATCGACATCATGGCCGCCGCAAGCCGCCTGATGGACACGACCGAGACCTACCAGCTGATGTCCGGCTATCGCAGCCCGGAGACGAACCGCGCGCTCAGCCGCTCGCACCGCGGCGTTGCACGCAACTCCTACCACACCCGCGCGATGGCGGCCGATCTGCGGCTCTCCTCCCGCTCGGTGCAGAACATGTACGAAGCAGGCGTCGCCTGTGGCGCCGGCGGCGTCGGTCGCTACCCGCGCTCCAACTTCGTTCACTTCGACTGCGGTCCCGTCCGTACCTGGAACGGCTGACCCCCGACAAGACCACGCGAGAATACGCACCACGCGACAGAGGCCCCGACCCATCAAGAAGGTCGGGGCCTCTGGCGTTTTCGGGGGGCGTTTCGGTGGCGCGGCCTCAGCCGCGCACCGTCCCGTCGCCCGTCACGAGATATTTGAAGCTGGTCAGCTGTTCGGCCCCCACCGGGCCGCGCGCGTGCAGCTTGCCCGTCGCGATGCCGATCTCCGCGCCCATGCCGAACTCGCCACCATCGGCGAACTGGGTCGAGGCGTTGCGCATCAGGATCGCGCTGTCGAGCCGTTGGAAGAAGCGGTCGGCCACCGCATCGTCCTCGGTCAGGATCGCATCGGTATGGTTCGAGCCGTATTCGCGGATATGCGCGATCGCCCCGTCCACCCCGTCCACGACCTTCGCCGCGATGATCATGTCGAGGAACTCGCGACCGAAATCGTCCTCCTGCGCCGCGGCCACGCCGTCGATGCGCTGCAATTCCGCATCGCCGCGGACCTCGACGCCCGCGTCGAGCAAGTCGCGCACGATGGCCTCGTGCCGGTCGAGGAAGGCACGGTCGACCAACAGCGTTTCGGCGGAGCCGCAGATCCCGGTGCGCCGGGTCTTTGCGTTCAGCACCACGGCACGCGCCTTCTCCAGATCGGCGGCACCGTCCACGTAGACATGGCAGATCCCTTCGAGATGCGCGAAGACCGGCACCCGCGCCTCCGCCTGCACCCGACCGACCAGGCCCTTGCCGCCGCGCGGCACGATCACGTCGATATGGTCGGTCATCGTCAGCATCTCGCCCACCGCGGCGCGATCTCGCGTGGGCACCAACTGAATTGCCGCCTCCGGCAACCCGGCCGCGCGCAGCCCCTCGACCATGCAGGCATGGATCGCGGCAGAGGAGTGGAAGCTCTCCGACCCGCCACGCAGGATCACCGCGTTGCCCGATTTCAGGCAGAGCGCCCCCGCATCCGCCGTGACGTTCGGGCGGCTCTCGTAGATCACGCCGATCACGCCGATGGGGGTGCGCACGCGGCGGATATGCAGCCCGGACGGCATGTCCCATTCCGCGATCACGGCACCGACCGGATCGTCCTGCCCGGCAACGGCGCGCAGGCCCGCCGCGATGCCGCCGATGCGGCCCTCGTCGAGCATCAGCCGGTCGAGCATCGCGCCCGACAGGCCCTTCCCGCGCCCGAACTCCATGTCGCGCGCATTGGCGGCGACGATCTCGGGGATCGCGGCGTCCACGGCATCGGCCGCCGCTTCGAGCGCCGCGCGTTTCGCATCGCCGCTGGCGAAGGCCAGCTCGGCGGACGCGGCCTTGGCCGCCGCGCCCATCGCGGCCATCACGCCGCGCACATCCATGTCGTTCATCGGTTCAGGTCCGTCGGGCCGAAAAGAGGCGTTCGTAGTCGCTGCCCTTAATGATCCCGTCGAAATCGTAACGCAAGCTTTCCACCGCCCGCCGTGCCGCCGGGTTGCGCTGCAACCGCGCGGGCACGAAGGCAATCCAGACCTGCTCGAAGGGCGGCGCCCCCGCGATGCCGCCATTGTAGAGCGCCACCAGGTCGGCGCTAATCATCACGCCCGCCCGCTCGCACCGCCGGATCTCGGTCAGACGGGGGGAGCGGGTCAGCAGCACGATATCGGGAATGCCGTCCCCGAACTGGCACAGCCGTTCCATCCCGCCGGTCTCTCCGCCCGCGCCTTCGCCGACTGCCGTCAGACGCGCATGGCGCTGCAACAGGTCGGGCAGCGGCTCCTCACGCGCATAGAAGGAGTTGGCCCGCGGCACCAGCACATCCGCCCCGGCCACCAGAACCTCGCCGCCCGACGCGCCGAAGGACGCGCAGCCCGTCAGAAGAAGTAAAACCGCAAGAAAACGCATGTCATCGCTCCGCCAGGCGCTGCTTGCCCCGACCTTAGCGACGAACGTCACGAAAAAAGAAAGGAAAACAGGCCGATAGCCCACCGAAAATCAGTTTCGGACAACCATGACGGGTTGCCACGATCCCCCCGGCAACCCTGACGACGATCAGATCGCCATGTCGTCGCGATGGACCACATGCGCGCGCCCCGGATGCCCGAGGATCGATTCGATGCTGCCACTCTGCTGGCCCGCGATCCGGGTCAGCTCGGCACTGTGATATCCCGCGAGCGCACGGGCGACCATGCCCTCCGGCCCAACGATATCCACCGCATCGCCCCGGTCGAATGTTCCCTCAACCGAGGACACGCCCGCAGGCAGCAGCGAGCGGCCTTTGCGCAGCGCCTCGACCGCGCCCGCATCCACCCGCAGCACACCGCGAGGCACCATCGCCGCAATCCACAGCTTGCGCGCGCGCGCCGAGTCCTGCGCGGGTACGAACCAGCTCGCCCGCGCGCCCTCCTCCAGCGCGGTGATGGGGCGCAGCGTGTCCCCACGGCAGATGGCGAGCGCGCAACCCGCCTGCATCGCCGTCTCCGCGGCCATGACCTTGGTGCGCATCCCTCCCTTGGCCCCTGCGGTGCCCGCGCCGCCCGCCATGCCGAGGATCGCGGGCGTGATCCGGTCGATCAGCGGCACGTGCACCGCATCCTCGTCCAGGCGGGGATTGGCGGTATAGAGCCCGTCCACGTCCGACAGCAGCACCAGCACATCGGCACCCACCAGCGCGGCGACCTGGGCTGCCAGCCGGTCATTGTCGCCATAGCGGATCTCGTCCGTCGCCACCGTGTCGTTCTCGTTGACGATCGGCACGACGCCGAGGCCGGTCAGCGTGCGCAGCGTCGCGCGGCTGTTGAGGTAGCGACGCCGGTCCTCGCTGTCCTCCAGCGTCATCAGCACCTGTGCCGTGGTCACGCCGTGCGGGCGCAACCCCTCCTCATAGGCGCGCGCCAGGCGGATCTGCCCGACCGCCGCCGCCGCCTGCGAGCGTTCCAGCGGCAACGGGCCGGGATCGAGGGTCAGCACCCCGCGCCCCAGCGCGATCGAGCCCGAGGAGACCAGCACCACCCGCTTGCCCGCGCGACGCAACCGCGCGACATCGGCCAGCAATCCGCCCAGCCACTCCTCGCGCAGACCCTCCTGCCCGACCAGCAGGGCCGAGCCGATCTTGATGACGATGGTGGAGGCCGCCTCCAGCCGTTCGGCGGAGCTCAGGGGGTCCATTGCTGCGGCTCCTGCCCGGCCTCGGCCTCCGCCTTTGCGCGCGCGACGATCAGCGCGCGCAGCGCCCGCAGCACCTCGGTCAACCCGGTCCCGGCCGCGCCCGACAGGGTCAGCACCTCGCCGCCGCAGGCCTCTTCGAGCTCCGCCTTCTGCATTTCTACCAGCTCCGCATCGAGCGCGTCGATCTTGTTGAGCACGGTCACGCGCGGCTTCTCCGCCAGCCCGCCGCCATACTCCTCCAGCTCCGCGATGATGGTACGGTAATCCTCCGCCACCTCGCTCGACGTGCCGTCGACCAGATGCAGCAGCGCCGCGCAACGCTCGACATGGCCGAGGAACCGGTCGCCGATGCCGCGCCCCTCATGCGCCCCCGCGATCAGGCCGGGGATGTCGGCGATCACGAACTCCGCCCCGTCCACCGCGACGACGCCGAGATTGGGATGCAGCGTCGTGAAGGGATAATCCGCGATCTTCGGCCGCGCGTTCGACGTGGCGGCGAGGAAGGTGGACTTACCCGCATTGGGCAGACCCAGCAGACCCACATCCGCGATCAGCTTCAGCCGCAGCCAGATCACCCGCTCCACCGCGTCCTGGCCGGGATTGGCGCGGCGCGGCGCCTGGTTGGTCGAGGTCTTGAAGTGCAGGTTGCCGAAGCCGCCATTGCCGCCCTTGGCGAGAATGACCCGCTGGCCCACCTCGGTCAGATCGGCGATCACCGTCTCCTGATCCTCGTCGAGGATCTCGGTTCCCACCGGCACCTTCAACACGATGTCGTCGCCATCCGCGCCGGTCTTCTGCCGACCCTCGCCGGGACGCCCGTTCTTGGCGAAGAAATGCTGCTGGTAGCGGTAGTCGATCAGCGTGTTCAGCCCCTCGACCGCCTCGGCGATCACGTCGCCGCCGCGCCCGCCATTGCCGCCGTCGGGCCCGCCATATTCGATGTACTTCTCCCGCCGGAACGAGATGCAGCCCCGCCCTCCGGCGCCCGAGCGGATCGTGACCTTCGCGAGATCGAGGAACTTCATGCCATCCGCCTTTCCTTGTCAGCTTCGGCTGATACGCGAGGACGCCCGAACGCTCAAGCGGTCGCGGCAGCGCGATCCGCGGCGCTCAAGGCGTAGGTCCAGGTCTCGACCCGCCCGCCCCGCGCGACCGAGACAGTCTCCCCCTCGCCCTCGTAGCGGAATCCGACCGCCGTCAGCACCGCCGCCGAGGCCGGATTGTCCTGGAAGACGCTGGCGCTCAGCACTCCGCCGCCCCGCGCGAAATGCGCGTCCACCATCGCGCCGAGCGCCTCGGTCGCGTAGCCGGTCCGCCAGAAAGGCGGCGCGACCCAATAGCCGACCGAGCCGTCATCGCCGAGCGCCATCAGCCCCAGCAGTTCCGACCCGCCCTGCTTCGTCGCGTCGAGCGCCCAGATCGTCTCGCCCGCATCGTCGCGCGAAGCACGGCCGATATAGCTCTCGGCCGCGCCGGGGGGGAACGGGTGCGGGATGCGGGTCGTCATCTTCGCCACCCGCGCATCCCCGGCATAGAGCGAGATCAGCCCGGCATCCGAGGCACGCAGCGGGCGCAGGGTCAGGCGTTTGGTCTCGATGATGGGTGCGGTCATCCCGTTCTCCGACGCGGAACCGATTGGAAAGGCAGACGATAGCGGGGGGCGCCGGCTTTCGCCAGCGCCTCCCTTCTTCGAGGGGAACCCGGTCACGATGCGGCCTCGCGCGCGGCCCACTTGGCGCGGGCCTTCACCTTCCACGGCGCGTCATGCTCCCAATCCCCGGCCATGATGGCGCCGTGGGGCAGGATCTCGTCCACTACGTCCGCCAGCCGATGCGCCGCCATCTGGCGCCGCACCGTGCCCGCGTCCTTGTAGGCCGATGGCAGTTCGGACACGTCGATCCGCCCGCAGTAGAACCGCGCGTCGATGCCCGCCGTCTCCTCGGCGAAGACCTCCGTGTCCGGCCGATCGCCGATCCGGCGCTTGTGCGCTGTCCGGCTCATGTTCCGGCCCGCGCCATGCGGCGCGAAGCCGTGATCGGGCGCGCCCTCGGCCCGGCGCACCAGCAGGATCGGCTGCGCCATGTTGAGCGGCACGATCTGCACGCCACCGCTATCGGGCAGGAACGCCTCGTCCACCGGGGTCGCCCCCTTCGCGTGGTAGTAGAGGTCGCCCTTGCGGAAGACGAAGTTGTGCTCGTTCCACACCCGCCGCTCGATCCGCGCGCGCAGACGTTCCACCACGGCCTGATGCAGCCCGTTATGGTTCGCCTTCGTCCACTTGCGGATCAGCTGCAGCGCTTCCCAATAGGCTTCGCCTTGCGGGCTGTCCGCCGGAATCCACGCATTGCCCTTCGCCGTCTCGGGCGACAGCTTGCGCCGCATTTTCTCAGCATGGCGCATCCCGAGCTTGTAAAGTCCCGCCCCCGGCCCGCGGGAGCCGTGATGCGTCAACAGACAGGTCCGCCCCGTGGCCGAGGACACCCCGACGAAGGCGAAGTGGTTGCCGTCGCCCTGCGTGCCCAGATGCTCCATCGCAGCCTGCACGATCTTCGCGTCCTTCAGGAACATGTTGTCCCGGAAGGCGTCGAGCAGCTTGGGCGACAGGGTGAACCGCTCACCGTTGCCCCGCCCGCCCGGCCCGAAATGGGTCACGGCGTGGATCGTGTCGAGCACGTCCTTCGGCGCCACGTCGTGGAACTCGGTCATCATCACCGAACAGCAGATGTCGGCCGAGTGCATGCCGGGATGGATCGCATTGCGTGCGATGGCCACGCCGCCCACCGGGATCGTGCCCTCGGGTCCTGCCGGACAGGCATCGGGCATGACGGCCCCACCCACCAGCGTCGGCGTGCGCATCAGCGCGTCCATCGTGCGGCGCACGGCGGCCACGTTCTCCGCGTCGTCCTCGCCCTCGGCCTCCAGGTGCCAGTCCACCGGCGCGGGTTCGGCCAGCAGCGGACGCTTGCGCGGCGGGGCCATCCGATCGAGATAGTGCCGCAAATCCCCGCCTTGAAGATTGCGCGCATTGGCCTCGGCGATCGCCTGGGCGAACCAGCTCCCGCTCTCGTAGCCCATGGCGATCAGATCTTTTCCGGTCAGGGTCATTGGCCCGTCTCCCTCTCGTGATGCCGCGTTTCCTTGATTGGCGGCGGTAGATGCGAGGGGGCGGAAACGAGGTCGGGGACCGGCGTTTCCGCCGATCCCCGCTGAATGCATGCAGTTCAGGTCCGGCTTATTCAGCGGCCTCCTGCGCAGGCAGCACGCTGATGAACGTGCGGCCCTTGAGACCCTTGTGGAAGGTCACGGAGCCTTCCTCGGTGGCGAAGATCGTGTGATCGCGGCCCATGCCGACGCCGTTGCCCGGCCACCACTTGGTGCCGCGCTGACGCACGATGATGTTGCCCGGGATCACGGCTTCGCCGCCGAACTTCTTGACGCCGAGGCGACGTCCGGCGGAGTCGCGACCGTTGCGGGAGGAACCGCCTGCCTTTTTATGTGCCATGCTCTACTCTCCTGTCCGGTCGCTTACGCGGTTACGATATCGGTGATGCGCACCTTGGTCAGGTGCTGACGGTGGCCCTTGCGGCGCTGCGAGGAGTGTTTGCGGCGACGCTTCTTGAAGGAGACGACCTTCTCGCCGCGCGTCTGCTCGACCACTTCCGCGACGACCGCGGCACCTTCGATGAAGGGCGCGCCCACGGTGGTGCTGTCGCCGCCCACCATCAGGACCTCGCCGAAGCGGATCTCGTCACCGGCCTCGCCATCGAGCTTCTCGATGGTGAAGACGTCGTCCTTTGCAACGCGGTACTGCTTACCGCCCGTCTTGATGACCGCGAACATGCGTGTCGTCCTTGTCCTGTCGCGCCCTGTGGCCCCCCTTGCGGGGTGTTCGCGCGGGGTCCCCCGCACCTCGGACAGCGGTCCCGTCGGTCACGGGACACATTGAAAACAGCCCGCACCACCCCTCGCGAGGTGATCCGGAGGCGTCCCTATGCGCGCGCAAGCGGCCCCTGTCAACCCTCCTCTGCCCCGGCGCGCGAGGGGACCGCGTTTTCGCCGCAAAGAGGGCTTGCAGCCCCCCGCACCTTTCGCTAGACGATCCCCACCCCGCGGAGAGGTGCCGGAGTGGTCGAACGGGGCGGTCTCGAAAACCGTTGTGCCTTTGCGGGCACCCAGGGTTCGAATCCCTGTCTCTCCGCCACTTTGGCCTTATTTTACTGGTTTCTGGTCTTACCCGCCCTTGCGGGTCTTGGAGTCATGAAATGCCAGACTCGGCATAGTATGACGACTGTTCGCCGCGCCGGTTGCACCGACTATGCCGAGATGCAGCCGCCGATGCCAAGCGAACTTCCCGGAAGATGTCCTGAAACGACGAAGTCCCGCCGTTTCGGGCGGGGCTGCTGCGGGCATACGCCATGCTGTTTCAAAGACCGGCATTACCGTCCGCGTTGGCGATCTCCTGCTGCTCCCGCGATAGGTAGCGGAAGTAATAGCGCTCGGTCGTGTTCACCGATCCGTGGCCTATGTAGCGCTGGACGCGATAGACCGACCACCCTTCCCTCAGCCGTTCGATCGCGAACTTGTGGCGGATGTCATGGAGCCGGGCTCCGAAACCCGTCTCCTGGGCATAGTCCCAGAAGAGGTTCGCTGGGCCGCGGTAGTAGCCCTCCTCGGTCTTGTTCCAGAACACATGAGGGGACCGGTTGGAGCGCGGGATCTTCACCAGGATGTCGATCGCCTGCTGGCGGAGCGTGATCGTCCGAACCTTGCGCCCTTTCGTGTGCCGAAGCGTCAGCGTGACGTGGCCTTCGACCGGCCGGTCCATGCCCTTCACGTCGGACCATTTGATCATCGACTGAGGTGCTCCCCGATCCTTGGACAGGGTCTGGCGGTCTCTAAGCTACTCTCCG